>DATGJA010000507.1:0-2788 GCA_035295445.1 Polyangiaceae bacterium | reverse complement strand
TCAACCTCGCGGAGGACGCGGCGCTCCTCAGCCGCCTGCTCCGCGCGGGCGCCCGGCTCGAGCGCGTCGCGAACGAGGGGTCTTTTGTGTACGTCCGCCATGGCCGGAACGCGTGGCGGTTTGACACGGGCACGTTCCTCGGCTCTTCGGGATGGACGCGCACCGCGGGCCCGCCGGCCCTGCCCGGTCCGACCATCGAGCGATACCGGGCCATCGGCTCCGGACCGGTTCCGGTGAGTCCGTCGCCGCCACCAAAGCACGACGAATATGTCGATTGCCTGGGCAGCACGGGGATCGCGGTGCCGCGCGAGACGCTCCGGTTCGATCGGTGCGTCGCGCTCGTGGTGAGCGGACAGTACGCCGACTACCTGGACGGCGCGCTCGCGTCGCTCGCCCGCTTCGGCGGGATCGCGGACGTGCCCCGCGTCGTCATGGTCGAGGCGGGAGTAGAGCGCTGCGAGCAGATCGCGAGGAGGCACGGCGCGCACATCGTGCGGTGGCGGTCGCTCCGCGGGGGAGGCTCGTGGCTCAAGGGCGCGCTCTACTCCATCACGCGGGCGGTCGAGGCGGAGCAATACCTGTGCCTGGACGCCGACGTCCTCGTGCTCGACAGCTTGGCGCCGCTGTTCGAGATTCACGCGGCGTTGCCCGCCGGGCAGGTGCTCATTGGGCCCGAGGCGACGAAGGTCCTGGTCGCCGATCTGAGGCACGGGCTGCAGTCGATCTACCTGGCGACTGCGGCGGAGGCGGCGCAGCTGCTCGCGGCACTGCCGGGGGCCGAGCGGGAGACGACGGTGGTGAACGACGGCGTTTTCGTCGCCGGGTTCGGCGCGCTCGCGGCGGTCGACAGCGCGCTCCGGCGCGCTCCCGCGGTCACGCAGTGGGTCTCGGCGCGACGGGACGTATGGTGGCGGCAGAAGGCCGCGCTCAACTTGGCGCTGGCGCAGGCTCGCGCGATCGCGCCGCTCGACAGCGCGTACAACGCGCAGCTTCACGTGGAGGGGGCCGTGTCGGGCGGCGGCGACGGTCGACCCGCCGCGCTGTGGCGCGGGCGCCCCGCCAAGGTGCTGCACTTCAACGGCGCCGGCAGGAGCGCGTACGGTGCGTGGAGGCGCTCCGTGCTCGGCGAGCCGCGGTGACGTGCGGTGACACGGCCCGGCCAGAGCGTGTGAACGGCGGGCGGAATCGTCGCCAGCGCGCCATGGAGCATGCCCGCGTCTGCGGCCCGAGGCAAGGGAGCGCTCGGTGACGGTGAACGATCACATGCTCCTCTTCCTGCCGTACTACGAGGGCGGCGAATGGGCCGAAGGACGCGTGGGGGGGTCGACGCTCGACTTCACGAAGGGTTATCGCGCGTTCGTGGAGCAGTTCGTCGTCGAGCATGGGGTGCGCAGCGTCCTCGACGTCGGCTGCGGCGACTGGACGTTCAGCCGCGCGATCGACTGGAAAGGGGCGCGTTACGTCGGGCTCGAGGTGCTGCCGCACCTCGTGGAGCAGAACAGGGCACGGTTCCCCGGTGCGGAGTTCGTCGTCGGCGACGCCCGGCGGCTCGACGAGCACGCCGGCTTCGATCTGCTGATCATGAAGGACGTGCTGCAGCACTGGAGCAACGACACGATCCTCGCATTTTTGTCCCAGCCGGCGCTCGCGTCCTTCCGTCATATCCTGATCACCAATTGCGACGAAGAGCGCCCGCTCAACCCGGACATCGCAGACGGCGACTGGCGCCCGCTCAACCTGCTCGCGCCGCCGTTCGAGATGGGAGGCGCCCGCGCGCTCGCCCGCTTCTCGACCAAGCGGATCATCCACCGCGGGCCGCGCGTCGAGGCCCGCGATCTGCTCGATCGCTTCGAGGTCTGGGTCATCAACCTCGACCGCCGGCCGGACCGCCTGGCACACGCACGCTCGCAGCTCGAGCGCGTCGGGCTCCGCCGGACGATGCGCTTCCAGGCGTTCGACGGCTACCGGCTGAAGCTCACGAGCTCGACCCCTGATTGGGTTCGAAAGGGAGCCGTGGGTTGCTATCTGTCGCATCTGGCCTTGCTGAAACAGGCCCAGGCGCGGCGCCAGCCATGCATCGTCGTCGAGGACGACATCGTCCTCGCCGACGACTTCCTGCAGGAGCTCGAGGCGTTCGTCCGGGAGGTCCCGGAGGACTGGGACGTCCTGTTGCTGCCGGGCGGAGACGATCAGCGGCCGCCCCAGGTCCTCGGCGCGCACCACGCGCGCCTCGTGGCGACGTGGGGGACGTCGATGGCCTTCCTGCGCCTGGGCGCGATCGACCGTCTCCTGGAGGAAGCCGACGGCCTCGATCGACCGATCGACGATTTCTACATCCGCATGATGTCCTCGATGACGTTCTACGCGCCCGCTCGGGCGATCGTTTGGCAAGCGGGCAGCCTCGGTACCAACATCGGCGACCACGGATGATCCCGCGCCTCATCCACCACCTCTGGCCCGGCAGCGACCCTTTCCGGCCGGAGCTCCACGCGTTCCGCCAGAGCTTCATCGCCACCCGGACTGGACCCTCCTCTCCTGGAGGGACTACCTCGGCCGCGCGGCGTCGGAAGGCTCAAGGCGACGGCAGGGTCGATGCCGTCCGCACGAACTCGATGACCACGCGCCGGTTCGCGCGCAGCGTCCCGGCCGTGCTGGCCGGCTGGCCGGGTTGCGCGGCGAACGTGCCGGTGCCGGGTGCGCCGCCTGCGAACTCGTGGGTGGCGCCGCTGCGGAGGGTCGTCATCCGGCTGCGCGACACCCCGAGCCCCTCGAGGATCGACGCGACGCT
>DATGJA010000506.1:0-13212 GCA_035295445.1 Polyangiaceae bacterium | reverse complement strand
GTCCTTGCGGAAGTCGTCCGCGACGTCTACTCGGCGTGCACCATATTCTGCGGGCACGTCGGGCACGACGTGACGAGTTACGCCGACGGGGTGCGGGCGCACGGGCGAGGCGAGTGGTACGCGATGCAAGCGGCCGCCACGAATAACTTCGAGGTGTCTCGTCCCATTTCGATCCTGTGCGGCGCGCTCGATTTGCAGATCGAGCACCACCTCTTTCCGCAGCTGCCGCCGCATCGGCTGAGAGAGATCGCGCCCGAGGTTCGCCGGATCTGCCAGCACTACGGGGTGCCCTACAAGACGGATCGGTGGGGCCGCACGCTGCAAAAGGCCCTCGCCCACATCGCCCGGCTGGGTCGGCAGGGCGGGGTCGCCGCGATCGCCCGCGAGATGGCATGATGCTGCCCGCAGCCGCCCTGGAGGCCCCGTGGCCCGCGACGTCGACCGACGCGGGCCACGCGCCGCCCGCGTCTCGCGACCCAATGACCACGCCCGCCGACCCCGAATCCTTCGAGTTCACGATCGACGAACTGGCGGCCGCCGCCCGCCTTCCGAGCCGCACCATCCGGTTCTATCAGTCGCGCGGCGCCCTCATGCCCCCGGAGATTCGGGGGCGCGTCGCGTACTACGGCAAGCCTCACCTCGAACGGCTCAAGCTCATCGCGCAGCTTCAGGACCGCGGCCTCCGGATCGACGCGATTCGCGACCTGCTGGCCAGCATCGATCGAGGGGAGCTCGACCTTGCTGAGTGGCTGGGCGTGGAGCAACAGGTGCAGGCCCCCTGGGCCAACGATCAGCCGCGGACCCTGACGGAGCACGAGGTGTACGAGATGGCCGGAACCGATCGCCCGGGCCTCTTGTCCGAGCTCGTGCGCGTCGGGATGATCGAGCGCCACGGCGAGGTCTACCTCGTGCGGAGCCCGGCGCTCCTCACCATCGCGATGAAGCTCGAGGGAGCGGGGGTGGACCTACGCACGGCGGCGCGCGCCGAGGAGATCGTGGTCAAGCACCTCCGCCGAGCCGCGAGCGAGCTGGTCGAGCTCTTCGTGCAGCGCGCGACCGACGGAGCGCTCGGGCCGAAAGAGCTCGGAAAGTTCCTCGAGTCGCTCCGGCCCCTCGGCACCGAGGCGGTGCGGCTCATCTTCGGCCGGGCGATGGAGGCGCAGCTTCGAAAGCTCTACGAGTCGGGCCTCATCGCGAAGATCCCCGTCCGCGTTCAGCGGGCGCGCAAGGGATCTTGAGCCGGCGGACCGGCAGCGATTCCTATTCCGCTCTCTCGCTTCACTCGAGCGTGCGGACTCCCTTGTGTTGTAGTCCGTTCTCTTCGCTACGCTCGAGCCTGCGGACTTAGACCAGCAGCAATTCGTCCCACCCGGCGTCCAGCGCGGCGAGCTCGTCGACCGGGCCCGCCGTCGGCGGCGCTTCCGATTCCCGAAGAGATTCCGCCGCGGGCGCAATTGTCGCGGGCCCGTCGATGCGCGGCGTCGTCGCCTGAATCGGCTCTGAATGGCGCGACTTGCGGCCGCGGGGGGGGCGGGATCGGCGGGACATGCGGCCATGACCTCCTTCGGCAGAGAAGATTCCATGGTACGGGTCGGAAATGGCCGAGGGAAGGCCTCAACGATGTCTCCCGCTCCGTCCGTCATCCGCGCGCTGATTCGGGGTGGTATTACTGTGCTTTTCCGTCGGAAATGAATGCCGACACGGTCATCGTGGGCGCAGGATCGTCCGGTGCGGTCATCGCGGCACGCGCCACCGAGACGAGCCAGCGCGAGGTCCTGCTCCTCGAGGCCGGCCCCGACTATCCGGACCCGGTCGGCCTGCCCGCCGATCTTCGGGACGGGACGCGCAACTCGATGCGGCGCCACGACTGGGGGCAGATGCACCGCGCGACCCCGGGGCACAAGCTCCTCTTCTGGTTTCCGCGCGGCCGGGTGGTTGGCGGCTCCTCCGCCGTCAACACGTGCATCGCGCTGCGCGGGCAGCCGCACGACTACGACGAGTGGGCGTCGCTCGGCCTCTCCGACTGGAGCTGGGCGAATTGCCTGCCGGCGTTCAAGCGCCTGGAGAACGACCTGGACGTCCACGGAGAGTGGCACTCGCAGACCGGCCCGCTGCCGCTCCGACGGCATCCGCCGAGCGAGCTCGTTCCGTGGCAGGCCGCCTTCGTCGAGGCGTGCGCCGCGGCCGGGTTCGAACGCTGCGACGACTCGAACGATCCACGGGGCACGGGCTACGGACCCCACGCGATGAACAAGATCGGCGGGGAGCGGATCAGCGTCGCGCGCTCTTACCTGACTCGGGAAGTGCGAGCGCGCGACAACCTACGGATCCGCCCCCGGGCGATCGTGCGTCGCGTCGTGCTCCGCGACCGGCGGGTCGTCGGCGTGGACGTCGAGTTCGACGGGGTCCTTCGCCGGATCGCGTCGCGCCGCGTCGTCCTGTGCGCCGGGGCCACGGCCACCCCGGGCATCCTCTTGCGCTCCGGGATCGGGCCCCGTCTCGCCGTCGAACGCATGGGGGTCGACCTGGTGGCGGACGTGCCGGCGGTGGGCGCGCGCGTGCTCGACCACCCGGGGACGGCCATCTTCCTTCGTCCGAAACCCGGCGTGCAGTCGCTGACCGATCCGCTCATCCAGACCGTCCTCCGCTACACGTCGAAGGGCGGCCCCGGCAAAAACGACATGATCGTCCAGCCCGGATCGACGTTGCCGCTTCCTTTCGCGACGCTGCCTCTCGTGTCCATCATGTGCAGCGTCGCGAAGGCCCACGGGTTTGGCTCGATCCGCTACGCGTCGGCCGACCCGCGCGCGCAACCCCGGATCGAGTCGCGCCTGCTCGTCGACGAGCGTGATCGCGACCGCGCGGTCGACGCGATGCAGCTCGCGGTGGAGCTTGCCCGCTCGCCCCCGATGCGGGACCTCGCGACGTTCTTCTGGCCGCCGCCGGGTGTCGTCGCGAAGAAGGACCGGCTGCGCGAGTGGATCGGGCGGATCTGCGATTCGAGCTATCACCCGTGCGGTACGGTGCCCATGGGCCCCGATGGTGCGGCGTGGAGCGACGCCGCAGCGGACGGGCGGGGGCGCGTACGTGGCGTCGAAGGGCTCTGGGTGGCCGACGCCAGCTTGATGCCCACTCTGCCGAGCGCCCACACCAACCTGACCGCCATCATGATGGGCGAGCGGTTCGGCGAGTGGATGAAGTGCGGCGAGATGTGAGCCGCGTGCTTTTGCGCGCTAACGACGACGAGTGAGTTCAGCGAGCAGGACGCCTGTCGCCACCGCCACGTTGAGCGAGTCGACGCCTCCGCCGCCCGGGATGGCGACGAGGGCGTCGCACTGCGCGCGGATCCGATCGCCCAGGCCCTCGCGTTCGTGACCGACTACCAGGAGCGCGGGTCGCGCGAAGGCGAATCCGAGCGCGCTCGTCGGCGCGTGCCCATCGGCGCCGAAGACGTGGATCCCGCGTGCGCGCATCGCGGCGAGCGTCTGCGCCAGGTCAGTCGTCCGCGCCATCGCGAGGCGCTCCACGCCCCCTTCGGCGACCCGCACAGCGGTGGTGGCGAGGCCCGGGTGCGGGGCGGGCGCTCCCAGGAGGACCCCCGCGACGCCGAAGAACGCTGCGCTCCGCAGGATGGCCCCGACGTTGTAGGGGTTTCGTACTCGATCGAGCGCCATGGCGACCCCACGCGAGCGGCCCACGGCGTCCGCGAGCTCTGCGGGCGTGCTCCATCGCCGCGAGCGGGCGACGATGCATAGACCCTCGTGCTGCTGCGAGCGCGCGAGCCGTTCGAGCTCGCCCTCCGGCACCTCCTGGCAAGGAACGCCTTGCGCGGCGGCCCAGCGGACGAGCGGGTGCACCTCGGCGCGCGCGGCGCGCGCGAAGGCGATCCGCTCTACGTCCTGGCGGCGTCGGTCGAAGACGGCGAGTCCGGCACGCAGCCCGTAGACGGTTTCGACCGGCCCCTGCGATCCACTGGGTGGCCCGGGGGGATGGTCGCGGCGCGGCCTTCTTCGCGAAACATCCCGGAGGGAGCGAGCTACCATCGGTACGCCATGATGACACCGCGTCGGTCTCGTGCGTCGTCCGAACTCTCGCTTCGCTCGAGCGTGCGGACTCCCTCTCGGTCTGGTGCGTCGTCCGAACTCTCGCTTCGCTCGAGCGTGCGGACTCCCTCTGACGAAGCGGAGCTCGTTGCCCGGGCGCGCGCCCTGGCGGGTCGTTCGCTGGAGGGACTGGCCCGGGAGCACGGCGTGACCCTGGGCTCGGTCGGGCGCTCGACGAAAGGCAAGACCGGGACCTTGCTCGAGAGGGTCCTCGGCGCGACCGGGGGATCGAGCGCGACGTGGGATTTTCCGTCGCTCGGCGTGGAGCTCAAGACGGTGCCCGTCGATCTCCGCGGCGTGCCGCGCGAATCCACGTTCGTCTGCACGATCTCGCTGCGCGACGCGGATCGCGCGGAGTGGGCGACGTCGTGGGCGCGGGCCAAGCTGCGCCGCGTCCTCTGGGTGCCCGTCCTCGTGCTCCCCGACGGCTCCCGCCGGGTCGCAGGGGCGTTGCTTTGGTCGCCGACGGCGGCGCAGGACGTAGTCCTCGCACAGGACTTCGAGGACATCATGGGTCGCATCGGCGCCGGAGAGGTCGAAGGTCTCTCGGGGCACGCCGGACGGTGGCTCCAGGTCCGGCCGAAGGCCGCGCACGGGCGGGTTCGAACGGCGGCTCCAGCGCGCGACGGAGGGCTCCTCGCGACGGTCCCTCGTGGGTTCTACTTGCGCGCGCTCTTCACGGGCGCCCTTTTGCGCGATCCGGTCGCCTTGCCGGGCCGGCGAGAAGGGGAGTCGAGCGCCGGGTAGTGACGAAAGATGCCGTGCTCGTTGAAGGGAATGCGCCGCTCGGAAGCCAAGTAGGCGGCGATTCGCGGCCGCTCCTGGACTCGGTCGCGGAGCTCGACCAGCCGCGGCGCGCGCCGGAGGATCGGACCCATGGCGTTCGGAAAGGCGTAGGTGAGGCCGCACACCGCCTGGAACGCCGAGAGGTCCGGATACGAGACCGCGTCGCCGAGGAGAAACGGCCCCCGCCTCTCGAGGCCCCGTTCGAGCCACCCGAGGAACTTCGGAATGCGCTCGGCGATGAACGCCGCGGCCCGCCTCTTGGCGGCGGCCTTCTGGTCCTCATAGTAGAGCCCTACCGAGATCGGGTGATGGCTGTCGTGGGCCTCGTCGATCAGGTCCGCTATCGTGAACTGGACCTGGAGCGCCTCGGCGCGGCTCACCTCGTCGTGCGCGACGAGCCCCAAGCGCGGCGCCAGGTACGCGAGGACGTTCGCGGTCTGCGCGACGAGCACGTCGCCGTCGCGAAGGAACGGCGGAGCGAAGGGAGCGAGTCGCGCGCCCTCTCCGCGAAGGATCGCTCGCATGGCATCCATGCCGCCCGGGCCGCGCGCGACGTCGACGTAGGGCGCGCCGGCCTCTTCGAGGGCGAGGCGAACGAACTCGCCGCGGCCCTGGATGCCGGGCCAGTAAAAGAGCTCGTACGCCATCGCCGGCAGCGTATCCACCCGCGCCGGAAGTACAACGACGAGGGGCGTGCGGACTAGGCCGTCTCGCGCCGCGTCACCAAGGCCACGGTCTTGGCCTCCGGGACGCTCGTCGTGTCCACGGGCCCGCTGTCGAGACCCGTGACGGGGTTGGGCGACGAACCGGCGTCGGGGGTGACGCTGCGCGGCCTGGAGTTGCCGAGGACCGGCAACTCGGCGAGGCGCTCGTACTTCGCGATGAGCGCAGGCGTGCCCGTCGGCCGAAACCAGTGGTCCACCATGGCCAGGCTGTGGGCATAGTCCTCCGGCCGACCCGCGAACCAGGCGATCTTCGCGCGCGCCTCGTGAAGGGTGCCCTGCACGAGCGGGTGATCACTGCCGCGGAACCGATCCAAGAGGCCGTCGATCCGCGCGAGGGCGGCCGCGTGCCGGCCGAGGCCCGCGTCGGCCATCGCCATCTCGACGTCCAGGTCGAGGAAGAGCGTGACGTACTCGCGGTCCTCGTCCGTCACGTGCTTCAAGACCCGCTCGCACGTGTCCGCCGCATCCGCGTGGCGTCCGCGCTCGTTGCAGGCCCGCGCCAGGAAGGCGGTGGACGCCGTCCACCCGATGAAGGATCGGGGCGGCACGGCCAAGAGCTCATCCCGCGCGCGGTCCAGCGTCGCGTCGTCCGCGTCCCCGCGCGCATAGAGGAGCGCCAGGTGCGCGAGGCGGCTGTACTGGCGAAGCGACCGCACCGAGCCGCTGAGCACCTCGAGCTGCTCGGCGACTCGCGTGAGCGCGACGACGTCGCCCAGCCGGCCGTAGACGGCGAGGAGCACCGCCGGTCCCCACGTCTCGACCTGCCACGCGGATCCCACGTGAGCGGCGTGGAGCTCCACCTGCTCGCGGTGCACGGCCGCCTTGGCGAACTCGCCGCGGTTGGCGTGGTAGAGGAAGCGCAGCTGGCTCGCGACCATCGCGTACATCTTCATGCCGGACGTCTCGAGGGCGTCCGCGCTGGCGAGCGCCGCGTGTCCGTCCTCGCGCATGACGGCGAACGAGCCGCGCGCCATGTGCGCTCCCGTGATGTAGAGGATGCGCGCGTCGGCCGGCAGGCCAGGGTAGAAGCGCAGGTCCTCGAACCGACGGCGCAGGGTCTCGAAGACGTCGTAGGCGTGGGCTTGTCGCTCGCGCCCGATCTCGCGGAGTCCCAGGCAGAACTCGTAGATGCCCACCGGGGGCAGGCGCTTGGGGAGCATCGCGAAGAGCTCGAGCACCTCGGTCACTCGCGTCGCCCGTTCGACGTCGAGCGAGAGGGACGCCGTTCCGGTCAACGTGGTCACGGCGCCGAAGAGCTGGACGAGCATCTCGTCGAAGGGGTAGTTGCGCTCCTTTCGCGGCGTGAGGTGGAAACGCAGGAACGCGAAGAAGAGGCCGAGGACCATGGCCAGCCAGCGGCCGACGAGGCGGCGCCAGTGGCGCGCCATCCGGACACCGGAGAGGTCTTCGCACGCGTCGAGCGCCTCGTCGCCGTACCGCTCGCCCCAGATCCTGTCCTCGTAGTACCCGGCGTGCGCGAGGGCCGCGAGCAGCGGCATCCGTTCGTAGATCGAGCGGCGGTGCCTCTTGTAGACCTTGAGGGCCGCCTCGATCGGTCGCCCTGCATGGTGCAGGTTCGCGATCATCTTCCGGACGGTCGCGCTGTTGTGCGTGACCTTGGCGATCATGTCGGCACCGGCCAGCTCGTCGCCGCCCTCGATGAGGTGCCAGCCCGCCTCGATCCGCAACTCGTGGTCGCCGTCGCCGGCGAGGCGCGCGAACGCCTCGCCGAGCCGCCGGTGGTTGCGCTCTCGCCGCACGTCGTCCATCCCGCCGAGCAGCGCCTCGCGCAGCGCGCTGCTGCTGAAGCGATACCCGTCCTGGTCGGCGTAGAGCACGTCGCTCCTCGCAAGTTCGTCCAGGAGATGAAGCACGAGACGACTCTCGCTCCCCTCGACGAGCAACTTGCAGAGCTCGAGGGTCGGCCGCTCGCGCTGGAGGCTCAGGCATTCGGCGAGCGCTCGTGCCTCTTCGCTCAAGGACGCGAGGCGAATGCGCAGGGCGTCCTCGAGGGCGGCGGGGAGCACGGCGTCGGGCCGGTCCGCGGGCAACACCCACATCCCGCCGATGTACCGGATGACGTGCTTGGCAACGAGCTGGCGCGACGTTTCGATGAAGTGCAGGGGGCTCCCCGCCGTGCGCGCGTGCAGCCACTCGGCGAAGCGCTCCACGTTCTGAGCGTCTCCGAAGAGCGACCCGGCAAGCTCGCGCGTCTCGGCGGGTGAGAGCCCCGTGAGCGAGATGCGCGTGCACTGCGAACGCAGAGTGGCGAGCCCCGCCGCCGCGCGGGGATCCCGGCGCAGTCGTTCAGCGACGAGGAGCAGCATCGGATGGTCCGGGGCGATCCGCGCCAGCGCGACGAGCAGCCCGAGGCTCGCGTCGTCGGCGTCGTCGACGTTGTCGACCTCGATGACCAGGGGTCTGGTCCGGCTGACGTGCGCGAACCATCCTTCGAGGGTTCCGCCCGCGCGTTCGGGCGCTGCGGGCTCCTCGAACGGTGACGGCGGCGGGATCGAATTGTCCGTCAGCAGGCGGGCCTCGACCTCCCGCCCGAGGGCGGCGAGCGCCTCGCCGCACCGCTTCGCGTGTTCGCGAGACACGACCGGTACGGCGTCCAGCAAGCGCATCGCAAGGGCACGCGCGGTCCCCTGGAAGTCCCTGTGCATGCTGGCGTCGACACGAAGGACGCTCGCGCCGGCCACCTGCGCGCGGATCCCGACCTCCTCGAGCAGCCGCGTCCGGCCCATTCCAGCGATCGCCTCGATGCGGACGGCGCCCCCGTTGCCGTTCAGGGCTGCGTGGCTGCGCTCCTCGAGCTCTTCGAGCTTCGCCGCGCGCCCCACGAAGCGCGGGCTCGAGAGAAAGCTCTCCGCGAGTCGCTCGAGCTCTCCCTCGTCTTCGGGCGCCAGATCGCCCACGCTGTTCAGCCGCGCGATGACCTCCGCCGCGCTCGCGGGACGCGCGAGCGGGTCCGCGCTGAGCATCGAGAGGACCAGCGCGTCGAGCTCCCTCGGGATGTCGTCGGCGAACGTGCTCGGCGCGGGCGCGGGCGTCTTCCAAAGCTCGCGGAGCTCCTCGATCTGGCGCGCCGGGTACGCGTGATGGGCGGTGAGCGTCCAGAACGCGAGGGCCCCGAGCGCATAGAGGTCGGCTCGCTGGTCGAGGGGCGCGCCCTGCAGGGCCTCCGGCGGGATCGCTGGCGGCGTTCCGACCACGAGGCGCGAGTTACCGAACGCGGAGAGCGCGCCGAAGTCGAGGAGCTTGCAGTGTCCGTCGAGCGTGACCCGCACGTTCGCGGGGCTCAGATCACGGTGAATGAGGCGTCGAGCGTGGAGAAGCGCGAGGGACGCCGCGACGTCCCGCAGATAGCGGCACGCGTCCCGATACGGAAGGGGAGCCGCCCTGCGCAGGTCCTCCCCGTCGATGAGCTCCATCGTGTAGTAAGGGCCGACCTCGTCCACTCCGTAGTCGAAGACCCGAATGATTCGTGGGTGATCGATGCCCGCGAGGACCTGGAACTCTCGTTCGAAGGCCTCTACGAGAAAGGGCTGTTCGACGGCCTCGCGGTTCAGCCTCTTGAGTGCCCGCTCCTCGCCGAGGGATCGGTCGAAGACGCGATAGACGACGCCCATCCCGCCGGACGCGAGCTCGGCTCGAATCAGGTAGCGGTTGGCCACCCGCTCGCCCCGGGGTGTAGGCACCCTCGCCGACGGACGTGGGGGGCGCGGAGTAGTCATGCGTACTGACGGATCACCGTTCCCTTCTCAACAAATTACCACTCCCCGAAGATTCCTTTGATGAGACTGATCGTTCAGTGAGAGTCCGGTCGGCCCTCGCCCTACAGCCGTCTCCGTCGTGTGGAGGTCTCCGAAGTTGCGTGGAGTCGTCGTCATCCCCCCGCGCTCGTGTAGCGTCGGATGGACGCAAGCCACACGGCGCGAGATAGGGTGAGCGCCGCCACGCCCCCCGCCAGCGCGCCGGCAAGCGTCCCCGCCGCCAGCCGACCGAGGAGCGCCTCCGCGGGATACGTCGTCATCAGGGCCAACGGGACGACGAACGTGAACATCACCCACACCGCGCCCCGAAAGACGTCCACCGGCCAACGCGCAGCGTCGAAGATGGCACTGAAGAGCTGGGACAGGTTGTCGATTCGCACCACGTAGAACGCCGCGCTCACCGTGAGCATCCAGAGCGCGTAAAGGACCGACACGGACGCGAAGAGGGCGACGACGGCGGTCGCCACGTTCGACAAGGTGGGCGCTCGTCCGAGCAAGCGGAAACCCCACGCGAAGATCGCGAGGGCGGTGAGCACGTTGACGGCCCGCCAGGGGTGCAGTCGCGCCGTCGACACGAGGAACTGCGCGTCGGCGGGCTTCACCAGGACGAAGTCGAGCGTTCCCTTGCGGATGTGCTCGACCACGGTCGCCAGGCCCGGGCTGATGGCGCCTTCGAGCACGCCCTGAAGGAACGTGAACCAGCCCATCACGAGGAGCGCTTCGCCTCGACTCCATCCGGCCACCGTGCTCCGCACGTCGTATACGACGAGGAGCGGGACGATGGCCGTCGCCATCCAGAACACCTCGACGAGGGCGTCGAGCACGAAGTCCGCTCGATACTGCATCCCTAGCAACAGCGATGCCCGGAGCTGGACGGCCAGGAGGCGGAGGTAGCGCGCCTTCATCCGCCGCCTCATCATCCGCCGAAAGCGGAGAACCTCGCGACGCCGCGGCGCCATGCCCACCGCGTCGCGCCGAGGAAGATCGCGATCCAGGCCGCCTGTCGCGCCAGGAGCACGAGCGCATCGGGCATCGCGTGCGAGCCGGTCATGAGCTCCACTGGAAAGCCGATTTGATACCGGAACGGCAACCAGTCGACGAACGACCGCAGGCGCGTCGGAAAGATGTCGATGGGGATGAGATAGCCGCTCAGCACGAAGTAGAAGACGAGCCAGAGGTCCATCAGCTTGAGGCTGCTCTCGAAGAAGAACGCCGCGCAGCCGATCAGCAGGTTGACCATGAGCGTCAAGAGCCAGGCCCCGACGATCGAGAAGGCCCACACGACCCAAAGGAGCGGCTTGGCGTTCACCCCGGTCGGACCGACGAGCGCCAGCGCGATGACCGCCACCGGGATGGATACGGCGACGCGCATCGGCATCGCGGCGACCCCTTCCGCGGCGTACGCCAAGAGCGGATGTACCGGCCGCAGGAGCCGCATCGACAGGGTCCCGTTTCTCAGCTCGAAGTTCATCTCCCAGAAGGCCCAGGAACCGGTCAGCTGGCGGACGATGAAGGTCGCCAGGAAATACGCCTGGAACTGCGGCTCGCCGTAGCGGCCCACCGGGGCGTCGCGTGCCACCGCCGTCCAGAGGCCCAACATGACGAGGGGCATCGTGGTCGCGAGCACCCAGACGATCATCTCCGCTCGATAGGCGACGGCGTCCGCGAACCCGACCCGGAGCAGGGTCGGCAGGGCCCGCGTCGTGCTGCGCAGGCTCACGGCGGCGGTCCGCGTTCGGGGTCGGGCCGACCACGGGCAAAGAGCTCGCTCATGACCTCCTCGAGCGGAGCGTTCTCGACGGTGAGGTCGTCGACCGGAAACTGCGCGAGCGCACGCGCGACCACGGCGCTGACCTCGTCCTTCAAGACTCGGAGGACGGTCTCCCCCGGGTCATGTCTCAGCACCGTCGCCAATGGGGCCAGGTCCGCGACGTCCACCGGTCGGGAGAAGCGCAAGATGATCCGCTTGTCGGGGCGAATCCGCGTCGCAAGGGCGTCGAGTGCCCCGTCGTAGACGAGCTTTCCCTTGTCGATCACGATGACGCGTGGGCAGAGCTTCTCGACGTCCTCCATGTAGTGGCTCGTGAGGATCAGCGTCGCCCCGCTCCGCTCGTTGTAACTCTTGACGAAGTCGCGGACGACGACCTGCATCGAGACGTCGAGGCCGATCGTCGGCTCGTCGAGAAAGAGAAGCTTGGGGCCGTGGATGAGGGCTGCGGTGAGCTCGCATTTCATCCGCTCGCCGAGCGACAAGGTCCGCGTGGGCTTGCGCACGAGGTCCCCGATCTGGAGGAGCTCCGTCAGCTCGGCGAGGCGGGCATCGTACTCGGCCCGAGGGACGTCGTAGACGGCCCGGTTCAGCTCGAAGGTCTCGCTCGGCGGCAGATCCCACAGCAGCTGCTGCTTCTGTCCGAGGACCAGCATGATCTTCTTCAGGAAGGCGTCCTCGCGTCTTCTTGGCTCGTGCCCGTCGACGGAGACCTCGCCGCTCGTCGGGTGGAGCAAGCCGGCCAGGACCTTCAGGGTCGTGGTCTTCCCTGCGCCGTTGGGTCCCAGGAAGCCGACGCGTTCGCCCGGTGCGATATCGAAATCCAACCCGTCGATCGCCGCGAGCGTCTTGTATCGCCGGCGAAAGACCGAGCGGAGGGCGGCGCCGAGCCCTGGGGGTCGCTCATGCACCTTGTAATGCTTGCGAAGGTCGCGCACCCGGATCATGGGGGTAGGTCTCGTTCTTAGAATCGCCACCACAGCGCGCTCGACGGCGCGATGGTCACGCCCGCGACGTTCGCGTGCGTCCCGTCGAAGTCGCCGCTGATGGCCGCGTAGCTCACGTCGAGCTCGACCGCGACGTGGACGTGGCGGAAGCCCACCGCGGCGCCGACCAGGCCGCCGCCCCAGAAACGCGTTGCGGACAGCGCCAGCGGCGCCGCGCCGAGCGGGGGGCTCCCCGGTACGCTGCTCACGTCTCCGATGTCCACGTGCTCCCAACCGCCGCGCGCGCCGGCCCACAAAAAGTAGAGGTTACCGACACTCTCGTAGCCGACGAGGAGCGGGACGTCGGCGCCCCAGCCGTGGAGATGACCGAGGTCCACAGCGGGCAGGGTGCCGCCGTCGCCCCGTCCGTACAGCGCAGCCTGGCCGCCGGCTCCGATCGAGAGCGCCCACGTCGGCGACAGATCGAACGACCGGCGAACGTCCACTCGCACCGAGCGGCCGGTGTAGGCGAGGCCGGCGTCGGCCTGAGATCCGACCCCGACCCGCGCGCCGACGATGGGCGCGAGGCCTGGCGCTGTCGACGCCACGGCCAGCGCCCCTTTGGCGTACGTGGCGTCCGTCCCTGACGGCCCGGCGGCGGTCGGGTTCGAGGCGGCCTCGCCTTCGGCCTTGCGCACGGCGTCCGCCAGTCCACCGCCCGCGACGTTGCCGCTGAATCCCGCGGCGGCCCGCACGTCCCCTGGAGGCAGGGTTCGCGCCGGATGGAGCAAGGGCAAACCACCGGCGCAGCCCATCGTCGACAAGGCCAGGCCTGCGGCCGGCCTGGCGATGGCCCACCGTCGAGCCGTCGGTCGCGGCGATCGGCGGACGGCGCGATCGCGAGTCACACGTTCATTTCCGGAATCGCGATGGAAACGAGCCGGTGCCGACCCTCTTCTTCAACTCCTCGTCGTCCGGATGGAGCTTGAGCGCGCGCTCGAGGAGAGCTTGCTCCTCTTCGCGGTGATTCGGATCGGGAATGCAGCACTCGACGGGACACACGGCCTGGCACGCCTCGTGGTCGTAGAAGCCCACGCACTCGGTGCAGAGCTCCGGGTCGATGACGTA
>DATGJA010000505.1:0-5234 GCA_035295445.1 Polyangiaceae bacterium | reverse complement strand
CTGCGTGCACGACTGGGGAACACCGATCGGGCAAAGCGAATCCGAGCAAAGGCACTCGAGATCGAGCGTGCCGCCGCCGTGCAGGACGAATCCGCAATTCGGGAACGCGTTCGGGTCGACCGTCACCCCCGGACACGCGTTGATCCCGGTGCACAGCGTGACCCCCGTCTGCGGGTCGGTCGAGCACCCCGTCCCCCCCGATCCACCTGCGCTCGCGCCCGCCGAGGACGAGGCGGTCGCCCCGCTCCCGCCCGAAGCTCCGGGACCCGTGTCGGTGCCGGTGCTCACCTGCAGGCAGCCCGCGAGCGGCAGCCCGAGGAGCGCAGCCACGGGCCGACCCGCACGAATGCTGCCCATGCGAGAACCCTTGCCCTGCGCTCGCGCGGACGGGCAACTTTTCGGGCGAAATGCGGTAGGTTCCCGGCATGTCCGACGGCAACTCCGCGGCGCTCGGCCGCCTCGTCGGCGTCCTGGGCGAAGACGCGCTCTTCGTCTTGGCGTCGGGACCGCGCGCCGCCCGGGACGGCCTCGACGGCCTCCTTCACCGCCGCGGGGCGGCCTACGCGGCGGTGGTCCAGGGCCAGTCGCACACGCGCATGACGGCGCAGTTCGACCCCTGGCTCCTCGACATGGCACGGGCGCTCGCTCCCGTGGCGCCCCCGACGTTTTTGCCGATGATGGAAGTCGTCCGCGAGAAGGTGACGCTCGAGATCGGCGCCCGGGGCCTTCGCAGCCTGTTCTCCAGCAAGCCGAGCGACAAGGACGTGGCCCGCGTCAAGCGCTACGGCGCGCTCGCGGTCCGGTTGCTCCGGGCGGTGCTCGCGGCCGACGGGCCCCTCGACCGCGAAGAAAGCACCGCCGTCACCGCCGTGGTCGCAGCGCTCGGCCTGCCCGAGGGGGACGCCGGAGCGCTGCGTTCCGAGCCCCCCCCGGTCGTCGAGACGCTCGACGTCTACGGGGACATGGACGCCGCGGTTGGACGAGCGATCGTCCGCGGGGCGTGGCTCGCAGCGGCCGGGGACACGATCGACCCGCGTGGCGAGCGCGTCATCCACGTCATCGCCCAGAAAATGGGCGTCCCGGCCGAAGAGGTGGAGACCGCGCGCGCCGAGGCCATCGCTCGCGTCGACGCGCGTCGCAAGGCCGGCCTCGCGGCGGTCGACGGCGTGCGCTTTGTGCTGTCCGATCGCGTCCCCGGGGCGGGGGTCATCCTCGCCGCCCTCACGGGAGCGATCCTCGTCCCGCGCCGCTGGCGGGAGGAGGCCCTCGCGCCGGTCGGGCAAGGCGCCCCCGTGACCCTCGCGAAGCGTCACCCGGGCCTGGACTCGGACGGTCGGCAGACGGCTCTCGGCGTGGCCTGGGCTGCGGCCCTCACGGACGACCCGAGCGTCGCGCGCAAGGCTCTCCTGCGGGCGCGCTGGGAGAAGTTCGCGCACGACCTGGGCGAGGACGATCCGGAGCCGCGCGATCTCGTGGAGACCTTCATGAACGACGCCCTGACGGGCGTGGCGAGGACGCTGGTATGAAGACGCGACGTCTCGGATTTTTGGGCGGCGGCAACATGAGCGCGGCGCTCATCAAGGGCCTCCTTCACGGCAAGGTGGTCCCGCCGCAGCAGATCGTGGCGAGCGATGTGAAGACGGACCGGCTCGACCACCTGCGAACCGCACACGGCATCCGGGTGACGTCGGACAACCACGCGCTCGTGCGGGACTGCGATCTGCTCGTCCTCGCCGTCAAGCCGCAGGTCATCGACAAGGTGCTGGCGGAGATCGGCAAGGACGTGCGCGCCGATCAGCTCTTGGTCTCCGTGGCCGCGGGCGTTCCGATCGAGGCGATCGAGACGAAGCTCCCTGCGGGGTCGAGGGTCGTGCGTGCGATGCCCAACACGCCGGCGACCGTCCAGGCCGGCGCGACCGCCATCGCGGGCGGCGCGCACGCTCGGGAGGACGACATGCGGACCGCGCGCGAACTCTTCGAGGCGGTCGGCTGCGTCGTCGCCCTGGACGAGACCCTGCTCGACGCAGTGACGGGCCTGAGCGGGAGCGGCCCGGCGTACGTGATGCTCATCATCGAGGCGCTCGCCGACGGCGGCGTGAAGGTAGGCCTTCATCGCGACACGGCGCTACTCCTCGCGGCCCAGACCGTCTTCGGCTCGGCCAAGCTCCTCCTCGAGACCGGCGAGCACCCCGGCCGCCTCAAAGACATGGTGACAAGCCCGGGCGGGACGGCCATCTCCGGGCTGCATACGCTCGAGAGCGGCGCCCTCCGAAAGACGCTCATCGACGCCGTGGAAGCAGCGACCAAACGCGCGTCCGAGCTCGGCGCAGCGCGGCTCCGCGCCTCGCTCCCACCAGGTAAGACGTAAGGGCCCGGCGAGAAGGAAACCGGCGAACGCTCACCCTGCTCGTGTACTCTTCAAGGCTGGGCCTTTTTCGCCCTTTGCCTTGGAGTCGACATGACACGCGTATACCTGCGTGCGGCCTTGGGCTGCAGCGTCCTGGCGCTGACGGTGGCGGCCTCCTGCGGCGGCAGTGGGGGGGTCACGAGCGCTCCGACGTCCGGCACGCTCGCGGGCTTCGGGCTCGGGCAGCCCTGCAACGACCGGGACCTCTGCGGCCCAGGGCTGCTCTGCATGTCGGGGACGTGTCAGTCGTGCGCCTGCAACGACGGCGGCGCGGCGTGCACCGTCAACGACGACTGCGCCGGGGACTCCTTCTGCGGGCCGACGCGCACGTGCACCGCGATCACGGCCGCCGGCGACGCAGGCGGACCGGGCGCCTCGTGCCAGAGCGACGGAGACTGCGGGCACGGGCTGCGCTGCGACCCGGCCGGCTTCGTGGCCCGCTGCGATCCCGAGGGCCACGCCTCCGTCGGCGGCGCGTGCATGACGAATGCCGACTGCCTCGGGGGCCTCGGGTGCCAAGCCGGCAAGTGCGCGCCGTTCCCGCCCTCGCCCGGCGGGACGCCCATCCTCGCCCTGCCCTCGTGGCCCGGCGAGACGTGCCAGGACGACGCGGGACCGACGCAGGCCTACTTCCGCGTGCCGCGCGGGACCGGCGACGGCGACTTCTACCGCCTGCCGTTCCCCAACGACGTGCGCCGCGACGGGGGCAAGATCAGCCTCGCGAACCACCCGACGCCGGGCGCCGCCCTCCTCGGGTTCGACGTCGTCGACCGGTGGCTGCGGGACGTGGAGGCCCACGCCGACGGCTTCAGCGCCTACCCGACGGTGTTCTTTCGCTTCAGCGGGCCGATCGACCTCGGCGCCACCCTCAAGAGCGACGGCGCGATCCGGTGGGCAGACGTCACCGACCCGAAGAACCCGGTGCCGGTCGGCTTCGGATGGAGCGCCACCACCGCTCGCAACGCGTACATTTGCGACAATTGGATCGGGATCCGGACCCCTCCGGGGCAGGCCCTCTCGCCCGGGCACACGTACGCGGTGATCCTCTCGACCGGCATCCTGGACGCGAATCAGAAGCCGATCCAGCCGCCGGCCGACCTGACCGCGCTGCTCGCGCCCGCCGCCCCCTCCGACGCCGCCCTCGCGGCGCAATGGCCCAAATACAAGCCGCTCCGCGACTGGACCGCCGGACAGGGCGTTGCGGTGGGGACCATCCTCGACGCGACCGTCTTCACCGTGGGTCAGGCGAACGCCATCGGACCCAAGCTGGCGGCGGCGGTCGCGGCGGCCCCCGCGCCGACGGCGACGGGCTGGATCCGTTGCGGCGACGCGCCCTCGCCGTGTCCGCAGGCTGCCGGCGACCGCGCGTGCGGCAGCCCTGACCCCTCATTCGACGAACTGCATGCGCTCGTGACGCTGCCCATCTTCCAGCAGGGCGCGGAGCCGTACTCCACCCCGACCGACGGCGGGGACTTCGTGCTCGCCGCGGACGGGACTCCACAGTTGCAGCGCACGGAGCAGGTGTGCATGGCCCTCACCGTGCCGAAGGGGGTCGCGATGCCCGCGGGCGGGTGGCCGCTCGTCGTGTACGCGCACGGCACCGGCGGGAGCTTCCGCAGCGCGATCACCGAGGGCGACGCGGCCAGGCTCGCGAGCGTGGACGACGGCGCCGGCGGGCACGTGCGCATGGCGATGCTCGGGATCGATCAAGTGGAGCACGGCACGCGGCGCGGCGCCTCGACCGACTCGCCCGACACGCTCTTTTACAACTTCACGAACCCGGCGGCCGCGCGCGGTAACCCGCTTCAAGGCGCCGCCGATCAGCTGGCCCTCGTGCGCTTCGTCCAGGGTCTCGACCTGCCCGCGGCGAGCTCGCCCACCGGAGCGGAGATCAAGGTGGGCCCGATCGCCTTCTGGGGACACTCGCAAGGCGCGACCGCTGGGGGCCTGGCGATGCCGTTCGCGTCGGGGGTGCTCGGCGCGGTCCTGAGCGGTCAGGGCGCCGGCCTCGTCGACGCGCTCGTGACGAAGAAGAACCCCGTCGACGTCGCAGGCCTGCTCCCGGTGGTCATCGAGGACGACCCGTCCCAGGTCGGGGCGTACCACCCGATCCCGGCGATCTTGCAGAACGCGCTCGACGCGGACGACCCCCTCAACTACGCGGCATCGCTGCTCTCGATGCCCGCCGGCCCGGCCGCGCGCAAACACGTGTTTCAACCCTACGGGCAGGGGGACACGTACGCCCCCCCGACGACCGAGCAGAACTTCGCCCTCGCTGCGCAGCTCGCCGAAGCGACGGCGCCGAGCGGCGTGAACCCCGACGCGTTCGAGCCGGGCACCCCGCTCGCGGTGCCGGCCGGGGGCAACGTGATGGTCGGTGGGAAGGCGACGACGGCGATCGTCCGGCAGTACACGCCGTCGGGGTACGACGGGCACTTCGTGGCGTTCCAGAACCCGACTGCCGAGGCGGACGTGAACCATTTCTTGGCCGACGCGCTGAGCGGCAAGACGCCGCTCGTCGGACGCTGAAATCGCGGGCACGTGGCGACGAACGTGTCGGCCGGGACGAGCACCGCGATCTCGACCGCAGCCGCCGCCGCGGTCGGGGTCGGGGTCGGGGTCGGGGTCGAGGGTCGGGGTCGAGGGTCGGGGTCGAGGGTCGCGGTCGAGGGTCGCGGCTCAAGGAGCTCGACGCCGAGCGCGGCGAGATCAAATCGATGCGCGTCGCCGACGCGTTCCTCGGACGGGGCGTCGGGCGCGCGATCCTCGAGCACATCGTGGGCGAGGCGCGCACGCGCGGCATGCGGACCCTATGGCTCGAGACCGG
>DATGJA010000504.1:0-12661 GCA_035295445.1 Polyangiaceae bacterium | reverse complement strand
CGCGGGCCGAGGACAGCCTTGGCAAGGCGGCCCTCGTGGCGGCCATCGGGACCGAGGTCCTCGCGCGCGCGGTCGGCTTCTGGGAGGCGCGCGTCGTCGGAGGCAAGCACCGCACGTGGCGCGTGCTCCGCTCGACGAAATCCCTGGGCGACGAAGGGGGTGCCGCCCGGCCGCCCACCCGGGCCCGGCGTCTCTCCGCGCGTCCCGACCCGCCCGACGCGCCGACGGCGAGGCGGCCGTGAGGAGGCTCCCCCTCCTGGCGCGGCTCGCGGGGTACCGGGCGGCTCACGCGACCGGCGGTCCGAGGCAGCTCCCGGTGAATCTCACCGTGTCGGTCACGTACTCGTGTCCTTCGCGATGCGCCACGTGCGACATCTGGCAGAAGAAGGTCGACGACCTCTCCGTCGACGAGTACGGGCGCGTCTTCCCGACGCTCGAGAGGGTGCCCGTTTGGGTGACGCTGTCGGGCGGAGATCAGTTCGTTCGGGCGGACTTCGACGAGGTGGTTCGGCTGGTGGCGACCCAGATCGAGCCGCGCATCGTCAACATTCCGATGAACGGCGTCATCACGGAGCGGATCTTCCAGCTCTTGCCGAAGATCGCGCATCACACCGTGGCCTCCCAGCTCGTGCTCAACCTCTCGGTGGACGAGATCGGCGAGGCGCACGACCGAATCCGCGGCGCCGACCGAAACTTCGAGAAGCTCCAGGGGGTGGCCGATCTCATCCACGACCTGAAGAAGACGTATCCGCACGTCGTCCTCGGCGTGCACACCGTCATCTCGAAGCTGAACGTGGCGCGAATTCCGCAGATCGAGGCCGAGGCGCGCCGGATCTTCCGCCCCGATTCGTACATCGCAGAGGTTGCGGAGAACCGCGTCGAGCTCAAGACGATGGACAAGGACATCACCCCGTCGCCCGCCGAGTATCGGCGCGCCGTGGAGCACCTCGGCCAGGCCATTCGCGCGCGCCGCTCGACGCATCCGGTGGCGCGCTTGGTCGAGTCCCTGAGGCTCGAGTACTACGACCTGGCTGCGCGGATCCTCGAGGAGAAGCGGCAGGTCATCGACTGCTACGCCGGGTGGGCGAGCGCGCAGCTCGCTCCGGACGGTCATGTATGGGGGTGCTGCGTGCGCGCTGAGTCGATCGGCAACGTCCGCGACGCGGGATACGACTTTCGTCGAGTCTGGTTCGGCCCGGACGCGGACGCCTTCCGCGCGAGCGTCCGCGCGCACGAGTGCGCGTGCCCGCTGGCGAACGCAAGCTACACGAACCTGCTCGTGGACCCTGCGTCGCTCGCGCGCGTAGCCGGGCACATGGTCGGGCTGTGACAGATCATCAAGAAAGGGTCCGCGGGCGATGAGCCGGCTCGCGTCGGAGGCCATCGAGCACGATCGCGGTCTCGGGACGGCGTACGAGCGCTGGTGCTTCTACCAGCTCCTGGCTCGTTGGGGAGAGGACTACGGGGTCGAGACGGCCCTCGAGGGCCCGGTGGACGGGATGGCGGGGGTGCGCGGCGTGCATGGGGTCGTCCTCGCGAGGGCCGGCGTGCGGGTGGTCTCCGTGGTGACGACGTCGACGGCGGCGCAATTCGCGCGTGGCGTCTACGCGCGGGCGGCGCCGCAGGGTCAGGTCGACGTGCGCGTCATCGACACCGACGCTGCCTTGCCCGAGCTTCCGGCGAGCGACCTCGTGCTCGTCTACCACGCGCTTCCCTTCGTCGACGACTGGCGTGCGTACCTTGCGGCGCTCGCCCGGCTCGCAAAGAAGGTGCTCGTCGTTGCGACGTGCAACCCCCACAACTGGGGCTTCCAGGCCGTCCGCTGGATCGGGGGCGCCCCGGCCCCCGAGGTCTGGCGGACCGAGACGCTCGCGCCCGTTCTCTGGGATCTCGGCCAGGTGCGCGAGCACGTGTACTTCGACGCCCCGTGGTGGCCCGACCTGCCGGTGGCGCCGGGACAAAGCCTCGCGCACCGCCTCAAGCAGCTCCTCGGGAGCCGTGGGGGCGCCCGCTTCGCCCCTCCGGAGCGGGGCGCCGTGCTCGCGCGCAAGTTCGTCTACGGGGGCGATCGGTGGCCGTACTTCGGCGGAGACGGGTGGCTCGACGAGCTTCAGCCGGCGTTGCTCCGCCACCCGGCGTTCGAGGGGGCGCGCGCGCCGGTGGTCGAGCGAATGGCGCACCTGCACGCCTTCGTCGTCGACGTGCGTCCGCGCACGCCCCAAGCGCGTCGCAGGCTGCTTCGCGTGGCGGGCGCCGAGCGGGACGCCGGGCGATGACGGCGCCTGCGGAGAAGGGGCGGGGGGACTACTACAGCGACTACTGGCGCGCGCCGGAGCTCGCCATGTCCGAACACGTGCGCTGGAAGGCGGACCTGACCCGGGCCCATCCGCTCGTGACCGCGGCGCGATCCGTGCTCGACGTCGGGTGCGGCAGCGGGCAGGTGCTCGAGGCCCTGCGCAGACCGGGCCTGCGACTCTGCGGCGTAGAGATGGCCGCGGACGCCGTCCGATCGCTCGAGCAGCGCGGGATCGAGGGTCGCGCTGTGGACCTCGAGACCGCCGCCCTGCCGTTCCGCGACGGCGAGTTCGACGTGGTCCTCTGCTACGACGTCCTCGAGCACGTCTTCGCGCCGGGCCGCTTGCTCGGCGAGATCGGCCGTGTGGCCGGGAGCGGGTACGTCTTCGTGTGCGTCCCGAACGTGCTCAACCTCTTCAACCGTCTGCTCTTCTTGTCCGGCGACTTCGTCGACGTGATGGATACGTCGCACCGGGGTGACGAGCTCTTCTCGAACCACATTCGCCTGTTCTCCAAGCGCGTGTTCGAGCGCCTCCTCTCGCGTTCCGGTCTTCGCGTTCTCGAGCGCCACTACTACTTCCCGGAGCGCTTCAGCGACTCGCGCTTCCGCGCGCCGCCCTGGCTGGCACGCGTGGTGACCAGGCCAGCGCTGCACGAGCGCTGGCCGAGCGCCATCGCGCTGGGATTCCTCTTCGTGTGCTCGCGGTCGCAGGCGCTGGCGAGCGGTGGGGCGAGATGAGCTCCCTGACGGAACTCGTGCAGACCGGACTGCGGCGCATCGGTCTCGACGTCCGGCGGGTGCGCCGCGAGGGGGCCGAATACGCCGACGTCTTTCCGCGCGCGACGTATTCGCCGTGGAACACGGATCGGGTCTTTCGCGCGTTCTACGAGAGGATCGAGCGGTACACCCTCGTCGACGTTCATCGCTGCCACGAGCTCTGGACGCTGACGAGAGACCTCGCGGCTGTGCCGGGGGCGATCCTCGAAATCGGCGTATGGCGCGGCGGGACGGGGGCGGTCCTCGGCAAGGCGGCCGAGCTCGCGGGCATCCGCGATCCCGTGTACCTCTGCGACACGTTCCGCGGCGTGCCGAAGGCGGGGCCCCGCGACCCGGTGTACCGGGGAGGAGAGCACGCGGACACGTCGCGCGAGGGGGTCGAGGGCCTCATGCGCGACCTGTCGCTCGAACGAGTCCAAGTCATCGAGGGGGTTTTCCCGGACGAGAGCGCGAGCCGCGTCACGGCGACGGCCTTTCGCCTCGTGCACGTCGACGTGGACGTCTACGACTCCGCGAAGGATTGCGTCGAATACGTGTGGCCGAGGACGTCGCCCGGCGGAGTCGTCGTGTTCGACGACTACGGGTTCGAAGGGTTGGGCGGGATCCGCCAGTACGTCGACGAGCAGCGAGGCCGCCGCGGCGGTCTCGTCGTCCACAACCTCAACGGCCACGCGCTCCTCGTGAAGGTGGGCGCGTAGCGTTCTTCCTCCCGGACGTCACGGGAGATAGAACCTGCCGTAGTCGAGCTCGAACTTCGCCAGGTGCCGCTTCAGCTCGGCGTCGACCTCGGCGGTCCGGTCGACCTCGCGGTCCTCGAGATCGGAGACCGCGTGGACGCTCGGCGAAGGCGGCTGCCCGTCGACGGCGTCGCGGACGATCCAGAACTTGTGGCGCTGCGTCACCAGATCGAACGCTCGACCCGGGCGAGCCCCGACGAGCGAGCTAATCACGAGGTGCCGATCCGGATCCGAGTCACGCAGGAGAGACACCCCGTCCGAGTAGTCGCGGTCCTCGACCGAGGGCGCGAGCCCGAGGTCGTCGAGGATCGTCGGCATGACGTCCGAATGCCCCGAGAGCGGGACGTCGGGCCGACGCCCGTCGGGGGTGCACATGACGAAGGGGACCTCGGTCCGCTCGTTCACGTAGCGAGGCTCCATGTGGCCCCAGTGCGTGCCGTCGTCCCAGAACTCTTCGCCGTGGTCCCCCGTGACGACGACGAGCAGATTGCCCCGCCGCAGGTCGTCCTCCACCGCCTCAAGGAGGCGGCCGAGGAGCGAGTCGACGTAGAGCACGGCGTTCTTGTACCGATTGCGGATTCCGGCCCGGAGGACCGGATCGGTCTCGTCCGCGAAGAGATGATTGGCGTCCTCCGGAGCGACGGGAAGAAAGCGTTCGAAGCTCGGCGGATACGAATAGTTGTGATGGGTCGAGTCGAAGAAGAGAAAGAGGAAGAGCGGCCGATCCTGCGATCGCCCGAGGTAGGTCCCTCGAGCCCACTCGAGAAGGGCTGCGTCGCGCTCGGAGGGATCATGACCGGTGGGCTCGACGTACGGCGAGAGTTGCCGCGTGACCATTCCGGCGTAACCCCAGCCGCTCATCTGCGCCGAGCAGCCTCCGGCGACGACGTAGTCGTTGTCCCTGAATACTTCGAGCGGATAGGACCGCGCATCGTGGTAGACGAATTCTTTGTAGTAGTAAGCGTCGACGCCGTAGAGCAGCGAAAAGAATGCGAACTCGGTGACGTGACTCGCCGAATAGTGATGGCGCGAGCGAATGCAGTGATGGCGATCCGCGAAGGCCTGGAGCGAGGGCGTCAGCCCGTCGGCAAGGACGTCGTATCGCAGCGACTCGACGACCACGAAGAGGACGTTCGGGCGGCGCTGCAGGGTCGGCACGGGGGCCCGACGCTTCGGATAGTCGAGCCGCGGAATCGCCGACACGAACGGTACCTTCGAGCGGGCCTTCGCGAAGAACGGACCGTAGAAGGGCAGGATCTCCGCAAGGGGGGCGTCGTCCCGAATCGGCCGGCACGCCCCGGCGATGGCCGTTCCGCCCGTGGCGAGGCAGAGAACTCCGAGCGTGACGCCTACCGCTCGCGGTCGCGCTCGGTCGAACGAATCCCAGAAGCGAAGACAAGCACGACCCGCCGCGATCTCCGTCGCCGCGACCAGGGCGACGCCGACGACCAGGGTGATCACCTCGGCCCACGTCGTGTGGATGACGTCCAGCACGCCGGGGCGGCGCAACGTGTCGAGGACCGCCGCGCTGTACACGTGGCATCCGACCCAGAGGAAGACCTTCGCGTCGAGGACGCCTTCCACGATGAAGCAGGCGAACACCAGGCCGGCGACGGTGACGACGACTCGCGGGGGAACCCACGACCCGATCGCCACGGCGAACGCGAGGAGCCCCAGGGCCAGAGCACCGACCACGCCCAAGGAGTAGACGAGGTAGTCGCAGAGGTTCGCCATGGTCGGCGCTCCGAAGACCCGCGGCAAGAGCACGCGCCCTTGCCAGACAGCGAGCAGCGATCCGGCCGCGAAGTTCAACCCGGAGAGAAGGAGCGTCGCCCCGGCCCCTTCCGCGAGGCGCGGAGGGACCCCCCGCTGCAAACGCGGTGCGACGAGCCGGCGGACGCGCTCGTCGCGGGTCACGGCGCCGGGGCGTCCGAAATCGCCGGGCCAGCGCGATCGGCGACCCACACCTTCCACGTGCCGTAGCGGGCACGTGCCTCGAACCGGACCAGCGGGCGCTGGCCGTACAAGCAGCGATGAAATGCGACTTCGAATTCGTTCATGACGAGAAAGCGCAGGCGAGGGATCGTCGCCAGCGCCCGGCAATGCGCGCGGACGCGGTCATACGGATCGAGGCCCGCGCGGTCGGCGCGCGTCACCAGACCCGCGTGATCGAGCATGGACAAGTCCGAGAAGTAGGCGAGGGTGCCTACCTCCTCCGAGTCGACCAAGTCTCCGGGTGTCGCGGCGCTCCGCAAGTACGACGCGACCTCGCGGTCGACGCGGTCGCGCACGCCGAACCACAGCAAGTCGTCGTAGTCGACCGAGAAGACGAGCGTACGCCACCCGAAGACGCCGGTGGTCAGCACCGTCGCCGCCACGGCCCCGGCGGACGGCAGGCGATTCAGGCCCCACCCGAGGAGACACAGCAGGCCTGACACGAGGACCAGCGCGACCGGATAGAGATGCCACAAGAACGCAACGCCCGGCCGGAGCACGAGGTACGCGAGGACGTGAAGGCCTGCCCACGCGGGGAGGACGAGTACGCGGCGGTTCGCGCTTGCTGCGATTGCCCACCCCCAGGCCGCCAGCCCCCACGCAACCAGGCCGTAGCCGAGCGGCAGCTTGCCGGTGGCCGCAAAAAGATCTCCCCAGGGCGAGGTCACGACGTGGCGTGCGTATGTCGCCACCGACGAGGCGTACAACTTGACGGCCAGCGTGTGCGGCCAGGGGGCGCCGAAGTAGGCTGTCGCAGGGACGGTCCACGCGGCCACGGGTGCGGCGAAGGCGGCGAGCGGCCTCCATGCGCCCCCGCGAAGGTCGCGGACCGCCAGGAGGGCGAGGGGTCCCGCGGCGAGCAGCGCGTCGGCGCGTACGACGGTCGCCACGCCCAGAGCGAGTCCGGCGAGATTCCATCGACCGCGCACCGCGAGGAGCACCGAGCCGAGGACCAGCGCCGCCACGACGTTCGTCTCGAGCGGCACGAACAGATAGGACTGGGCGGCCCCCGCCGCGATCCCGAGCGCGACGACGACCGCGGGGCGCCGGCCCACGCGCGGGCGCAGCAGCCCGTAGAGCAGCGCCGCTTGCGCCGTCCAGGCGACCGCCCCGAGGACGCTCATCGCGCCGGGGAGTCGGTCGTGCCCCACCACGGCGTGGAAGGCCGCGGCGATCAAGGCGTGTCCGGGCGCCGACGTGCCGAGGAGCCGCTCGCCGGGGTTGAACACGAAGCCGCGGGCGCGCGCCACGTTCTCGCCGTAGCGATACGTGATGTAGGCGTCGTCCATCCGGACGCCGGCGAAGCCGACCGCATGAAGCACCGCCACGAAGACCGTGGCGGAGGCCAGGACGACGCGTTCTTGGAGGGCCGGGTCGAGCCCCGCGGACGACGTAGGCTCGGGGCTGAACACCGCGGCGGCGTCGTCACGGCTCGTGTCTCGCGCCATGCGCTCTCGAAAAATCGTATCACGACCCACCCGCCGAAGGCTCACGGTGCGGCGAGCCAACGGCGGGGCGGCTACCTCGGGACGGGGGCGGCGGGCATGTCCGCCGGCACGAGGGCCTGGGCCGACGCCGGGTCCTCCTCGATCTCCTTGAGGAGGTCGTTCGCGACGACCTTGAGCTCGTAGCGGAGGGTCGGCGAGCGCGGGCGCGGCGGGGAGCTGTCGTCCGTGTCGATCGGGACGAGCGCAAGGATCGACTCGAACAGGTACCAGCTACCCTCATTGCCGACGAGACGCGCCTGGTGGGCCAAAGCGATTTGGACTCCGGCCGCGAGTGAAGGCCGGGGCGTGACGAGCAGCACGTACCGAAACCTCGTGAGGTCCCAGTCCGGCCGCATGTCATAGGCCGAAGATCCGTCGAGCCGATCGCACGGGTCAGGCCACTGTTTCTCGGGCCGCTGCGCCACAATCGACATAGGGGATTGGGTGTAGTCGTGGAGCGAGCGACCCCCGTGTTCCGCCACGAGGTGCGCCGCCGCGACGCAGGGGTTCCACAAGCGATAGGGGGGCTGCGGGTCCAGGTTGAGCGCCATCACGGCTTGGCCGGGAAGCATGGCCTTGGTCAGGCGCTCCAAATCGCTGTACACGCGATCGCTGTCAGCAAAGGACGGCCACGCGATCAGAAGCGAGGCGACCGGCGGCGCGGCGCAGAGCCACGACAGGAGCCGGCCCGCGTCCTCTCCCAGGCCGGCGCCCGCGCAAACAGCGAGGATCGCCCACGCCGGCGGCAAGAAGCGGTGATAGAAGAGCGTCGTACTCTTGATGGTGGCCGGGGCGGCCAGATAGACGAGCGTGAGGACGGCCACGAGCACTTCGAATCGCCGGCGATGAAGGAAGGGTTCCCTTGGCCGTCCGCCGGGCTCGTCACGACGGGTTCGGCGGGCCACGAAGAGCGCGACCGGCGCCAGGGTGATGAGCATCATCGCGTTGCGAACGTACGTCTCGTACCCACCGAAGAGAACGCCGGGGAGACCCTCCACCTTGTGCAAAATGCCGTGGTAGAGAAACGGTAGTGAGTGCAGGTGGCGAGGGCCGGCCAGGCGCCACGCGTACACGTTCTCGAGCGTCATCAGCGCCACGCCGAAGCCGACGGGCGCGGCGCGTACAAGCCACTCGCGGCCGGGTCTTCCGGTGCCGAGCGAGCAAACAAAGATCGCCATGATGGCGATGATGACCATCGCCCCGTGCGTAAAGTGGAATAGGAGCATGGCGCCGCAGATCCGAATCGCCCCCCGCCAGGTCGGCCGGGCGGCGAAGCGGTCGATGGCGGGAAGGACCGCGAGTAGCGCCGCGATGCCGAGGATGTTCTGGACGAGCCCCCAGAAGAACAGCCACCCGAGACCGAGCGGCGCGACAAGGAGGGAAGCGACCCTCGGCGCGCGGACCCATTTGGCGAAGTGGTCCGCCGCGACCGGCAAGGCGACGAGCGTCGCCGCGACGCCGAGCTTGGACGCCCACGTGATCGGAACGACGTAAGACAGCGCCAGGAGGACCAGCGTGAAGAGCTGGTTGGCGTGTCCGAGGTTGACGAAGTAAAGCGTCGGAGGCGCGAAGCGGGTGTCCCCCCAATGACGCAGAAGGCCGACCGTCGCCTCGTGAAGAGGGAGGTCGGCCATCGGCGGGTACTTGACGATAAGAACGGGCAGCGCGAAGAAGAAACCGGCCGCCCACGGCGCCACGCGCAGCATCCATCCGGCACGCACGGGCTCCATGGGACGCGAGGCGTACGACCTTGCGTCCGCCTCGGCCGGGTCGACGGAGATCACTCCTCGGGATTCGTTTCTTGAATGTTCGGCGAGATGGCGATCGAGCCGCTCTCGGAAGAGCCCTGCACCTGGAACTGGGACGTCGCGTTGTCGCCGTTCAAGTCGCCGAAGGCGTTGGCCACGAAGCCGCCTGCGTTGGGATCGGTGCTGATGGCCGAGTACTGGTACATGTAGTACTGCGGCTCTTCGAGCGAGAACTTGACACACTTCCAGCCGGTGATCGCGTCGCCCAGGTTCCACTCGGCCGCGGCCGACTGGTACTTCTGCGCGTGAGGCACCGATGTGGGCACCATGTTCGTCGCGGTGGCGCAGAACGCCCGCATCAGTGCGGACGAACCGCTGGCCGCGAGGATCGCCGTCGTGCCCTTCTCGCGCTCCGCGGCGGCCGCGGCGTCCTTCGCGATCTGCCCGAGCGAGTTGCGCGCCTCGGCGGTCTTCGCGTTCGCGATGTACTTTCGCACGCCGTAGATGGCGAGCACCGCCAGAATGCCGACGATCGCGACGACGATCATCAGCTCGATCAGGGTAAATCCGCGTTTTGCCTTCTTCAGCCACTTGCTCATGGGGTACCTTGCCTCCTCGTTTTCTCGCGTCTCTTGAGGCCCGGACGATGCCGGGCCGGGTGATCTTTCTCTAGGAGCCGTCGTTGATGACCAGCGTCGTGTTGGTCCACGACGTGCCGCACACGTACGTCCACGTCGTGGGATCGTTGTCGAGGTCCCCCTTGGCCTCGATCACGTAGTAGTCGGGCGACGTCCCGCTCGGGTACGACATGTTGCAGTCGTTGCCCGGCATCGTGAAGCTCGTCGTCGCCGCGCCCGCGACCGTCGCGTACCCGAAGAGCACCGGGCCGTCGACGTGCAGCGGGAGCTGCGCCCAGGTCGCGTCCTTGCAGTTCGTGCACGCGGCGCCCCAGGCGAACTGCACCCCGTGCACCGGCGTCCCCGCCGGGTAGTACGTCTGCAGGTTTGAGGAGATGTTGGCGTAGATCTGCGTCTCGGCGTGATACGCCTCTTGCGCGACGCGGATGTTGTTGACCATCGCCGTCGCCTCGGACACGTGCGCCGACTGTACGAGCTTGCGGTAGCCGACCACGGCGAGCAGCGCCAAGACGCCGACGATGACGACGACGATCATCAGCTCGACGAGCGTGAACCCGGCGGGGCGACGCTTTCCCACGCCAGGGCCCAGTTGCAGTGCCTGTGCCATACGGGTTTTCTCCTAAAAGGCCGCGCCTTGGGCGGCGCCGTCTCGGGCGATGTCATGGGCCAACGCCTCGTAGACATTCGAGTATCCCATCGAGCACGGTGCCCGGGGCAACGTTCTCGCGCTGACAATTTTCGTCACTCGAAGGGCTAGGTGCCGACGTTCCTCGGCGGGTCGCCCGCGCTCTCGGGTGCGTCGATGTCGCTTGACCCCTCGTCCGGCCCCTCACCCGCGTCACCCAGCGCGTGCTTCTGAAGGCGGTAGCGCAGGCTCCGCAGCGTGACCCCCAGGAGCTTGGCCGCGTGGGTGCGAACACCGTCGGACCGCTCGAGCGCCTGAAGGAGGAGGCGGCGCTCGACCTCGCCCAGGACGTCGTCCAGGTTGCACCCGTCCTGCGCCAGCTCGACCAGAGCGGGCGTGGGCTGCGCGGCCGCACCGGACAGCTCGCGGGGCAGGTCGCCGAGGCCGATCGTCGGCCCCGTCGCGAGGGCCACGGCGCGTTCAATCACGTTCTCGAGCTCGCGGACGTTGCCGGGGAACGCGTACCCCTCGAGCGCGCGCACGGCGTCCGGCGAGAGGGCGCGGATGTCCTTGCTCTGCTCGGCCCCGCACCGGGCGAGAAAGTGCTCCGCCAAGGGACGGATGTCCTCGCGGCGCTCGCGCAGCGGCGGCACCTCGATGCGGATCACGTTCAGCCGGTAGTAGAGGTCCTGCCGGAAGCGGCCGATGCGGACGTCCTCTTCCACCGGGCGATTCGTGGCCGCGAGGACCCGGACGTCGACGGACACCTCGCCGGTCGCGCCGACCGCCCGGACCTTGCGCTCTTGGAGCACGCGGAGCAGCTTCACCTGGAGCGCCGACGCGAGCTCGCCGACCTCGTCGAGCAGCAGCGTGCCGCCCTCGGCCTCGCGGAACATCCCGCCCCGACTCGTGACGGCGCCGGTGAAGGCGCCCCTCTCGTGGCCGAAAAGCTCCGCCTCGATGAGCGCCTCCGGGATCGCGCCGCAGTTGATGACGAGAAAGGGCCGGTCCCGCCGATCGCTCGCCTCGTGGATGGCGCGAGCGACGCGCTCCTTGCCGGTCCCGCTCTCGCCGGTGACGAGCACGGTCGTCCTCGCGTTCGCGACGCGCTGGACAAGGTCGAAGATGCGTCGCATCGCCTCCGAGTGGCCGAGGATCTCGCGCCCCTTCTCGCGCACGAGCTGGGCGCGGAGGCGCTCGTTCTCGGCCACGATCGCGCGCTTCTCCAGGGCCTTCTGGACGAGGGCTCGAAGCTCGCTGGCGGCGAACGGCTTGGTGACGAAGTCGTACGCGCCCCGCTTCATCGCCTCGATGGCGGTCTCGACCCCGCCGTGGGCGGTCATCACGATGACCTCGGTGCGCGCGGTGCGCTGCTTGACCAGCGTGAGCAGGTCCATCCCGTTGCCGTCCGGCATGAGCAGGTCGGTGAGGACCACGGCGTACGGCTCCGGCGCATGGAGCACCGCGTCGCGCGCGGCGGCGAACCCCGGGGCCAACGACACGTCGAGCCCCTCGCGACGGAAGAGGATCGCGAGCATCTCGCGCAAGCCCGGCTCGTCGTCGACGACGAGGACGCGCGCAGGTGTCACGACTCCCGGCATCCTACGAGGATACCAGCGATCGTCCTGGGTCGTGATCCGCGGGGTTCAAAGCGCTGTCATCCTGAGTGGATCATGCACTCAGGATGACGGGCAGCTTCTGACTAGTTCAGTCGGGCGACTGCGCCCTTCGTCTCTCCGGCGCCGACGGAGACCGTGACGCTCTTCGAGAGGCCCTGATCCGCGTTGACGAACTTGACCGTGTGCGTGCCGGGTTTGACCGAGACGCCGACCTTGGGCGTGCTGCCCAGCGAGCGCCCATCGAGGAAGCAGGTAGACGCCGGGATCGAGTTGATGTTCAGGAACGCCTCGGCGCCACCCCCGCCACCGCCGGGCTCGGCCGGCGGGGGAGGCGGCGCGGGCGCCTGTCGCGGCGTCGGCGCCTGCGGCGCGGGACCGGGAGTCCAGCCGGGGTTGTACGCGGCGGCGGCCCGCGGATCGAGCGTCACGACGTAGCTCCGCTCGGCCTGGCCATCGTCGAAGCCGATGGCCTGCTTGTAGTCGCCGTAGCCGGGCTTGCTCGCCTCGAGCGACCAAGTCTTGGTCGTGTCGATGTCGACCGAGATGGGGAGCATCGGGAGCTCCCGCCGGTCGGCGCCGCTCACGAGATACACGCGGGCGCCGGGGGTGCCGAGGCTGATCGTCGCCTTGCCCTTGAGCACCTTGAGCGTCACGGTCCCGAGGTCTTCCACCCGGTCGTGCTCGACCGTCACGTGCTTCTCGAGCGGCTGGTAGCGTTCGGAGCCCGCGACCTTGATGA
>DATGJA010000503.1:0-18075 GCA_035295445.1 Polyangiaceae bacterium | reverse complement strand
CTCGGTGCGCGCCAAGGTCCGAACCTTGGGCGAGCGTCTCGGTCGCAACGTCAAGATCCTGGTGGGCAAGCCGGGCCTCGACGGGCACTCGAACGGCGCCGAGCAGATCGCCCTTCGGGCGCGCGACGCGGGCTTCGAGGTCGTCTATCAGGGGATCCGCGTGACCCCCGCGCAGCTCGCCAAGAGCGCGGTCGAGGAGGGCGTCCACCTCGTGGGGCTGAGCGTCCTGTCCGGCTCGCACAACGAGCTCGTGCCCGAGGTCCTCGAGCATCTGCGCAACGCGGGGCTCGCCCGCGTGCCGGTCGTCGTAGGCGGAATCATCCCCGACACGGACGCGCGCGCGCTCGAGGCCCGCGGGGTCGCACGCGTGTACACTCCCAAGGACTTCGCCCTGGGGTCGATCATGGACGATCTCGCGGAGCTCGTCGGACACGCGCATGGCGTCAGCTGACTCGGACGACGGTCCCGTGCGCGCGCCGGGACCCGAGGCGGAGGCCGTCGCCGACCTCGCGGCGGGGGTTCGTGCCGGGCTGCGAGGCGCCGTCGCGCGGGCGCTCAACTTGGTGGAGGATAGACGCCCAGAGGCCCGGCCCGCCGTCGCCGCGCTGCTCCGGGAGCTCGGCCCGGGGCGCACCGACGGTCATCGCATCGGCCTCACGGGCCCGCCGGGGGCGGGCAAGAGCACGCTCGTCAGCGCGCTCGCGGCCACGTTGTCCAAGAAGGGTCACGCTGTCGGAGTCGTCGCCGTCGACCCGTCGAGCAAGCGAAGCGGCGGCGCGCTCCTCGGCGACCGCGTGCGTATCGACGGAGTGACCCAGGACCCCGGCCTCTTCATCCGGTCGCTGGCCGCGGCGGGGGAGCTCGGCGGGCTGGCGCGCGCCGCACCGGCCGCCGTGATGGTGCTGGCGGCGGCGTTCGAGCGCGTTCTGGTGGAGACGGTAGGCGTCGGTCAGAGCGAGACGGACGTCGAGAACGTGGTCGACACGGTCGTCCTCGTCGTGGTGCCCGGCTCCGGCGACGCGCTGCAGTTCCTCAAGGCGGGCATCATGGAAATCCCGGACGTCATCGTCGTGAACAAGAGCGACCTGGGCGACGTCGCGCTGCGCGCGCGGGCGGATCTGCTCGGCGTGCTCGGATCCGCCCGTCAGTCCGGCGTCCTCGCGGGCGCGGGACCGGAGCTTCTGATGGTGAGTGCCGCCCGAAAGGAGGGCATCGACGACCTCGCCGCGGCGCTCGAGCGGCACCGCCGCGCCCAGGTGGAAACCGGAGCTCTCGAGGAGCGACGGGTGCGGGGCTCGATCGAGTGGGGCTTGCGCGCGCTCGCGCGTCGCGTGGGGGAAGAGGGGATCGAGCGCGAGGGCGGGTGGATGGCCGTACGAGACCGCCTCGAGGCGCAGGTGCGCAGCGGCCGCGGAAACCTCTAGCCACACTCGATTGGCTCTTGTCCCAAACCAAGAACACGGACCAAGGCGACAGGGCGTCGAGGCGAGCACAGGCGGCATTTCGGGACAGCGCACATTAGACTACTTTCGCGACGCGTCAAATGCCGGCCCCTTGGGCGCCGAGACGCGTCAAAGGCGAGCCGAAAAAGCCCGGAGACGACAGCGGCCGCGGCAAACGGGGCGCCCCACCGCCCTCGTCCGCCGTTCCGGGAAGACTGTCCCTCCTCGCCTCACCCGAGCCCTGAAGAGCTGCCGGAGGAATCACAAGCGTCCTTCTTTGAGCCGCGTCCATACAAACCGCACAAACGCGCTGCTCACGCAGGATTCCGTCGAATATGAAACGGGAATTCGTTGAAAATCTGCTGATGAAAGGTCAGGGAGACGTAATCAATAATTGCGTGGCGTGACGGGCATGAGTAACAGTTGGCATCCGAGTGTTCGCGTCGGGGGAACGCCGAGCGTCAAGGACTCCACTAACCAACTGGGAGGCGCCTCATGAACGCAGCGACGCAGGTGAGCAGCAGGTTTCTGACGTGGTCCGCAGCGCTCCTTCTGGCGGGCGCCGCGGCCTGCAGCGCCCCGCCCACCGACACCGGCTTCGGCGGGGACGGCACCGGAACCAGCGCCAACGGCGGCATGAACACGAACACCGGGGGCCCCGCCAAGGGCAATCCCAACGCCAATGGAGCCAGCTCGTCGGGAGGCACCGGCGGAAACAGCGGCAGCGCCGCGAGCGGCGGCTCCACGAGCAGCTCCGGGCAGGCGACCGGGTCCTCCGGATCGACGTCCGGCCGGAGCTCGTCGGGGTCGTCGGCCGGGTCGAGCAGCGGCGGAGTCGGCGCGGGAGACGGCGGTAGCTCGTCGGATCTCGCTCCCCCCGCGGCGGGCACCGGCATCCAGATCGCCACGCCGGACTACAAGGCGGGCGACCCGAACGCGTCGCAGATGATCGTGCAGCCGGGGCAGGAGATCTTCCTCTGCTACTACGTCACGTTGCCGAACCAGCAGGTGGAGGTGGGCGCGTTCCAGTCGTGGATGTCGCCCGGCAGTAGCCACCATTTCATCGTCTTCCAGGGCGGCAATCAGACGAATGGGACGATTCAATCGTGCCCCATCGGCATCGGGCAGTGGATCTACGCGACTTCCACGCCGGGCCAGGTCGTCGGGATGAACATGCCGCAGGGGGTCGGATATCCCTTCCCCGCGAGCACGCAGCTCATTCTGAACATGCACTTCATCAACACCACCTCCGGACCGCTGGTGCCCAAGGTCAAGCTCAACATCGTGTACGCCACGAACGTGCAATACCAGGCCGCGGCGATGGTGTCGTTCAATGCCAAGATCAACGTTCCGGCCGCCACCGCCGCCGGGCCGGGGACGCAGACGGTGAGCGGCACGTGCACCGCGCCCGCGGGCTCGAAGTTCTTCGTCATGAGCACGCACACGCACAAGCATGCGACGGCCGCGATCGTCACGTATACGCACCTCGGACAGACACAGGAGATCGTGCATACCGGCACGACGTCGACCTACCCGGCGGATCAGGAGCAAGGGACGGGGACCGACTGGGAGCACCCGGGCGTCGGGCAGTGGGGAGCCCCGAACTTCCTGACGGTTCAGAGCGGCGACAGCTTCGGGTACAGCTGCGCGTACTCGAACCCGGGCAGCACGCCCGTCACCGTGGGCGAGACGGCCGCGTCCAACGAGATGTGCATGGCGATCGGTTACTACTATCCGGCCGGCAGCACGAGCTGCAACTGACGACAAGCTCTCAGGCTGGTCGTGTGGTCTTGCGGGCCCTGCCCCCGCAAGACCGCTTGGTCGCTCGTGTTTTGTTCTCATCGCGACGTGGTCGTGACGAGCGCGTGAACCGCGGCCCATCTCCGGGGACGCGGTTCCAGACCTCCGTTCCATCGTTGCTTTCGTTGCTCTAGGATCCGTCGCCCGGAGGAGCCATGGCGACGAAAAAAAAGAAGAAGGCCGCAGCGAGCAAGGCCGCCGCGAAGAAGGCGGCACCGAAGAAGACGGCGGCACGAAAGACCGCTCGTAGAGGCGGCGGGGCCAGGAAGACCGTGCCCAAGGCCCGCGGCCCCGCGGTGGTGCACTGGGAGATCCAATCGCTCGATCCGGGCAGGCTGCACGACTTCTATTCGGCGGCGTTCGGCTGGACGATCGACGCGAACAATCCAATGAAGTACGGGATGGTCTCCTCGAAAGGCAAAGCGGGTATCGACGGCGGAATCGGCGGAAGCCAAGGCGGATCGAGGGTGGTCGTCTATGCGTCCGTTTCGAGCATCGTCGAGATGCTCGAGCGCATCGAGTCGCTCGGCGGCAAGGTCGTCATGCCGCGCACCGACATCGGCCCGGTGATCATGGGTCTCTACGAAGACCCCGAGGGCCACGTGATGGGGCTCATCGAGGGGTAGCGCCGATCATGGCATGGGATGCGCCTTGAGCATCGCCCAGCCAATCTGCGGGTTGCCGGTGTCGTGGCCTCCCCCCTGCTTGGTGCACAGGGTCGCCTCGACGCCGGCGGCGCACTGCGAGTACGTCGAGCACCCGTTCGAGTCCGGGACGCTCGGCGTCCCGGTGCACTGGTCGAGCTGCGCCCATTTCTGAAACGTGCCCTGCGCACCCAGGAAGTGAATCGTCACGGCGAGGCCGTTGGGAGGGTTCGACGCGCCCCCGTCGTACGGCACGATCGGATCGGCGGTCCCGCGGAACGAAATCTCGGTGATCGGCCGCGCCGGGTGGCACGGCTCCTCGGACTCTTCGAGCAAGTCGAAGGCGGCCGGCGCCACGGCGGCGAATACGTCCGCCGCGTTGCACGCGAGATAGTGGGACATGCCGCCCCCCATCGAGTATCCGACGGCGTAGACGCGTTTAGGGTCGATGCAGCCCGCGGCCTCGATCTTCGCGACGAGGGCTTTCGTGAAGCCCAGGTCGTCGACCGTGCGCGACATCGTGCAGCAGGGCCCGATGTTCCAGGCGTCGTCGATCCCCTGAGGGAACGCGACGACGAAGCCCTCTTGATCCGCGAGCGCCTTGTAGCCCGAGTTTCCTTCCTCGAACGTGTTGGTCGAGAGGATGGGATGAAAATCGATGACCAGAGGGACTGCCTTCGCGGCCGGGAGGTTGCTCGGCACGTGCAAGATGTACGTTCGCGCCGTGCCTCCGACCTGCAGCATCCCGTTCGTGTCGCCCGCGGGTAGGGTGGCGCCTGCCGCGCACGTCGGCAGTGGATGCGACGATCCGCCGTCGCTCGCGTCGCCCGGCGCCGTCGCGTCGGGCGAGGTCGTGGGAGGCGTCGCGCCGCCTGCGTCCTGACCCGAAGGACCGCCTGCCGGCGCGTCTGCGCCTGACGGCAGCTGACCCGAGCCCGACCCGGCCTCGCTCGTGGGCGCCGTTGCGTCGGAGGAGCCGCTAGCCGGTCCGGCGCCGTTGTCGGAGGGCGAGGTCCGGGGCGTCGTGCCACCGCCGGGCCCCGAGCCACATCCGGCGAGGAAGACGAATGCCCCGACGGTCGGCGCGGCCCGGACGAACGAGATCATGGCGGTCACCATTTCGTTGGAGCGCGCAACCATCTAACACCGAGGGGCCTCCCGGCAAGCAAGCAAGGCCACAAAATGACCCTTCGGGGCCACATGGCGTCTATCGACCCGGCAATTTGTGACGACATCGGAAAGCAAGGCTCCAGGGGCACGACCGTTGCCAAGGCGGCTGCCCATCCACGAGGGGCCGTGCGTTTGCGAGGCGTCAGGGCCGCCCTTCCCCTGACACGGCTGTCGGCGTCGTAGTGGCCGGACGTCTACGGAGGACCCAAATGAACATCTTGTCTTGGCGCCGCCCGCGGCTTGAGCTCGTCGTCGCGCCCCTGCTTCTCTTCTTCCCCGAGCGCCCCGCCGAAGCGTGCGGCGGATGCTTCAACATCAAGTCCGCGGGCACCGAAAGCACCGTCGTCACCGACCATCGGATGGCTTTCTCCGTGTCGCCGGCCCAGACGGTTCTCTGGGACCAAATCGAGTACTCGGGCAATCCGCGAGAGTTTTCATGGGTCCTTCCCGTGCGTTCGGGCGCCGTCGTCCAGCTCTCGCGCGACGAGTGGTTCGCCTCGCTCGACGCCTTGACGAGTCCCGCGATCAGCGGCCCGGTCCGCAACTGCGGCGGCAGCGGCGGCGGCGGGTGCATCCCCTTCCCGTCTTCTGCCGGGGACGACAACCTTGCCTCCACTACATCTGGGGGCGCGCCGGGAGTCCAGGTCGTCAACCAGAGCGTCGTCGGGCCTTACGACACGGTGACCGTGAGGTCGATCGACCCAACCGCGCTCGAGACGTGGCTCGACACGAACGGTTACGCAATCCCCGACAGTTTCCGCCCGACGATCGCGGCGTACGTCGCGGGGGGCTTCGACTTCATCGCGCTGCGCCTACAGCCGGGAGAGGGCGTGCAGGCCATGAAGCCCGTGCGCGTCATCACGCAGGGGGCGGATGCGACGCTCCCCCTGCGGATGGTGGCGGCGGGCGTCGGCGCTCAGGTGGGGATCACCCTCTATGTCATCAGCGAAGGCCGCTACGAGGCGGCAAGCCCGTTCTTCAACGCGACGATCGACGAGGGCAAGCTCGTGTGGCTCCACAACCAGAACCGCTCGAACTATCAGGAGCTCGCACAAGGCCTCATGCAAGGTAACCGCGGCCGAACGTGGTTGACCGAATCGGCCTCCGTGACGTCGCTCGTGCCAACCGCCGTATGTTCAGCCGGGACCTTTTGCGCGGCTCCCGGAGCCCCGCTCGGCGACGTGTACCTCGGCCAATGCCGGCGAACGGTGCCCCTGGGCTGCGCGGCGAGCGCGGGCTTGGACTCGGGCGCGGACTCGGGCGCGGATGCGGATGCGGATACCGACGCGTACACGGACGCAGACACGGATTCAGCGACGGAGTCGGGCGCCGCCGTCGACGGCGCGACCTGCGCTGACCCTTGCGCCGCCTTCGACGACCTCGGGGTGGCGCTGACCGGGCTGCATCCGAGCGACACCTGGGTCACCCGACTCCGGGCCATCCTGCCGGCCGACGCTTTGGCGGAGGGCGACCTGCAGCTTCAGGCTTCGGCCTCGCAGACCTTGGTCTCGAACCAGCATTCGACGAACACGTTCGACGATCCGAACTTCAATCCCTGCGGCTCCCAAGGGGGCGGCGGCGGCTGCAGCTCGACCCCTCTCGCGGGGGCGCCCCGAGAGGGGTGGCTCGTCGCGTCCTCGATCGCCTTCGTCTTCATCGCCTTCGGACGGCGGCGCGCTCGACCGAGCGGACGCCGCAGAGGTACCCTGAGCGACCGAGGGAGGGACGGATGACGCACGCGCGACGAAAGCCCAAGGGCGAGGTCCGGACGTACGGAGTGCTGGTGGGGCGGGTCAAGGACGGCCGACTGGAACCCGCCGGCAACTCGCCGCACTACGAAATATGGATCGACGGGGGCGGAAGCGACTACCGGGTGGCGGTCAACGTTCGCTCGGTCGACGGAAGCGACGTCCTCGCCTACTACGACCGCGACTACCGCAATCCGACAAAGCTCGACCTCGCGACGCTCGCCCGCTCGCCGGGCTTCGCGACGCTCGCGACGGGACCGGGCGGCAAGGGCCTCGACTACTTGCGTGATGACCTTTTTCCTGTGGGGCAGATGTCGCTCATCCCCGAAGACGGGCGCGGCGTCACGCTGCACAACCTGCTCGACGCGCAAATCGGGCGCGCCAAGCTCGACCGCAACGCCGTCGCGATCGCGTTCGGCGAGTTCTTCCGTGACCGTGGAGCGGATCAGACGTTCGGCTTCTCGCCGGAGCAGGGGGTCCACGACATCCACATGATGCAGGGCAACGAGGGGAGCTTCGCCGACGACAACCGCGTCAACGGCGACGGCGCGCTCTTCTTGCGATTCGCCGGGGGCGAGACGGTCGCCCTCTTCGTCCGCTTCACGGTGCAACGGGTCCCGACCTCCGACACGACCGGCGCGCCCACGTCCTGAGTCGAGAGCTTTTCGAGACTACCGTTCGAGGACCCCCGTCCCCAGCCACGGATCGGTCTGCGCGTGGAACGTGATGCGGCGCCCGTCGGGGCTCAACAGGCAGCGGGACTGCAACACGCCGCCGCCTTGCATGTCGGGAGAGACGAGGTCGAACTCCGAACCCACCACATTTTGAAGGCTGTACGGGCGCGTGATCTGCAGGGTGGGGGAGCTTGCCACGAGCGTGCGGCCGTCGAACGTGACCACCATCGTGCGCAGCTGCGCCCCAAGCAGCGCCTGGAGCATCGGCTCGAGCGGAACGTCGGGACGATAGTCCGCGAGGCGCCACGGCCCCCCCGTGAGGCTGGCCTGCACGGCGGCCATCTCCTGCGCAGACGGAGAGGCGGCGCCCGATTGCGAAGCTCCGCAGCCAGCGAGCGCGGACGTCGAAACGAGGACGGCGAGGAGCCCGGCGAGAGCGCGCGCGACCATGAGCCGTAGAGTAAACGCCCCACGAAGGGGCGCGGCTACGGTTTCCTGCACGAGACGGTCCAGTGGCGATCGCTCGTGACGCGTGCGGCGCCCTCCGCCGCCGGGAGGGCGGCGAGCATGCCGGCCGCCTCGCGCACCGTCAGCGCGGCCCTCAACGACGCCTCGAACAGCGACCGCTGACGCTCGTGCATCGCCCGCTGCACGGGCTCCACCTCCGGGATGGGCGCGTACGTCGCGACCAGGTCCGCGACGCGGTCCGCGCTCTCGGGCCTCACGAGATCCCGCACGAAGAGACATCCGCCCCGGCCCACCAGGCGCCACATTTCGCGCAAGACCTCGCCCGGCTCCGGGATGTGGTGCACGAGGCTGTTGGACACCACCGCGTCGAAGCTCTCGCTCGGCCACGGCATCGACCGCGCGTCCCGACGCTCCACGCGGACGCGGGCGCTCAGCCCGGCGCGCGCCACGTTGCGCCGCGCCAGGATCAGCATCGAGTCGGCGAGATCCACGGCCCACACCTGAACGTCGGGCCACCTGCGGCACAACTCGAGGGGGATGAGCGCCGTGCCGGTGCCCACGTCGAGCACCCGCGCGCGCCGGCCGTGCGCGGCCGCGAGGTCGTCGCAGAATCGCGCGTTGACTTGCGTGTGGTCCATCGCGTCGTAGTCGCTGGCCTCCTGGGCCGTGTCCATGACCTCCGGCTCGAGGACTCGTGGCAGAGGCATCGCGGCGCCGCCCGGCTACGGACTGCACACGGTCAGCTGAACCTCGCTCCCAGGCTTGGCCTTCTGACCCGCGGCGGGGCTTTGGTTCAAGATCACGTTGGTGGGCGTCTCGGCCATCGCGACCCAGCGGATGACGGCCTTGAGGCCGAGCTCCTCCACCTTCGTCTTGGCCGCGGTGACACCCATCCCGAGCAGCTTCGGGAGCTCTACGTCGCCGGGACCGGCCGAAGCCTGGACGACGATGATCCCCGCCTTCGCGTATGCGACGTCGGCCTTCGGGAGCTGGCTCAGGACGACACCCTCGGGGATCTTGGCGTCGGCGACCGCGGTCCCCACCTGCACGCTGTAGCCCGCTCCCTCGAGCTTCTTGATGGCGTCGGCGAGCGGCAGGCTCATGACCGACGGCACCTTGGGCAGCTCGTCCGCGACGACGATGCTCACCGCCGAGTCGAGCGGTACATGGTGGCCCGCCCCCACCGACTGCCGAATGACCGTCCCCGGCCGCGCGTCCGCCGTGGGCTCGTGCGCTGCGACGAACAGGGCGACGTGCGCACCCGCCGCCGCGACGCGCGCGTCGGTCTCCGCCACGCCGTGCATGTCCGGTACGATGGTGTCGGCCACCGCCGGCCCGAGAAGGTTGGACCGCTGCGCCACGTAGAACGTCCCACCGGCCGCTATCACCGACGTGAGCAGCGACGTCAACACGACAGCCGGGCCATCCATGGGAGCCTCCGTGGTTGCGGGCGGTCGGTCCCCCCCGGGGCGGCCACCGTCAGGGTCCCCTCGACCGTACGAGGGCCGCGGCCGAAATGGCAAGTCCTCGAGGGTGTTACGCTGGCTCCGACAGTTGCAGGCCACTTGCAGGGAGGGCGACGTGAGAGAGAGACCTCTGGGCTCGAGCGGGCTGGCCGTCGGCGCGGTCGGAATGGGCTGCATGTATCTGTCCATTCGCGACCGACCGAGCGAAAACGAGTCCGTGCGGACGCTGCACGCGGCCCTCGACGCCGGCGTGACGCTCCTCGACACGGCGGACGTCTATTGCCTCGATCATCGGGACATCGGGCATAGCGAGCGGGTCATCGCCAGGGCCCTTCGGGAGAAGAAGGGTTCGAGCGTCGTCGTGGCCACCAAGGGAGGGCTCGAGCGACCCGACGGCGCGTGGAAACGCAACGCGCGTCCTGCACACCTGCGGCGCGCGTGCGAGGCGAGCCTCGTGGCCCTGGGCGTGGCGCGCATCGACGTGTACCAGCTCCATGCCCCCGACCCGGCGGTCCGCTTTGCCGACAGCGTGGGGGAGCTCGCCCGTCTGCGCGCCGAGGGCAAAATCGCCCACGTCGGTCTGTCCAACGTCACGGTGCGCGAGATCGAGGAGGCGTCCGCGATCGTGCCGGTCGTGAGCGTGCAGAACCGCTGGAGCCCACGCCATCGGTCGCCGGAGTCCGACGGGGTGCTCGCGCACTGCGCCGCGCACGGGATCGCCTTCTTGCCGTACTCGCCCTTCGGCGGCGCGAGCGGCGCCCTGGGTCTCGCCCGCGTGGGCCGGCTGGGCGAAGAGGCGAGCCGGCACGGAATGTCCCCGCACCGCCTCGTGCTCGCGTGGATGCTGGCGAAGAGCCCGGCTGTCGTCGCGATCCCGGGAGCCCGGCGGGCCGCGACGATCACGGACTGCGCGGGGGCCGCCGAGACTGCGCTCACGCCGCCCGACGTCGCCGCGGTCGAACGCGCCTTCGATTGATTCGGGGGGCGCCGCTACAATGCGGGCAGGCGCCATGGGCAAGGACCGGCGAGTCAAGTCGATGTTCAGTTTGGCGGCCGTCGACTTTCACGACAGCGCCATCTCGGGCCGCGGCGTCTTCGCCCGGAAGCACTTCCGGCCGGGCGACGTCATCGTCCCTTACGCGCCCAAGCAGCGACGGCTCGACGCGCGCGACCCGGAGGCGGTCGCAGCCGCCGCGTCGAAGCTCACGCTCCTCTCCGAGAGACGCTTCGTCATCATCCCCGACACGAGCGTCCCGGGCGGGTGGCTGTGCAACCACAGCTGTCTCCCGAACGCCGCGATCTTTTCGGACCGACAGGGCCGGATTCAGTGCACGCGGCCCATCGCTCCGGGCGACGAGGTGACGATCTTCTACGGATGGGTGAGCCACAACGAGCCGGAGCGGGATCCGTGCCGCTGCGGAGCCCCCCATTGCCGCGGCTACATCAACTTCGATCTGAGCGACGAGGACGCGGCCCGCGCGCGCATCCTGCCGGACAACACCGTGGAGCTCGACGACGCCTTGCGCCGGCGCCTGGCGGAGTACAGCACGTTCCTGGCCTCGATCGGGCAGGAGCAGGTCAACGAGGTCATCGCCGACACGCTGGTGCGCATGAAGGTTCGAAAGCCTGGGAGCGTCGTCTGCGCCTATTGAAGCGCCGCTAGGAACGCCGCCATCGGGCGAGCGACGCGGTCCGGCTCCTCGTGCGCCACCCAGTGGCCCGCGCCCGCAAGGACGTGGAGCGTCGCGAGCGGCATGCGCGCGCGCAGGAACTCACCCACGGCGACCGGCGCGAGCTCGTCGGCGTCGCCGAAAAGGAGGAGCGCGGGCTGCCGAATGGCGTGCAGGCGCTCGCCGAAGTCGCTCGCGTCGTCGATGAACCAGGTCGGCGACTCTGGTTGTTCGCTCCGCAGCGAAGCGCGCCAGTCGGCGCCCCCGAGGGCGCGCACGTCGACGCCGCCCGAAACGGCGCAGAGGACCAGGGCGGCGACGCGCTCGGGGTGGTCGAGCGCGGCCCGCAAGGCGAGGACGTTCCCCATCGACTGCGCGACCAGGACGAAGCGCGGCGGCAGGACTGCGAGGAGCGCACGATAGAGATCGTCGAGCGACGAGATGCTCGGGTCTTCCGGCACGTCCCCGAACCCTGGGTAGCCGAGGACGACGGGCGACCCGGCGCGCCAGAGGCGGTCGGCGACCCGGCGCCAGAACCACGATCGCCCGGCGCCGCCGGGCAAGTACACGATGGGCAAGGGGGACATGAGGGTCGGAGCAGGCACACCCGTAGCACGAGCGCATCGTGCCGTATCGCGACCTCCTGCCATGGCCCTCGGCCCCCTTTGTCGCCCGCTGATCGAAATCGCGCGGGAGGCCCGGGCTTGCCCCGCGCCGGCGGCGTCGTCGAACGCGTGCGCGCCTTGCGCGCCGCGCGTTAGCGACCCTGCGGCGCCGGCGCCGGCATCGCGCCCATCGTCCACTGCGGCGGCGCGGTGCCTGCGTCGACGCCGGGGAGCGGGTCGATCCTCGGCGCGGCGCCCATGACGACCTGATGATCCGCCGCGGCGCACGCGGCGAGCCCGGCGGCGGCCGCGAAGAGCCCTCCCGCGATGGCCGCCGTCGCGCGGCGGCGCCTCTTGCGACGCGCGCCCAGGGGGCAATCCGCGGAAAGGATCGTCCCGTCCGTACGTCGATAGAAGCGGACGCAGACCGTCCCCTCGCGCTGGCGAAGGAGCTCCTCGGCCTGTTCCCCAGGCAACGCCGAGAGGTTATAGACGTTCTTCGCGCAGGTCGGGCAGAAGCGGACGCGATCGTCCCCCGTCATCGTGTCCCAGTCGACGCCGCACGGGCTCGCGACGTCGAGCCGATCGAGCGGGGGGAGCGCCCGTCGCGCGGACCGCGCGAGGAGCGCGTCGGCTTCGCGGAGCTCCTCCTCGAGCACGTCGACCCGCAGGGCTTGTGCGCGCAAGCCGTCTCTTGCGGCGCGCGCCTCGGCCAGCAGGGAGGCCGTTCGTTCGCGATGCGTGCGAAGCGCCCCGGCGTCGTCTCGATAGGACATGCCGGTTGGACGGGCGAGTCGGCGAAAAGGTTTCAACCGATCGCCGAGCATGCGGACCAAGTCGTGGTTGTCGATGGCCCACAAAACGCGAACCGCGCGCCGGGACCACCCGGCGCGCAGCTCGAGCCGGGGACCTATCCCCGGTGGCCGTGCGGCTCCCGCGCTTACTCGGCGGGGGAAGCCACAGCCTGCACCGCGCCGTCCCTATGCGATTCCGGCTGCGACGCGCGGTTGCGGCCGCGGGCCTGACCGCCCGCGCGGCCGATGGCGGCCATGTGCGCGCGATCTCGGCTCACTACCTCGCCGCCCTTTCGTCCGGCGACGCGCGCCTCGTCGGGGGTGAACTCGTGGGCGCGACCCTGAGCGTGAGCGGCTCGGCCGCCCTTGCTCGCTATCTCGCGCTGCTTGCCGAGGTCCATCGACGCAAAGCCGCGATTGCTCTTCGGACGATCGGAGTTGTTCTGCGTCGTCATGTCTATCTCCTTTGAAAGAAACGGTCGTGTAACGATTTCGCAAGAAGCGCGACGGCGTGGCCCGTGACGTGAGTGTCGGATCGATTCGTAAGAAAGAAGAGTGGAAGGGCCCCTTGTCGCGAGCGTTCGCACACCCCTGCAGTGCCCGTGCCCCGCATGGAAGCTCGACCGGCCACCTTGAAATTCCCCGTCAAATGCCGAGCGCAGCCATTTGCGCCACGGGGCGGAATGCCACGCTGAGGCGTATCGGTCGCGTTCGGCGCTAGGGCCTGGCCTCTAGCTCGTGCATCGAGAAGAGAGCGCCTCGCCCCTCGCGGGATTCTGATGCACGCGCGGGCCTCAGGAAGATCCCGTACGCCGACGACGATGGGCCATCTGGCACGGCGGAGATCAGAACTCGAATGCCAGGCCGAACGTCGCGTTCGTGCTGCCGACACGCAACGGGTCGCTTTGAAGGCCGAGGCCCGCCAAGTCCGCATGAGTCCATTCGGCGAACAGGTACGTCCCATTCACGCCCATCGCTTCATCGAAGTTCTTCGCGGCGTACTCGTCGAAGATGTTCAGGTTGAGACCGACGCCCAACGCGAACTCGACCCCCAATGAATGGCCGAGGCCCGACTTTCCGTCGAACGAAGAGGTGCCGAGCGTGTTCGAGGCGCGCCAGAGCGCATATCCGATGCCCGCCTTGACGTACGGCACGAGCGGAATCCCGATCTCCCGCCAGAGGACGTCCGCGCGCAAGACGGCCACGCCATAGAACGGGTAGATCTCGAGCGTCGTCGATTCGCCGGAGGTCGTCTGCCCGTTGTGGGGCTGGGAGAACTGCGCCGGATCGCTCATCGTGGCGTACCCGACGCCGATGCCCGGCCCGATCGTGCCGACGTGGGGAATGCGGAACGCCTGCCAGTCGAACTCGCCGCTGACGAGAAGCCTTGGGCTCGACCCGAACACTTGCTTATACGGCGTGTTGCCGTGGAGCGCCGGATCGGAGTCGACGTCCGGCAGATAAGGCGCGAGGCGAAGCTCCGCGGCGAAGTTCTGCGGCGACTCCTTGTAGCGATGTTTTGTTCCGCCCAGCGGATCGTAAGAGGCCTCTTGCGCGAAGGCCGTCCCCGAGAGAAGCCAGACGGCCGCCCCGAGCGATGCGGCCGAGGAAAGGCGCGCGATCACCGCTTCCTCTTTCTTCGCCGGCCGAAGGCGACCGCGGCAGCGCCGACGCTGAGGTACGTGAGGGTCGATCCCCCTCGCGAGCCGACGGCTTCGAGGGCGCAAAGGCCTCCGCCCGCACCGCCGCCGTCTCGCCGATAGATCTTCCAGAAGTCGTCGACCGGGGCGGGATAGTCGCACTGCTGGAGCGAAGGCGGGCCGACGTTGCCGGACCCGTCGACCGCTGCCACGGCCACCGTATACGTGCGGCCGTTCAGCAGGCCCTCGATCGTGTACGTCTGGTTCGTCAAGCCGGAGACCGTCGACCCCGTGGCAGGATCCGCCTTGTAGATGTAGTTCAGGATGGTGCCCGTCGAGATGCCTCCCGACCCGGACACGACGGCCGCGTCGCCGGCGTCGTCCAAAATGGTCGTCTCACCGCCGTCCACCGTGAATCCGCCGGCGAGCGCAGTGCTCGGGCACTGGCTTCCGCTGCCGGTCGTGCTGGTGGCACCGGGGGTCGCCACGTTGATCGGATAGCAGGCCGCGTCGCCGATCGGGGCGCCCGCGGTGGCGCCGTCCGCGCTCGCGTCGTCCGCGGTCGCGCCGTCTGCGGTGGTGGCGTCTCCCGTCATGGCATCGACTGTGGCCGTCATCGCGTCAATTGACCCGTCATCCCCCGAGTCAACCACGGATGCGTCGACGGCGGGTGTCGGGGTGCTCGCCTCCGGGCACACGGTCCTCGTCGTGACGGCGTTCCCCTCCTGGCCGGGGACCGGATCGATGAAGATGTCGTAACCCGCCGTATCCGTGTCGGTGTTCGGGGTCCAGTTGACGACGAAGAGCGTATCGCCGTCCTTGATGGACACGCCGTTCGGCGCGGCCGGGCCGACGAGGTCCGTCGAAATTGGATACGAGTAGGACGTGCCGCTCACGGTGGCGTTGAGAATCGGCAAGAAATAGATCGTCAAGGAGACGGCCGGAAAGGAGGTCTGCGAGTGACAAGCCTCTTCGCCGTAGGCCTTGTACACGGGGTTCGTGCTGCCGACCGAGCCGACCGGCCCCACGAGATCCCGGACGCGGATCGGGATGTTCACCGCCTGCGACGCTTGCATGTTGATCGCCTGGCTGCCGTTGTAGACGATCCAGCAGGTCGACGTCTGGCCTTGCCCCCGCGCCCCGGCGTCGGTGCAGGTGCCCGTCTGCGACGCCCAGACCTGCAAGTTCTGGCCGCTGAAGCCGGACACCACGATCGGGAACGACAGCGTCATGTCGTTCTCGCAGTCCTGAAAGTTGACCCCGAGAGGGTTCTGGTTTTGCGAACGCGTGCTCTGCCCTACGTCCACCTGCGCGCTACCGGGAGCAGCGCCCATCGGCGTGATGAAGCGCTCGGGATTGACCTGGCCGCTCGCCGTGATCGTCGCGCCGGACGTGGTCGTCGTGGTCTGCGCGGACGCGATCGCGGGGGCGCAGGCGCACGCGCAGAAGACAACCCACCGCGGAAAGCGAGGCATCGGAGGACGGATCAGCATAGCGCGTGCCACGAGGATTTCCCGCTGGCTACGAGGCGTTACGCACGCACGCGCGGCCAACGTGGCAGCCGCGCGCCGAGGGCAACGGCCCGCGGTGACAAAGTGACACCCGCACGATAAGAGCATCGCGTGATGCACTTGATCCCGTCCCGGCAGGGACGCCCGTCCGACGATCCCATCTTCTCGCTCGCCCGAGAGGCGACGCAGCGCAAGGCCCGCGGCGAGGACATCCTCAACGCCACGATCGGCGTGCTCCTCGCCGACGACGGCCAGCTCGCGATTCTGCCGACGGTGACGCGCGTCGTCCACGAAGTGCCGGCGGTCGAGTGGGCCACCTACGCGCCGATCGCCGGGAGCCCCGAGTTCTTGCGCGCGGTCACGCAGGACCTGCTCGGCGCCGACCCGGCGTTCGCGAGCACGGCCGTCGCCGTCGCCACGCCGGGCGGGTCGGGCGCCTTGCGCCACGCGATCGCCAACTTCCTCGAGCGGGGCCAGGCCGCCCTGACGACGAGCTGGTTCTGGGCTCCCTACGAAACCCTCTGCGACGAGTCGGACCGGCGCCTCGAGACGTTCGAGATGTTCGACGCGCGCGGCCAGCTCGACGTCGCCGCGCTCGACGCCGCCGTCGCGAGGCAGCTGCGTTCGCAGGGGCGCGTGCTTCTCTTCCTCACCGACCCGGGGCACAACCCGACCGGGTACTCGATGAACGACGAGGACTGGCGCCGCGTCGTCGAGTGCCTCGGGGCGCGCGCCGCCGAGGGCCCCCTCACGGTGGTCGTCGACTGCGCGTACATGCTCTTCGGACCTCGCGACCCGCGCCCCGACTACGCGCGCCTCGCGCCGCTGGTCGGCAAGGCGACGGTGCTCTTCGCGTGGAGCGCGAGCAAGTCGTTCACCCACTACGGCCTGCGGGTCGGCGCGCTCGTGGCGTGCGTCGGCGACGCGAAAGAGCGCAAGATGGTCGAGTCGGCGCTCGCTTATTCGTGCCGGGGTACCTGGTCCAACTGCAACCGGGGCGGACTCGCTGCGATCGCCCGCCTGCTCACCGACCCGCAGGTGGCTCGGCAGTCAACGGCCGAGCGCGACGCGCTCAAGGCCACGCTGAAGGCGCGCGTCGACGCGTTCAATCGGCTCGCCCCCGGCGCGGGCCTGCGCTACCCGCGCTACGATGGCGGGTTCTTCGTGACCGTGTTCGACGACCGTGCGGACGACAAGGCGCGCGCGATGCGCGAGCGGGGCGTTTACGTCGTGCCGCAAGTCCGCCCGGACGGACGGGGAGCCCTGCGCGTCGCGCTCTGCGCGATCGCCGAACGCGACGTCGCGCGCCTCGTCGACTCACTGGGAGGTCGAAGCTGAGTCGTCCCGGTGTTCTAGGTCCGCTCTCTCGCTTCGCTCGAGCGTGCGGACTAAGTCGTCCGGGTGTTCTAGTCCGCTCTCTCGCTTCGCTCGAGCGTGCGGACTAGCTCCGCTTCCAGCTTGGGCTGCGCCTCGCCGAGCATTTGCGTGAGCCGCCCTGACCCGTCGAGGTCCCTGAGCTCCTCGTAGCCCCCGATGGACGTCCCCGCGACGAAGATCTGAGGAACCGTTCGCCGGCCAGTCGTCGCGACGAGCCAGGCTCGCGCGTCGCGGTCCCCGCTCACGTCCACCTCGTCGTACGCGATCCCTCGCTTGGAGAGGAGGCGCTTGGCGGCGAAGCAGTAGGCGCACGTACGCGTCGTGTAGACCTGGACGGGCGAGCTCATGGGGCCGGTGACCTGCGTGCTAGTAACATGCGCACTCGATGGCCACCGAGCAAACGATCCACCTCGAGCGCTACTCGCCGGACGCCAAGGCGCTCGTGGCGGGCGCGCAGGGCCTCGCCGACGACCGCAAGCACGCGCAGGTCGAGCCGATTCATCTCCTGTCGCGCGCCGTCGAGCGCGACCGCGGGGTGCAGGAGGTCTTTCGCCGCGCCGGGGCCGACCCGGCCGACGTCACGGCCGAGGCCGAGGGCGCGCTCGGCCGCATCCACAAGACGACGTCCGGCCTGGCGTACCTGTCGAGCTCCATGCTCCAGCTCCTCGCCCGGGCCGAGAAAGAGGCGGGCGCCGCCACGGTCGAGGTCGAGCACCTGCTCAACGCGCTCTCCCAGGAGATTCGCGGCCCTGCGGCGGTCGTCCTGCAGGCCTTCGCGCTCGGTCCAGGGAGCCTGCGACCGCACATGGCCGCGCTCAGGACCGTCGCCCGCGAGGCCCCCGCGGCCGCCCCCGCGGGGGGGGGCGATGTCCTCGGGCGCTTCACGCACGACCTCGTCGAAAAGGCGCGGCGTGGTGGCTTCGACCCCGTCATCGGCCGCGACGTCGAGGTAAGACGCCTGCTGCAGATCCTCGAGCGCCGACAGAAGAGCCATCCGCTCATCGTCGGCGAGGCGGGCGTCGGAAAGACCGCGATCGTGGCCGCCCTGGCGATGCGGGTCGCCGCC
>DATGJA010000502.1:0-11709 GCA_035295445.1 Polyangiaceae bacterium | reverse complement strand
CGAAGGCGGCATGGCGGCGCGAGACGGTCGGATCCGTGAGTCGGATGTCGCACACCTCGCTCGTCCCGAGCAGGATGCGGGAGGGTTTGTTGGGGTCGAGCTCGAACTGGCGCGACTGGTCCGGCCCCTCGATCACGACGGCCCGCCGAAGACGAGTGTGGTCCAGCTCCTCGAGGGGGCGAGCCACGGTAGATCGTTCGTGTGAACCCTCTTCGCCGCCTTCGCCCGCGGACGATCGCGTCATGCGAAGACGATAGCGCAACGCGTCCGCACGCTCGAGCGAAGCGAGAGTTCGGACGGCACACCCGACGCGTCCGCACGCTCGAGCGAAGCGAGAGTTCGGACGGCACACCCGACGCGTCCGCACGCTCGAGCGCGTCAAAGGCACTCGAGCTTGTAGTGCCGGGTTCCCTCCGTGTCGGTCGTGTAAGGCGGCTCGCAATCCCCTCGTCGTGAGGGCTTGGCAGGAGTGCGAGGCTTCCTGACCGTCGAGACGCCGGGTGTGAGCGAGTCGATGGCGGCGCTCTCGGCGGGTCGCGTCGCGCCGTCGGCGAGATCGATCGCGGACGGAGCGGCTCCGGGCGGCGGCGGTTCGTTCGACCCTGGGCTCCGTGCCCTCGATGGGCGGGAGTCGACAGTACGGCTCGAGAGCGCGACCGCGGCGAGCATCCCCGAGGCAAGAACGCTCGCGGCGACGACGACCCAGGGAGCCCTCGGTCGTCTCGGGCGTCGCGGCGGACGCGAGAGCATGGCGGTGGGCGCGTCGTCGTCGTCGTGCGCGCCCGTCGCCCCGCCCGCCCCCGCCGACGGCCGACCGGCATCGGCTCTCGGGCGGGTGACGTCCCCTCGCTCGATCGCAACGAGCGCCGACGCGCGCGCCGCGAGCGTCGAGCCAGCCACACTCTCCACCCAGTCGCTCACCTCCGCCGCCGCCGCGGGTCGAAGGGCGGATCGAACGGCGTGTACCATATCGCGGGCCGTGGCGAAGCGACGCCTGGGGTCGCGCGAAAGGCCTCGCAGAACCACCTCGTTCAAGGCCTCCGGGACGCTCGCGACGATGGCGGTGGGAGCATCCACGATCCCGTACAGGATCTTCTCCACGACATCCGCGTCGCGCTCGCCGGCGAACAAGGGCTCTCCCGTCAACATTTCCCAGAGGACGACGGACGCCGCGTAGACGTCCGCGGTCCGTTCTAACGGCTCGCCCCTCACCTGCTCGGGCGCCATGTACGCGATCTTGCCTTTGACCAGTCCCTCCCGGGTGACCTGGAGACGGCGCACCGCCTTCGCGACGCCGAAGTCGAGAACGCGCGACGTGCCGTCGGCGCCGACGAGGACGTTGTCCGGGCTCACGTCGCGATGAACGATGCCGAGAGGGTGGCCGTCCTCGTCGGTCGCCTCGTGGGCGGCGTGCAGTCCTTCGAGGACGTCGCATGCGATCGCGCTCGCGATGCCCGGCGGCACCCTCGCCGGGCCGTCGCGCCGTTTGCGCAGAAGCCTGCCGAGAGGTTCGCCGTGCAAGTACTCCATGACGATGAGAAGCTCGTCGGAGGTCGCAAGCACGTCGAGCGTCGCCGCCACGTTCGGGTGGCTGACCCGGGACGCCAAGCGCGCCTCGTCGACGAACATCGCCGCAAACCGGGCGTCGTTGCAGAGATGCGCGTGCATCCGCTTCACGGCGACGGTGCGCGCGAACCCGCCGGGGCCCGTGAAGCGTCCGAAGTGGACGGTGGCCATCCCCCCTCGGGAAATGGCCTCGTAGACCGAATAGCGGCCGATCCGGATCGGCTCCACGGTCCACAAGATAGCGCAGCCCTAGCGTCTCACGCGGGGCACAGCTTAGGCTGCGGGGGGATGCCGAGCCGCTGGGTTGCCGTCCCGCTCGTTGGCTTGGTCCCGTACGTCTGGCGAGCGGGCGTCGCGCTGGCCTGGGCGGGAACCCGGGATGGGCCTCTCGCGCGCTTTCTCGGTCCCGCGGTGGGGTTGGCGCTCTGGCTCCTGGTGATTCACGCCGTCGGGCTGGTCAGCTCGTCCTTCTACACCGGTCTCTTCGTCGGTACCCTCCTCGTGGCCGCGGGGGGCTGGCAGGCCGGCCGGCGCCGGCCGCGTCGACCTTTGTCGGGGCGCCGCGACCCCTGGATGTGGCTCGCAGCCGCCGGTGCGATCGCGCTGCTCGTGCTGCCCGAAATTAGGTATTCGAAGCACGACGAGTGCCTGATTACGGGACATCTCTCGGTACCCGCCGAGATGCAGAATGGCATCTATCCTCCCCGGCACCTGTCTTTTGCCACGTACGAGTTGAAATATCATTACGGCGTCGATCTGCTCGGCGCGGTGGGGTCCACCCTCTTCGGACGCGCGGACGTCCACGCCACGGTCCACGTCGTCGCGCTGCTCCTCTGGGGATATTCGTTTTGCCTCTGGTGGCTCGTCGGCGAACGCCTCGTCGGAGGGCGCCTCGCGGGGCCCGTGACGGCCACCTGCGTGACGTTCGCGGGCGGCGCGCCGTTTCTCTGTCGGCCCGTCCCTTCGGCGTCGATCACCTACTACACGAGCTTCTGCAAGGAGGGCGGCATCTGGATCACGCCCCCCTTCGTCTCGAACTTCTTGCAACACCCGTGGTCGCTCGGCGTGCCGCTCTTCGCGGCGCTTCTCCTCGTGTCGGCGCGCTTCGAGGGTCGGGAGCTCCGACCCGCCACGTGGGTCCTCGTGTCCGTGCTGACAGAATTCCTCTCGCTCGCGCAGGTCGTGCTCTTTTCGAGCTTCGTTCCGTGCTTCGTCGTCGCCTACGCCAGCACGAGGCGCGCGCACTGGGCGTCGCGCCTCTCGCGGGGCGTGGCGTGGGCCGTGGTCATGGGGGTGGGCGCACGGTGCTTGCACGGCTTCTTCGCGCCGGCGCAAGAGCCGTCTGCGGGGGGCATCGCTCTCCACCCCTTCTGGGACGACGCGACGCCGGACGAGTGGGCGCGATGGCACGTCGCGGGGCTGGGGGCCCTCTTGCCCCTCGGAGCGGCCGGCCTCTGGGTCTTGCGGCGACAGCGGTGGCTGCTCGGGCCGATGGCGGGCGGCGGCCTCCTTGTCCGGGACGCTTTCGTCCATCGCGCTTCGTGGAACATCGTCAAGTTCTCGGTGGTGTCGCAGATCGCGTTGGCGGTCCTCGCGGCCGCCGTGGTGACGTTCGCCCTCTCGCGCCCCCGTTGGCCGTGGCGGGTCGCCGGCGCCGGCGCGCTCGCCCTCTGCACGTTCTTCGGATTCTCCTGGCCGCTGGCGCTCGCGCTCCAGCGACCGCCCCCGGATTGCCTCCCTCCCGCGCTGCCCGAAGCCGATCGGAGCGCGGTCGACTATCTCCGCGCCCGCATCGCTGCGGGCGAGAGCGTATTTCGCTCGGAGCACGCGGACGCGTACGCCGTGTACGGCGGACTGCCGCAGCAGACGGTCGACTGGGGGGTCGCCTCCTTCGGATTCGGCGATTCGCTGCACGATCGGCGACGGCGGCTGCTGGCGAATCCGGGGGACCTCGACGAGCTACTCCGGCAGGGTTTCCGATGGCTCGTCCTGGGGCCGCCAGACGGCGTGCGCCTTCGCGTCGCGGATGGCTGGGTGCGCGAGGGACGAGCCGACCTCGCCGTGGAGTTCCCCCCGCTCAGGGTGTATCGCCTCCGCCCTTCCTCCCCGTAGACGTGTGTCGAGCGCGCTCTTGTAGGCGCGGCTCCTCCAGACGTTCCAAGCCGTGGGGCCCGTTGCGACGCAAGCGTAGGAGCACGCGGTGGCCTCCGTGGAACCGCCGCCTGCTTCTCTCGAATGTCGAACAACGTACGCTCATGGCTCACTGTCGAGCACGCATCGGATGCGAGCTCTCACGGCGGCACCGTCCGATTTGTCGTTGGGGCGAAATCCGCCCTGCGCGCATTTGGGATGGGCCAAACGAGCGGGCGCGATTCGCGATGAATGAGGCCAGCGAGAAGAAGTGGACGAAAAGCAGACGAGAACGCGACGGAAGCCGACGCGAAAGAGGTGGACAAGACTCTAGAACGCGTGCGTTTCCAGCCACGTTGGCGATTTGCATCGCATTTCGCGATTACTTCGTGAGCCTCCGTCACCGGCATTGACCACGCTCGCTTTGTTGGCACACTACTTCTCGTCTAAAGAGGCCAACGATGAGGACCATCCTATCCTTCGGCGCCGTCGTAGCGCTCGCGTCTACTCTTGGTTGTAGCGCCGCAGCCCCGGCGCCTGGAGGCGGGGACTTCGGCAGCACGACCGGCTCGGGGTCGGGCGCGGCGGGCAACGTGGGCGGCACCGGAAGCGGCGGTGGGAACAACGGTGGCGGCACCGGCTCGGGCGTCGGCCCCTCGAGCGGGTCGGGCCCGTCCGGCGGTTCGTCGACCGGCAGCGGCTCCAGCACCACAGGCAGCAGCAGCGGCGGCGCCCCGTCTACCGGCTCGACGAGCGGGTCCGGCACGGGCTCGGGCGCGCCGAGCGGCGACGCGGGCTCCGCCGCCCCCACGCACGGGTGCGGACAGGGTAGCTCGTGCACGCCGGGAAGCGACTTGGCGCCGCCGGCCTCGGCGGATGGATTCCAAATCGCCATACCGCCCAGCATGCTTCCCATTCAGCCCGGACAAGAAGCCTATTATTGTTATTACAAGTCGATTCCGGGGAATGCCGCGATCAACGTCGGCGCATTCCAGTCATGGATGACCAAGGGATTCAGTCACCACTTCATCCTGTTCACGGGCAACACGGGCGCGGACGGGACCGTGTCCGGCGGGTCCATCAGCGGCGGCGGGGGCGTGGGCGTCGGCTGCGTGCCGCAGGGGACGTGGGTGTACGCGACATCCACGTCCGGTGAGGTCATCGAGCTGCAAATGCCCCAGGGGGTCGGTCTCCCGATGCCCGCAGGCCAGATGTTCATCTTCAACATCCACCTCATCAACACGGGTTCTGCCCAGGCGAATCCCACCGTCAAGCTGAACGTGCTCTACGCCAAGAACGCGACCCAGTCCGCGAGCGCGATGGTGTCGTTCAACGCGGGGATCTCGGTGCCGCCGGGCGGTTCGCAGGACGTCAGGGGCAGCTGCTCGCCGCCCGCCGGGTCCAAGTTCTTCGCGTTCACGACGCACGTCCACCGGCACGGCGGGTCCTCCTCGACCGGTGCATACACCGACGTCAACTACGTGAGCGGTGGCCAGACGACGAACATCGTCCACTCGACGGACTGGGAGAATCCCGACGTGGCGCTTTGGAGCGCGCCCAACTTCTTGACGACGAAGGCAGGCGATCAGTTCACCTACGATTGCCACTTCGTGAACAAGGACGCGACCCAGGTCACCTTCGGCGAAACGGCCGCGACCGGCGAGATGTGCATGAGCATCGGGTATTACTTCCCCGCTGGCGCCGCGACGATGGGGACGTCGAACCCGTACTGTCACTGACACCGGCTGCCGATCCGAGCCCCCCAAACTTGCACAGGCGGTTGCACACGCAGCGGGAAATCGTGCTACGCGTGCGCGAGGTTCGGAGGACCGAATGACGCTTGGTTTCGGAAGAGTCCTGCAGACAGGCATCGCGGTGTGCGCACTTGCGGCATGCAGCGCGTGTAGCTCGGCGCCGGATACGTCCGGGACCAACACGCCTGCCTCGACGGGCGCCGTCGAGGGCGGGTCCGGGGATGAGGGCGGGTCGATGACCAGCGGTGGGAGCGGCTCGGGCTCCGGTTCCGCGTCCGGCGGCGCGACCAGCGGCGCCGCGGATGCCGCGGTGAGCTGCGACGGATCCCTCCCCGTCGGGGACGCGGGCGGCGCCTGCACTCAGTGCAAGACGAAGATGTGCGCGAAGGAGCTCGCGCAGTGTCAGGCGGATTGCAGCTGCAACCCGATCGAGGCGTGCCTCGAGCAGATGGACGAGGTCCTGAACGCGTGCCCCAACGCGGTCAACGCCATCATGGGTGGCAGTCAGACCCTGACGACGCTCATCGACTGCCTCGACACGAACTGCCTCGCGCCGTGCTTCCCGAACGACGTGAGCGACGCCGCGGCGAGCGGCGGCTAACGGCGCTCGCGTACCGATTTTGCGCTCTCGCCGAGAGTGGCTCTAGCATTGCCTAGGTGAGCACCGCGCCGCCCCCCGAGCCCCCCTTCGAAGCGCTCGGGGACTACGAAGTCCTCGCGCGAATCTCCGAGGGGGGGATGGCAAGCGTGTGGCTTGGCCGGTCGAAGGTGCCGCCGGAGCGGTTCGTCGCGCTCAAGGTCATCCGCGCAGAGTACGGGCGCAACAAGGACTTCGTCGCGATGTTCGTGGACGAGTCGAGCATCGCGTCGCGCCTCGTCCACCCGAACATCGTCTCGATCGTGGACGTCGGATACGACGGGAAGCGCCATTACCTCGCGATGGAGGTGCTCCGCGGCCACACGCTCCTGGCGTTGTGGAAGGCGGCCCATGCGAAGGGAAAGCGCCTCCCGTACGAGGTCGTGGCGTGGATGGGGGCGCGACTCGCCGACGCGCTCCACTATGCGCACGACCTCGCCGACGATCAGGGGGCGCCGATTCACCTCGTGCACCGCGACGTCAACCCGTCGAACATCTTCGTCACCCGCGAGGGCGTCCCGAAGCTCATCGACTTCGGGCTGGCGAAGGTACGGGACCGCATCGCATCGACGGCGATCGGCGTAGTCAAAGGCAAGCTCGCGTACCTCGCGCCGGAGCAGGCGCACGGGCAACCGGCAGATCGGCGCTCCGACGTCTTTGCGCTCGGCGTCACCCTGTGGGAGGTGAGCCTCGACCGTCGCCTCTTCCTCGACGACACGGATGTCCAGACCATCCGCCGCGTGCGCGAGACGCAGATCCCCGACCCGATTTCGCTCGACGCGCGATTTCCTCGCCCCCTCGCCGACGCGATCCAGCGCGCGCTCGCCAAGGAGCCCAAGGAGCGGTGGCAGACTGCGGCCGAGCTTCGGGACGCGCTCGACGCCTTCGTGGCAGGCGTCGGGCGAGAGGTGGGCGCCGCCGACGTCCGCGCCCTGCTGGCGGACGTGCTCGGGAACGACCCGGTCCCCGAGTGGGACCGCTGGGTCGACGAGGTGGCCTCCGAGAAGGAGAAGACGCGCGTGTGGGAGGGAGCCCTGCCGCCGGAGTCGACCGGCGGCCCCTCGGCCGCCGACTCCAACGCCGCCGGCCCTGCGGTCGCCCGGCCCCTCGGTCCCCCTCCGCGCCTGCCTCCGCGAGCCGGCCCGGTGCCCGCTCGCCTCCTGGCCGTGGCGGGTGGATGCGCGGGCGCCGGGGCTATCGTCATGGGCATCCTGGTGCGAAGCTGCCGGGGCACGACCCGGGTTGAGGCTCTCGAGCGGCGCGTCGCGCGGATCGAAGAGGTCTTGAGCCTCGACGACGCCGGTCCGGCACCCACAGCGCCGCTCGCGTCCGACGCGGGCGGCGAGGGCGTCGCGGCTGTCCCGGCCGACGACCGGGGCGGCCCTTGCGCGATCGCCAAGGTGGCGACGTACCGGGCGTGGCAAGAAGCCGTGGCGAAGGCCAAGACCAACGCGGGCGCTGCGGAGGCGGCGTGCTCGTCACTGTGGAGAGAGAGCCGCCGGCAGGCCTGCTACTACGCGGCTACCTCCACCGTTCGCGCCGCGCAGACGGCCCGCGACGCGATCATCGAGGGCGGCAATCCCGCGCGCGAGGCCGTTCGAAACGTCAAGGACGACCCCAAGAACGAGGCCATTGCGCGCGCGCGCTCTCTGAGCGAGACGGCGTTCGTCGCCTGCGACGACGACGGCGGCTCCTAGTCCGCACGCTCGAGCGAAGGGAGAGAGCGGACTGGAACGTAGAGACCAGCTCCGCACGCTCGAGCCCCCCGGCGCTCGGTGCTAGAATGTCGTCGTGTTGTCGTTCGCGCCCAGCCCGCGCGCAAAGCTCGACCGCGCCTTCTACGGCGCACAGCAGCTGTCGCTTTTGGTGCCCGCGCTCGCTGCGCAGCGCCTGCTTCGTGTCCTCTCCGGGCAGCCGTTGCCCGAGGTCCCGCGCGACCTCGTGCGCGAGGTCAAGCAGCGGTACGCGGCCCTCCTCTCGACGGATCTCGACAACGTGGAGAACGGCCTCTACCCGCGCGAGCTCCTCTTCCAGTTCCCCGTGGCCGCATACGCGCGCGAGCTCCCTCGCTTGTTCGCCGACATTCCGCGGAGTATGCGGCGGAAGACCGCGGGCGACTTCCGCGACATCCCCAGGGACGTCGACCCGAAGCGCTATCCGGCCTACTTCCGTCGGACGTTTCATTGGCAGACCGACGGGTACTTCAGCGACCACTCGGCCCACTTGTACGACGTGACGGTCGAGTTCCTCTTCTTGGGAACGGCCGACATCATGCGGCGTCAAGTGATCCCGCCGGTGACGCGACGGCTGCGCGAGACCGGCCAGGACGGCGTCCGGCTCCTCGACGTCGCGTGCGGCACCGGACGGCTCCTGGGCCAAATGGCGGTGGCCCATCCACGCCTTCGCCTGTACGGCGTCGACCTCAGCCCCGCGTATCTCCGTGCGGCTCGTGATCGGCTCGCCGGGGTACCCGAGGTGTCCCTCGCAGCCGAGAACGCCGAGAACCTGCCGTATCGCGACGGGACCTTCGACGTGATGACGAGCGTCTTCCTGTTCCACGAGCTTCCCCGTGCCACCCGGCGAACCGTCTTGCGCGAGATGAAGCGCGTCCTCGGCGCCGGTGGCCTGCTCGTCGTCGAGGACTCGGCCCAGCTCGCCGAGAGCGCGGTCCTCGCGCCGACCCTCGCGAGGTTCGCACGCGATTTCCACGAGCCGTTCTACGACGACTACGTCCGCGACGATCTGGCCGCCGCGCTCGAAGAGACGGGGTTCCACGTCGAGTCGGTGACCCCGGCCTACGTCTCCAAGGTCGTCGTGGCGCGGGCGTAGTCCGCAGGCTCGAGCGAAGCGAGAGTTCGCAACTATGCCAACGCTCGCTCCGCGAAAACTCGTCGCCGCCGTCGGCCGGAGCTGTCTTTCAAGTGCGCTCCCTACCGCGGCAGGAAGCCGCTCTCGACCACGGCGAAGTCGGGCTCGCGGACGCGCAGGCTGACGTTCATTCCTCGACAGCCCCAGTTGGTGACGATGGTCCACTCTCGGCGCCGGGGGTCCGCTCCGACCGACGAGATCGCGATCGGCTCGAGCCAGGGCCACGAGCGCGTCGCGCAGTAGGCCTTCGCCGACGCCAAGACCTCGTCCGGCACGAGCTCGTCGGGGCCACGACCGGCCGGGTCACCGGAGTGCGAGCACGTGGCCTGCACGCCGCGCACCACGACGAAGCCGAGCGGTTCGGGGACCTCATGGCCAGCGACGGCGCGGACCGTCAGGAGCAGGTTGAGGCCCAGCCCGTTTGCGTTGGTGTAGACGACCCACTCCATCGTGCCGTCGGCCGCCCTCACTCGCGTGACGCGGATCGGGTCGTGCCAGATCCACGAGCGCTCCTCGCCGTAGGCCCTCGCGGCTTGGAGCACCCCGTCCGGCACGTCGTCGATGGGCGCGATCGTGGCGCCGTCGTAGGCGACAAGCGTGGCCTTCAGCGCGCGGGCCACGGTGAAGCCCGGCTCGACGACCGTGACGTGAAGGTTGCCTCGAGCCGCGTTCGCGCGCGTCGTGACGGCCCACCGCCGCCGCCCCGGCGTGTCGTCCAGAAGGGTGATTCGGACCGGCCCGCGCCAGCGCCACCGGCGGCTCGCCGCGTCGACCTTGGCGGCCTGCAGCACGCGCGCGTCGTCACCCTCGAGCGGCGGGGCCTTCTCGAACAGTCTCGCCCAGAGGTTCATCGTGCTCGCCCGGGGAATGAGGATACAACCGCTCGCCCCCCGCGCCCCTCCGCAGCGACCGCCTCGGCGGTCCGCCGGTGAACCTCCGGTGAACCTCCTGGTCGACGCGGCGGCCGGGGGGAAGGGGGTGCGCGGCAGTCCGCTTCCGTCGAATTCGCCTGCGAATCGAAGAGCGAACGAGGGGCACATCGGTTGCAGGCGCCCCGGGAATGGGGCTCCGCCGGTCTTTTTTTGTCCTCGCGCTCCTCGTGGCCGTGGGCGGCCGGGCGTCCAGCGCTCGCGCCGACGACGAGTCTCCCGATCGCCCGTCTCCTTCGCCGGATTCCGGCCGGCACGCGATCGATCGCACGTGGCTCTATGCCGACGACGCCCGCGTCGCGGCGCCGATGACCGTCATCGGCACGACGAGCCTCTCGTACACGCAGCCTGGCTCGAATCCGTCCCGGGTCGGGTCGCCTTATCCCAACGCCTACAGCGCGTTCGCGGCGAACACGGCCCAACCGGGCGCGATGGTCGCGGCCGGCGGCGAGGTTGGCCTCTGGCCTCGTCTATCGGTCTTGGCCCTGGGCCAAATGGGCATGAGTGGGGTCGAGGGCTCACCGAACCCGAGCGCGGGCGCCATCGCAGGCGTGCGCGTGCTGCTCTCGCCGCTCGACGCGAGCCGCTTCCACGCGACGCTGAGCGCGGGCTATCTGCGCGAGGCGTGGTCGGGCCCGTTCTACGACGCCGACGGGGGCAAGTGGTGGCCGGGCTCGCCCCACGGGGACAATGGCGGATGGGCCCAGGCCGCCATCTCGGTGGACGTCGAGCGCGTGCGCCTCGCGACCACGCTTCACGCCGAGCACGTCTTCTCAGACGGGCGAGACGGCCTCGACGTCCTCGCCGAGCTGGGGGCGAGCTACCGCCTCGTCAGCGACGTCCGCCTGGGCGTCGAGTACGTCGGCCAGGACCTCGAAGAGTCCTTCGACGCGGGGGCGGAAGGTGGCGCGCGCCACTTCGTCGGCCCGGTGGCGTCCTGGCAGCTGCTCGAGCGGCGGCTGTCGATCGTGGGGGGACCTTCCATCGGCCTGTCGAGCCGATCGCCGGCGTACGTGGGGCGTCTCGGGCTCTCGTACGGCTTTTGACGCATGCGCATCGCGAGGAGATGGTCTCATGTCGAAGAACGTCCACGTTCGCCCGTTCGTAGCCGGCTCGATCGCCGTCCTCTTCTGCGCCTGCGGCAGCCAGGGCGCGACGACCGGCAAGGGACCGGATGCTTCCGCCGGCTCCGACGCGCCGGTAGGAGGCGGTGGTGACGCGTCCGCCGACGGTGGAGGCGTTGCCGCCGAGGGAGGGGGCGCGGCGCCGGACGGGGGCGCCCCGGACGCCTCGCCCGACGCGCCGGTCACGGCCGGCAAGATCGAGCACGTCATCCTCATCATGCAGGAGAATCGGTCGTTCGATCACTACTTTGGAATGTTCCCGGGCGCGGACGGCTTCACGCTCGACGCGACCGGCAATCCGACCAACTGCAACCCCGACCCCAACCTCGACGGCGGTTGCGTCAAGGCTTTTCACGACCCGACGGACGCCAACTCCGGCGGACCGCACGGCGCGGCGGCCTACGACACGTGCTTCAACGGCGGCAAGATGGACGGATTCATCAAGAACGCCGAGGGCGGCAAGAAGAACTGCGCCGATCCGAACGATCCGGCGTGTACCGGCGGGAAGTTGGTGGACGTCATGGGATACAAGATCGAGACGGACATCCCGAACTACTGGGCGTACGCGAAGAACTTCACCCTCCTCGATCACCTCTTCGAGAGCGACGCTTCGTGGAGCTGGCCGATGCACCAGTACATGGTTTCCGAGTGGGCGGCCCTCTGTTCCTCCGCCGATCCGATGAGCTGCATGAGCAACATCG
>DATGJA010000501.1:0-17533 GCA_035295445.1 Polyangiaceae bacterium | reverse complement strand
GGTCCTCTCGAAAGCGACGCTCCTCGATGCACTGCTCGAGGTCTCGGTTGGTCGCGGCGACGACGCGTACGTCGACCGGGACGATCTTGGTCGCGCCGATGGGCCGCACGACACGCTCCTGGAGGGTGCGCAGGAGCTTCGGCTGCAACGGCAGGGGCATGTCGCCGATCTCGTCCAGGAAGACGGTGCCGCCGCGCGCCTGCTCTAGGAGCCCGCGCCGCGACTCCTTCGCGTCGGTGAACGCCCCCCGGACGTGGCCGAAGAGCTCCGACTCGAGCAGCGCCTCCGGCAAGGCTGCGCAGTTGATCGCGACGAGCGGTCCCCGTGCTCTCGCGGAACGCGCGTGGATCGCGCGGGCCACGAGCTCCTTGCCCGTCCCCGTCTCGCCAGTCACGAGCACGCTGGCCTCCGACTCCGCGACGCGGGCGACCATGTCCGCCACGCGCCGGATCGCGTCGCTCTCGCCGATGAAGTCTTCGATCCCCGTGGGCGCGCGGCGGACCTCTTCACGCAGCAGGCTCACTTCGTCGCGCAGCCGCTTGTGCCGCACGGCGCGGTCGAGCGCGATGCCGAGCATGTCGAGATCGACGGGCTTGCTGATGAAGTCGTACGCGCCCACCCGGATGGCTTGGACGGCCGCTTCGAGCGAGCCGAACGCCGTCAGGACCGCGACCGGAACCTCGGGGCGGCGCTCGATGACGCGCGCGCAGAGCTCGATCCCGTTGGCCCCGCGCATGTTGAGATCGGTGACGACCACGTCGATGGGCTCGGCGTCGAGGACCTCGTACGCCTCGGTCGCCGAAAGGCGCCAGACGACCTCGTATCCCAGTTTGCCGAGCCCCGCCTCGAGGGCCTCGCATAGGGGGCGATCATCGTCGACGAGGAGGACGCGGCCCGCGCTCATGCGTCCACCGGCAGGTAAAATGAGAACGTGCTCCCGGATCCCACCTCGCTGCTGGCCTCGATCCACCCGCCGTGATCGCGGACGATCCCGTAGGCCACCGAGAGCCCCAGGCCGGTCCCGCTGCCGACGTCCTTGGTCGTGAAGAACGGCTCGAAGACGTGCGGAAGCTCGTCGCGGGGAATCCCCTCGCCGTCGTCTCGTACGCGGACGGCGATCCAGTCGCCCGCGGGGCCGCCGTGGTCGGCCGGCGGGACCGCGCGTTCGCGGGCCACGCGCACTTGCACTTGGCCGCCTTGGTGCAGCGCCTGGATCGAGTTGACGACCAAGTTGGCCACCGCCTGTTCGATCTGGGCGACGTCGAAGGATGCCTCGAACGGCCCGCCGTCGACGTGGGGCACGAGCGCGGCCTGCGCCCGGTCGGCCAGGGGGCGCAGCATCTCCAAGGTGCGCTCGACCACCTGCGCGACGTCGTGGTGTTCTTTGCGCGGTCCGCGCCGCCGCGCGAACTCGAGCAGCTGGCGGATGATGCGCGTCATCTTTCGCGCGGAGTCCACGATGATCGCCGCGTACTCGCGCGACTCCTCGGCCGTGGCGCCGGAGGAGATCATCTGCGCGCGAGCGACGACGACGTTGAGCGGCGTGCCTAGCTCGTGCGCCACTCCGGACGCGAGCTTGCCCACTGTCGTCAGACGATCGGCGTGACGGAGCTGCTCGAGCGCGGCCACGCGTCCGGCGGCCTCGATCATCGCGCTCTCGCGCGCCCGCTCGAGCTCGCTGCCAGTCGCGTTCATTTCCTGGGCGAGCTCCGCCAGCTCGTCGCGCTGTCTGAGCCTCACCGGATGTCCGAACTCGCCCTGGCCGAGGCGACGCGCCTTGTCGACGAGCGCGCGAATCGGGCGCCCGACGAGCCAGAAGCCGAGGACGTACGAGAGCGAAGTCGTCACGAGCGCGAGGATGAGGGTGGTGCGCACGGTCTCCTCGACCGTCCGGCCGGTGTAGCTGCGCTCGGCGTCGAGCCCCTCCGACAGCTCCAGGGCGCCGCTGTCGCCGTCGACCCGCACGGGCACGTACGTGAACCGCTCGCGCGTTCCCTGCCGGTCGGGAGCGATGCGCGTCAAGGTGGTGCCCGCGGGGAGTTGCTCGACGAGCGCCCGATCGACGCGGAGATCGGCGCCCGGGTCGAGCCATACCCATCGCACGTGAATCCGCGACCCGCCGGAGTTGGCTGCGTCGACCAGCTGCATGGCGCGTCCCTCGCCCTCCGACCGCCAGACCGCTCCGAACGACGTCCCGAGCGTCCGGCCGATGAGGTCGAGGTCGCGGGCGCGATCGGTCTGAAAGAGCACCACTTCGCGGCGAACACGAAAGTATCCGTTCACGCCCAAGAGGGCCGTGGTGCCGGCCATGAAGGCCATAGAGAGCTTGAGGACCAGGCGCATCTTCGATCCCCGCGCCCAAAACCGCGGGAGCGTCGAACAAGTTCCCGGGTCCGGCGGCAGCTCGTGACGAAATGCGAGAACGGCGGTCGGATGAGTGCGCCTGCGCGGCCGGCCGCCGGGCCGAGTCTGCCCTCAGCTTCGGGAACTCTTGTTGAGCAGGCGCAGGGCCGCGTCGGCGATCTCCACCGCCCTCATCGCGATGTCCGCGGGCGCCGCATTCGGCATGCTCCCGACCAAGCCGGACAGCGCCTGGCGGGTGAGCTCGTAACGTCGATCGCCGTCCGTATCGTGATTGGCAAACAGCGAACGGAACTGTTCGAGCTTTTGCTCGATGAGATGTGAGCCGGGCATTTCGGGCATGACGATCTCCTTTCATGATCGGCAGTACGCCCGTCGGGGTCCCGTTGGCAAGGGACGACGAGAAGGCGAAAGTTCAGCGAACTCTTGCGAATGAAAGAATGGATTGGCAGGCAAACCTATCCTCGATGGCGGGCAGCCCGCAAAAACCTCGATGGGGGCGTCCATACCAAGAAACGCGCGCGACGCGTCTCGTCCTCCAAATGGCGCGCTCTCGCAGCGAGGATGTTCGCGAGCGTGAGCCGGCCGACGCGCTCCGTCGAGTTCATGCCGCTCACGACGGGGAGCTCGGTCGCGCCGACGCGGGCCATTCGATGAACCGCCGTGCGCAGCGACTCGTTCGCGAACGCCACGGCGGGCGGCTTCGGATCCGCCTCGCGGGCCCCGGGCGGCGACGCGGTCATGACGTCTCGGACGAAGAGGACCTCGAGAGGGTCGACCGCGTATTCCCGAGTCACGTGGAACCCTCGCCGCGCCACCTTCTCGGTGAGGATCGAGCGCCTGAGCGTGAGGACGGTGAAAGCGTGGGCGACCACGACGGCGACCATGAGGGGCACCATCATGTTCACGTCGTGGGTCAGCTCCACGGCGAAGACGACGGCCGTGAAGGGCGAGCGCATCGTGCCGCCGAGGACCGCCCCCATGCTGACGAGCGGCCAGAAGCCTGGTCCCGCGGGCGCGAAGGCGAGGGTCTCGATGCCGCCGAGAGCCCCGCCCATCATGAGCAAGGGGGCGAGGACGCCGCCCGACGTGCCCGAGCCGAGGGACGCGGCCCAGGCGACGCCCTTGACGACGAGCAGCAGGACGAGCGCGCGCCACGCGAGGGACCCGCGCAAGATGGCCCCGATCGTGTCATAGCCGATGCCGAGCGATCGCGGACACACGACGCCCGCGAGGCCGACGACCAGGCCCCCGAGTGCGGGCCACCACATCCAGTGAATCGGAAGCCGCTTGAAGAGATCCTCCGACGCGTAGACCGCGAGCGTGAGCAGGGCCGACAGCGCTCCGGCGAGCAAGCCAGCGACCGCGCACTCGAGGAGCGCCAGGCCACCGACGAACGCCGGGTGTGGAGGCACGGGAAAGAGGGGTCCGGGGCCGATCGCGTAGTGGCGCGTGATCAGCGCCGCGATGCTCGCCACGGCGACCGGGACGAAGCTCCGGGGCTTCCACTCGAACAGCAGCAGCTCGACCGCGAGCAGCATGGCGGCGATGGGCGACGCGAAGGTCGCGGACATCCCGGCCGCAGCCCCGGCGACGAGGAGCGCCTTGCGCTCGGCGGACGTCACCTCGAGGAGCTGCGCGATCAGCGATCCGAACGCGCCGCCGGTCATGATGATCGGGCCCTCGGCCCCGAACGGACCGCCGGACCCGATGGAGACGGCGGAGGAGAGCGGCTTGAGGACGGCGACGCGCGGCTCGAGGCGGCTGCCGCTGACGAGAATGGCCTCGAGGGCCTCGGGGATGCCGTGGCCGCGGATGCGCTCGGAGCCGTAGCGGGCCATGACGCCGACGACGAGGGCCCCCGCGACGGGCACGAGGACCTCGAGCGCGCCGAGGGAGTTATACGCGGGCGATCGATTCGCAAAGGAGAGCTGATGGAAAAAGAAGACGTTGGTGAAGAGCCCGATGAGCTTCAAGAGCGCGAGCGCCACGAACGCGCTGAGGACGCCGATGGCGGCCGCGAGCGCCGCCATGGCGAGCATCCGAGGGGTGGCGGTGAAGTCGGCGAGCGTGTCCCTGGCGCCGTTCATGAGGCGCGGTCCCCCGCGTCGGCCGCCTCCTTGGGGAGCGCGATGAGCACGGGGCACGGCGCGCGCCGCGCGAGGCGCGCCGAGGCCGACCTGTGCAAGGCCCTCCAAATCGAGGACCGGCGACGCCCGCCGAGGACGATGAGGTCGGCTTGGGTGCGGCGCGCGAACGTCTCGAGCTCGACCGACGTGTCGCCGATGCAGACGTGCGTCTCGATGGCGGCCCGCAACCCAGCGGCGGACGAGGCGGCGCACCCGTGGACGAGGCGACGCATGCGGGCGTGGCTCGCCTCGAGCCGCTCGGCCGTGTCGGGCCGAACCGTCGGCAAGAGCTCGACGCCGGGGCTCGGCAGGTAGAGGGGGGTCAGGACGTGGACGACGTAGATGAGGACCCTGCCGGGGGCTCGATCGGCGATCCGGCAGGCGAGGGAGAGCGCCTCGCCGGACGCATCCGAGAAGTCGACGCCGACCACGATGACGCGGCTGCGCTCCGATTCGGAAACGGGACCCATGCCTCGCCTCCTCGCATTCGCACGAGCCCGCGGACTCGAGCGTCGCTACGGATGCAACGCAACGAATGTGCCCATTCTGCTCGCCGCGGTCGCGCTCGGAAGGCTCGCGGCGGTATATGACGAGGGACGTGACGATGACTCTCTCTGCGCCCTGGTACGAACGACTCGGCCTCACGTACCCCGTTCTGCAGGCGGGGATGGGCGGGGGCATCGTCAAGGCGGAGCTCGCGGCCGCCGTGTCGCGGGCCGGGGGGCTCGGCACCGTCGGCACCCTCGCCCCCAGCGCCTACGCGCGGGCCATCCGCCGCGCCAAGGCGCTGAGCGACGGGCGTCCCATCGCCGCCAACCTGCTCATGCCGTTCGTGTGCGCCGCCCACGTCGACGCGTGTCTCGCCGAGCGGCCGGCCGCGGTCAGCCTCTTCTTCGGCCACAGCGCGCGGACGGTCCGGCGCCTGCGCGACGCGGGCATCTTCGTCTTGCAGCAGGTCGGCACTGCGGCCGAGGCCCGGCGCGCGGTCGCTGACGGTGCCGACGCGCTCATCGTCCAGGGCCGTGAGGCGGGGGGACACCTGCTCGCGCGCATGCCGTTGATCGACGCGCTGCGGACGGTCGTCGCCGAGGCCGGAGGCCGCCCCGTCGTCGCGGCGGGCGGCGTCCACGACGCCCAAAGCGCCGCGCGTGCCGCGGAGCACGGGGCCGCCGGGGTCGCCGCCGGTACGCGCTTCTTGCTCACGCACGAGAGCGGCGCGCATCCGACGTACCAGGAGCGGCTGCTGGCCGCGCGTTCCACGCTCGTCACGAAGCTCTTCGGAGTCGCCTGGCCTGCCCCTCACCGCGTGGTCCCGAACCGAGCGACCGAGCGATGGTGCAGGCGGCGGGAGGCCGGACCCGCGTGGGTCGCCGCTGTGGGCGCCCTCGCGGTTCCGGCGCGCGCGCTGATGTCGGTGGCGGCGGGCGCAGCCGTCATCGAGCGACAGCGGGTCGGTGTTCCGCTGTTCTCGCCGCAGGGGATGACGGCGGGGATGTCGTCCGAGCTGGCAGACGTGACGCCGCTCTACGCGGGCGTTTGCGTTTCGGAGATCCACGAGCTCACGGGGGCGGCCGACGTGGTGCGCGAGCTGGGCGCGGGCTTCGCGCAGGGCGCTGGCCAGCTCGCCGCGGGCGGCGCGCCGTCGCCGAGGGTGTAGTCACTCTTCCGGCGTGCCTACTGCTTGCCGGAGAAGTGGTGCAGCGCGAAGGCGGCGCCCTGGGGATCCATGAGCTGCGCGATGCGTCCGCCTCCGGGCACGTCCATCGGGCCGTTCATCACCTTCGCCCCCTTCTGGGTCGCCCGGGTGATGGCCGCCTCGAGGTTGGACGTCTCGGTGTAGTAGAGCCACGCGGGAGGCCTCGGCGCCCCCTTCGGCGTCGTCATCATGCCGCCGACCTGCTTGTCGCCGAGGCCGAAGACGCGATAGGTGCCCATCGGCCCCATCTCCATCTCTTGCAGGAGCTTCCACCCGACGAGCTCCGAGTAGAACTTGAACGCCGCCGCCGAGTCCGACGTCAGGAGCTCGTTCCAGCAGATCTCGCCCTCCTTCGTCGTGTCGTGCAGCGTCATCGTGCCTTCGGGCTGGAAGAGCGCGACCGATGCGCCCTGCGGATCCGCGATCACCGCGAAGCGGCCCACCTTCGGGATGTTGTCGGGCTCTTTGTAGACCTTGCCGCCCAGCTTCTTCGCGAGTGCCGCAGCCTTGTCCACATTGTCCACTTGGATGTTGCCCATCCAGTGTGGCGGGGCGCCCATCTTGGCCGCCTCGTCGGGCAGCTTCATGACGCCGCCGAGCGGCCCCTGGCCGGAGATCCACATGATGTAGTCACCGCCCTCCGCGAAGGGCTGCGTCTTCCACCCGACGACCTCGGTATAGAACGCGATTGCGGCCTTCGGATCCTTGGTCAGGTGCTCGTGCCAGACGAAATTCCCCTGAGTCGCGTTTGCCATTGGAGACCTCCCACAGCGTGGCGTGGTGTGCGTCGCGCGGGCATGGTGCGTCGGGGAGAGCCCGATGGCAAGACGCCGGCAAGACCAAATGCCTTGCTGACTTCGCTCGAGAAGTTGGGCGCCTGAAGGGGAGAGGATCTCCCCCCAGAACCTGCGTGGTGGGTGGTGCGTGAACCCCGCGGGAGAGGCGACAAATCCCCGGGGCTACCGCGTCGGGCCCTCTCGCTACGGAGTCTCGGTAGCGTACGATGAGACATCGTGGAGATCTCCGTCCGGTCGGCCTCACCCGTGCCGGAGCGGCCGCTCGATTGGGACGGGACCGAGCGCTACGAGATCGTGCAATGCCTCGGCCGCGGCGGCATGGGGGCCGTATACGAGGCGCGCGATCGACGCACGGGCCAGCTGCTGGCGCTGAAGACGCTCCTGCACGCCACGCCGGCTGCGCTCTACCTCTTCAAGCAGGAGTTTCGGACGCTCTCCGACGTGGATCACCCGAACCTCGTGCGCCTGCACGAGCTCGTGATGACGGAATCGGATCGCGTGTTCTTCACGATGGAGCTCGTCCGGGGCACGGACTTCGTCGCGTACGTCCGCCGGCCTGACGCGGCTCGCGGCTCGATGAGGCCCCGCGCGGCCTCCATCCCGGAGGCCTCGGGCACCCGTGTCACGGAAGGTCGATCGCAAGTCTCGGCGTCCGACTCGGCGGGTCTCGAGCGCGAGGGTGCGCGCCGGCACCGGCCCCGGTCGCCGGCGGACTTCGAGCGGCTTCGTCCCGCGCTGCGGCAGCTGGTCGAAGGGGTCATGGCCCTGCACGCAGGGCGCAAGCTGCACCGCGACCTCAAGCCGTCCAACGTGCTCGTGACCCCGGAGGGGCGCGTCGTCGTCCTCGACTTCGGCGTCGCGACCGAGGTCACCCGAGTCGTCGACGAAGAGATGCGCGACGAGGACAACCCCGCCGTCGGGACCGCGGCGTACATGGCGCCGGAGCAGGCGTTCGAGGAGCCGAGCCCGGCGTGCGACTGGTACGCGGTGGGGGCGATGCTCTACGAGGCCATCGTGGGGCGCCCGCCGTTCTCGGGGGCCGTGCTCGACGTGTTGTCGATGAAGGCGACGGTCGATCCGCTCGCGCCGAGCGAGCGCGTCGAGGGCGTACCCGCGGACCTCGAGGCGCTGTGCCGCGCGCTCCTCCATCGCGAACCGGCGATGCGGCCGTCGGGTCACGACATCCTCGTGCGGCTGGGAGCGGCGCCCGTCGATCGCGCGGACTTCTCGCCCGGGGCCGCCGTCGCGCCCTCGAGCGGTGCGCTGCCGATCGGTCTGACGGGCCGCGCCGGACACCTGCGCGCGCTGCGCGAGGCATTCGAGACCACGCTGTCGGGGACGCCGGTCACGCTGCGGATCCGCGGCCCGTCCGGGATGGGCAAGACGGTCCTGGCGCACCGTTTCCTCGACGAGCTCGTGGAGCAGGGCAAGGCCGTCGTGCTGCGCGGGCGCGTCCACGAGCGCGAGTCGGTGCCGTACAAGGCCGTGGACGGGCTCGTCGACGCTCTCAGCCGCTACCTCATGTGTCTCAAGGACGACGACCTGACGATTGCGCTGCCGAGGGACACGTGGGCGCTGGCGCGCCTCTTCCCGGTGTTGCTCCGGGTGCCGGGCATCGGCGCCATGGCGGGGGAGCCGGTGACCGATCCACTGCGCGTGCGACGTCGCGCCTTCCTCGCCCTGCGCGAGCTGCTCTCTTCGCTCGCGCGCCGTCGCCCGATCGTCCTCTTGATCGACGACGCGCAGTGGGGCGACACCGACAGCGCCGCGCTCGTGCTCGAGGTGATGCGGCCGCCGTTCGCACCCCCGGTCCTGCTCGCGATGACGTACCGGCAGGAGGAAGAGGCGACGAGCGTCTTCCTCCGCGAGCTCGCGGCGCGGTGGCCGGAGGCCTCGGAGGCGCGAAGCATCTCGGTCGGGCCGCTCGGGCTCGAGGACGCCCGCCGTCTCGCCCTCGGGCTCGTCGGGTCACAAGGTCCGCCCGCGGAGGCCGCGGCGGCGGCGATCGCGCGCGAGTCCGGTGGAAGCCCGTTCCTGGTCCAGGAGCTTGCACGCGACCTGTCCTCCGAGACGGGTCTGGTGGCCCACGTCCCGACCGGCGCGGGCGCCGGCGTGCTCGAGTCGATGGTGAACGCGCGCGTCGAGCGTCTGCCGGACGACGCCCGCGAGCTGCTCGAGATCGTCGCGGTCTGCGGACGCCCCGTCACGACGTCCCTGGTCATCGAGGCCGCCGGCGGCGGCCCGGAGTCGCTCGAGTCCATCGCGCAGCTCCGCGCTCGCCGTTTCGTGCGCGCCAGTCTGCGCGGCGGGCGAGAGGTGGTCGAAGTCCAGCACGGTCCGATCCGCGAGATGGTCGTGGCGCGGATCCCGCCGTCGCGCGTTCAGCTGCACCACGGTCGGCTCGCCGCCGTCCTCGAGGGCAAGGGGGACTCCGACGTCGAGGCCGTGGCGGAGCACCTCCTGGGCGCCGGTCAGAGGGACCGTGCCGCGCAGTTCGCGGAACGTGCCTCCGAGCAGGCGGCGTCCGCGCTGGCCTTCGATCGCGCGGCGCAGCTGCTGCGGCTCACGATCGAGGCGCAGGCACCCCTCTCCGCCGATGGGGTGCGGCTGCGCAAGCGCCTCGGCGAGGTGCTCGAGTGGGCCGGGCGCAGCGCGGAGGCGGGGCGCGTGTATCTCGAGGCGGCGGAGGCGGCGCCGCCCCTCCAGCGGCTCGACCTGCAGCGCGCGGCGGCCGAGCAGCTCCACGTGTCGGGATTGATGGACGAGGGGACGCAGGTACTCTACCGGGTGCTCGCGGCGACGGGGTTGCGCGCGCCCGCGTCCCAGTGGTCCGCCTTCGCATGGTACTGGGCGTACCGCCTCTGGCTCTGGGTGTTCGGTGCTCGCTTTCGCGCGCGCGAGGTCGGCCCCGACGAGCGCCTGCGCCTCGACGCTCTGTACGCCGTGGCCGTGGGCTTCGCGCTCGTGGACCATATCCTCTCGATCTCGGTGAAGGCGCGCGTCCTGGTCAGCGCGCTGCGCGCGGGCGACCGCCTGCACGCCTCGCGGTCGGCGGCGCTCGTCGCCAGCGAAATTGGGGGTCGCGACGGCGGGCCACAGCCCAAGACCGCGCGGGCGCTGGACGCGCTTGCCGAGAAGCTCGCCGACGAGGCACCCGACCGCTCGGCCAAGGTCACGGTGAAGCTCTTGCGGGGGGTGACGTCCTTTCTCCGGGGTGACTTCGCGGAGGCCAAGGCCATCCTCGATCCGATTCAGGCGATGGCCACCAACCGACGCGCCGGGCAGCAGTCGGCACTCTTGTTCACGCTCGCGTCGATCCACTACATGGGCGATCTCAAGGATCTGACCGAGCGATACAACCGCGCGCTGGTCGAGGCCGACGAGCGCGGGAACCGGTTCGTCTCCGTCGCGGTCCGCTCGACGTGTGCCGCCGCGGTGTGGCTCAGCGCGGACGATCCCGACCGCGCTCGCCGCGAGCTTCACGAAGCGATGGCGCAGTGGGCGCAGTCCAAGTTCAATAACCAGAAGTGGCGTGCGACCCTCCACGGCGTCGAGGTGGATCTCTACGTGGGCTACGCTGACACCGCGTACGAGCGGGCCAGGGAGCTCTCGCGCGCGGTGCGCGAGAACTTCTTCGAGTCCGTGCACTACGTTCGCGTGCTCACGACGTTCGTCCTCGGTCGAGCCGCGATCGCATCGCGGCGGGGATTCTCGGACCGCGAACGGCGGCGGCGGGGCGCGGAGGCGCGACGCTGCGCCCGGTCACTCGAGCGTGAAGGGACCGAGTGGACGTCCGCGCTCGCGTCGATCCTTCGGGCGGGCCTCGCCGCTTCCGACGACGACTTGGCCGCCGCGGCCACGCAGCTGCGAGCGGCCATCTCGCACGCCGAAAGCGCCCACCTGGCCATGCACGCGGCGGCGGCGCGCCTCCTGCTGGGCAAGCTCCTCGGCGGCGTGGAGGGGGGGATCCTCGTGCGCGTCGGCGAGGAGGCGATGACGGCGCGGGGCGTGGCGGTCCCCGAACGCTACGCGGCGATGCTCGTGCCCGGTTTGCGCTGACGCGCGAGCGCGAGGAGGGCGACGCCGGCGACGATGAGCACGTCGGCGACGTTGAAGACGGGCCAATGGTGCACGTGCATGAAGTCGACCACGCTCCCCCGCAGGACGCGATCCAGCGCGTTGCCGAGCGCCCCGGCGGCGACGAGCGCGAACCCCGCGTGCTGCGCGAGGGGCCGGCGTCGGCGGGCCGCCCAGGCGACCAGCAGGGCCATGGTCGCCAGCGCCGCGAACGCGGTGAGGCCCCACGCGGGTACTTGGACGGAGACGCGCGAGAGCGCGTTGAACGCGACGTCGCGGTTCTCGGCATAGCGCAGGTCCAACACGCCCCGGACGAGAGAGAGAGGCTCGTGGCCGCTCAGCGCGGCCTCCGCGGCCACCTTGCTCGCGCGATCGCAGCCCGCGAGGCACGCCACGCCCGCGAGAAACGCGGCGCGGACCTTCCAGACGCCGGCCATCGCTGCGAGAACAGTTGGCCTACGAGGAGCATTCCCGGCGCACGGTAGAAGCTTCTCGCCCTCGGATCCATTCTGGTCGGTGAGAGGTTCGACTCCATGAGCCCTGGTCGAAAGAGGATGGCGGTCCCGATGGCGACGGCCCTCGCGCCGCTCGGCATGCTCCTGGCCTCGCCGGCGCGCGCCGCGTCGCTCGGTCCGCAGATCACCGGGTACACGACCGCGAACGTCCCGAGCTACGTGTCGATGTTCGAGTACGTGCCGGCGAAGCTGGCCGCGAACCCGCCGATCGTCGTCGTCTCGCACTACTGTGGGGGCAACGCGTCCGGCATGTTCGGGATGGTCCAGGGCGCCGGCATCGTGTCCGCCGCCGACCAGGACGGCTTCCTGATGGTCTTTCCGCAGACGTCCAACAACTGCTGGGACGTCGGGTCCGCCAAGTCGCTGACCCACGACGGGGGGGGCGACACGCAGGCGATCGCCGAGATGGTCAAGTATGCCGTGTCGAAGCAGCACGGCGACGCCGACCGCGTCTACGCGATGGGAGCGTCGTCGGGCGCGATGATGACCGAGGCGCTCCTCGCCGTGTATCCGGACGTCTTCAAGGCCGGCGCCGAGTTCTCCGGCGTGCCCGCGGGCTGCTGGTCCGCCAGCTACAACGCGAGCAACGAGTGGAGCAGCCCGTGCGCGAGCGGGATGGTCTCGAAGACCGCGCAGCAGTGGGGAGATCTCGTGCGCGCCATGGACCCGGGGTACTCGGGGTATCGGCCGCGCATCCAGCTATGGCACGGCACCGCGGACATGACCATCAACTACAATAACCAGGGGGAGGCCATCAAAGAGTGGACGAATGTCCTCGGCCTCGGCACGAGCCCGACGTCGACCGACACCCCGATGTCCGGATACACGCACGAGAGCTGGAAGAACGCGTGCGGGTTCACCGTGCTCGAGGCGTGGACGCAGCAGAACGGTGGCCACACGACGCCGATCGACGGGCAGAGTGTCCTCGGCTTCTTCGGGCTCGCCAAGTCGGGGCCCGATCCGGAGGTGGCGGCGTGCGGCGACGCGGGGCCGCCGGGTGGGGGCGGCGGAGCGGATGCGGGCGCACGCGCAACGGACGCGGGCGGGGGTGCGTCGAGCGGCGGGGGATCTGGGGCAAGCGCAGGCGCGGGCGCGGGCGCAGGCGCGGGCGCGGGTGCGGGTGCGGGCGCAGGCGCGGGCGCGGGTGCGGGTGCGGGTGCGGGTGCGGGTGCGGGTGCGGGCGCGGGCGCGGGTACCGGCGCGAGCACGGGAGCCTCCTCCGGCAGCGGGCCGAGCGACGCCGGCGTGGTCGCGAGCGACGGCGGATTCCCCGCCGGATGGCTCTACACGTCCGGGGGCAAGATCTTCGTCTCCCAGGGGGGGGGCACCGCGCAGCCTTGGATGGGCCGCGGGGTGAACATCGACGACATCTTCTTCTGCGGGTACGACAACACGCTTTGGATGACCAACCCGGACCAGACTCTCGAGACGGAGATCAAGGGCTTGATGAGCGCGTGGAAGCCGACGTTCGTCCGCATCTCGCTCGGGATGAACAGCTACCCGACAGTCACGAGCTGGCTGACCAACCCGGCTCAATACAAGACGCCGATGACAGGCGTCATCGAGGCGCTCGGCGCCAACGCCAACGTATACGTCCTCGTGACGCTGCGGAGCGACGTCACCATGATCGACGAGGACAACAAGAGCGAGGCGACGTTCGTCCCGTCCGACTCGACGACGACACCCGACAAGACCAAGTACCCGACGGGGACCGACGCCGTGTACACGGCGCTCGTCGACACGTTCGCGCACGACGCGTTCGTGCTCTTCGGCGTCAGCAACGAGCCGGGCGGCAACACGCTGGCCATCTCGAAGATCGCCGCGGCGATGACCCACGCAGTGAGCACCATCCGCGCCGAGGAGGACAAGCTCGGCGTCCCGCACCACCTCGTGTCGGTCCAGGGGAACGGATGGACGAGCGACATCAGCTACTACGCGAAGACGCCCGTCCCCTACGACAACGTGGTCTACGAGGTGCACGGCTATCCGCCGGCGACGAGCTCGTACACCTACCCGAACATCCCGGTGATCCTCGGCGAGTACGGGTCGCTGATGCAGGGCAGCGAGTCGGCCTTCTACGCGGACCTCGAGTCGAAGGGGATTCCCAACCTCGCCTGGGATTTCGACCCGTACAGCGACTGCTCGCCGGACCTGCTCAACATCACGACCGACGCGACCAAGCTCCAGCCGAGCGCGTGGGGGATGACCGTGCAGAGCTACTTGACCTCGCACGCCAAGTAGACGGCGCAGGTCATGCCGTAAGGGTACGCGTCGCGACCGTCACCCGCCGAAGGCGGTCGCGCACATCGCAAAGAGCGGGTTGCACGCGGCCGGCGGGCTCGAGGCGAGGGAGCACAGCGAGCCGGCCCCGGCCAGGCCCGCGACGCAGTCTTCGTATTGACCTACCGTGGCGGTGCATGTGCTTGCGATCGGCTGCGACAGGCACGCCTGCTGGTTGGGGTAAGTGCTCACGCTCACGCCGCCGCCGCAGTCCATGCTCCGCCCGTACCCGCCCAGCTCGGCCGCGGTCCAGTCGCAGAGCTCGGCGTACTGCGTCATCGACGCCATGGCGACGGGCGTATTGCGGTCGATAGGAGGCGGCGGCGGCCCCCCGGAGCCGCCCCCTCCGCACGCGGACGCCCATACCATCGCGCAGCACGCTCCTGCCGAAAGCTTGTCGCTGCCCATCTTGCCGAGGCTACGCGGATCGGCCCCCCGCTGTAAAACGATCCCACTCTCTCTGTCATCGGAGGCGTCATGAAGAAGACCATCGCCGTCGTCGGATTCGGGCCCGGGATTTCCAGCGCCGTCGCGCACCGCTTCGGCTCGGCGGGGTTCGCGGTCGCCCTCGTCGGAAGAAACGAGGAGAGGCTCGCCGCGGGCGTGAAGTCCCTTCGCGCCCAGGGCATCGACGGCGGCGGGTTCGTCGCCGATGCGGGCGACCCGGGCGCGATCCGCGGCGCGATCGCCGAGGCGCGCGCGTCGCTCGGACCCGTTCACGTCATCCACTGGAACGCGTACGGCGGTCCCGACGTACCGGACCTGCTCACGGTCGACCCGGTGAGCCTGCGCGGCGTGCTGGACATCGCGGTCGTCGGTCTCCTCACCGCCGTGCAGGAGGCCCTGCCGGACCTGAAGAGCGCGACCGATGGAGCGGTCCTCGTCACGAACGGCGCGTTCGGCGAGATCGACGCAAGGGTGGACCAGCTCGCGGTCCTCGTGAAGGCCGCGGCGCTCGCGCTGTCGAACGGCGCAAAGCACAAGTTCGTCGGATTGCTCGCCGAGCGACTCAAGGGCGAGGGGGTGTTCGTCGGCGAGGTGATGGTCGCGGGCACCGTCAAGGGCACCCCGTGGGATCGCGGGCAGGCGAACCTGGAGGCCGCGGCGATCGCGGACAAGTTCTGGGAGCTCTATCAGACGCGCTCGAACGTCCGCGCACGCGTCGCGTAGGGCGCCCAGCGGGATGAAGGATTGTGGACGCCCCGTATGGATGCGCGTCCCCCGCCGCTCAGCCTTCGCCGAACTCCCCGTGCAGCGCGGGCAGGAACGTCGCCAGGTGCGTGAACTCGATCTGGTCGTGCAGGAGCTGCTCGAGGCCCCGGTCGGTCCGGCGCGCGAGGTGGACCATCGTGACCGCTTCGACGTCCAGGGGTCGCAGGCTGACCCTCGCGCACGCGTGACCGACGACGCCCGCCTCGGCGAATCGACCGGCGTCGAGTCCCACGTCGGACGGAGACGTGGTTGTGCGGATACCAGAGCGTGTACCGTTCGGGCTCGACCGCGTGCCACCAGAACCACCACCGGTACATCTCGCCGGTGCAGCCGGGCATCGGGACGCGTCTGGCCACGTAAGCGCTCCCGTCGGGCAGCTCGCAAAAGCCGTCCTCCACGCGGCCGGCCCCGGAACTTTGCGCGCCGGCGTCGGTCCAACCGGGCGAGGCCACCATGGAATCGAGCATGGGTACGCGCGCCGCCGTGGCGGCGCTCTTCGCGGTCCTGGGGGCCGCCGGCGCCGTCGTCGTCGCCGCCGTCGTTCAGGTCGGTTGTCTGTCTCACGACGCTCCCGTAGGACCGCTCGTGACCATCCTCGTGCCGGTGGCGATGAGCTTCGTCGGCGCGTGGATCGTGGGGCTGGCGACGCGGCTCCCCTGGGCGCTCTGGGCGCTGGTGGCCGAGGGCTCGGTCCTCGCGTCCGGGGCGATGATCGGCGCCGTGGCCGGCCTCCCGTACGGCGCCGAGTGGGGGGCGGTGCTGGGCGCGCGGGACGGGTTCTTCATCGGGAGCCTCGCGGCGATCGCGGGCGCGCCGCTCTTCGCGTTCGTGCGCCGGTTCGGGTGCGCAAGGCCCGAGTCGCTGGCCGCGCGCAGCCACTACCTCGTGACGTGGGCGGCCGGAGGCCTCGCCCTGACGCTGAGCAGCACGCTCGCCGTCGTGGTGCACGCGCCGATGCCGGCCTGCGGGCGGGCCTCGGATCCGCTCGAGGACCTGCGCCTCGTGGCCATCGTCGGGGTCGTCGTGGCCGTGGTGGCCGCGTGCCGCTCCGCCGGGGCCTGGTACCGCGGCCGCGCTGTGTGCGCGACCCCGATGGAACCCAACGTCGGCACGTGCGAGGTCGCGCGCCGGTTCGATCTCGGCGTCGGCGAGGGCAAATGGTCCAAGGTGGTCCTGCGCGATCCGTATCGCGACGCGCGTCCGGTCGACCTGCTCGTCATCGGGAATCCGGCCGCGACGACGCGCGCCCTCTGGCACGACCTGACGTGCGCGGCCTTTTGCACGGCGGGCGCCATCGCGTTCGTCGCGTGGGGCCCCCTTTCCCGATGGACCGTGCCGTGAGGTGGCGGCCCCGCGAGTCGAGCTGAGCGAGGGCGGTGCCATTGCGCCACCCGCGTGGCGGAACGACCCAGTCTTCGGGCCGATCGGAGCACGCAACCGCCTGCGCTGCCGCGGAAGCTCGACCGGCGCGGGGCTTGCACCAGGCCCGTGCCCGCGTCGTCCTGCCGCGAGCGCAGGCATGGCCCCATGCGTCCGCTCTTCCCGCCGTGGTCCGATACCGTCTTCCGCCTCTGTTTGGTGATCGCCGTCGCGGCGATCGTGGTCATTCCCACGATGACCATTCTCTGGGTCCGAACACCGTACGTGACGAAGGAGGAAAGCCCCGTGGAGCAACCCGTGCAGTTCGACCATCGCCATCACGTACGGGATGACGGGATCGATTGTCTCTATTGCCACTACGAAGCGACGCGCTCCAAATTCGCGGGCGTACCGCCGACTTCGGTATGCATGAATTGCCATAGTCAGGTTTGGCAGGAGTCGGGCCGGCTCGCGCCGATCCGGGACAGCTGGTTCGGCGGCGGCCCGCTCCGCTGGCGTCGCGTCCACCAGCTCCCCCAGTTCGTCTATTTCGATCACTCGGCGCACGTGTCCCACGGCGTCGGGTGCGCCGAGTGCCACGGACGCGTCGACCTCATGCCCGCGGTGTACCCGGTCGCCCCGCTGACGATGGAGTGGTGCCTCGACTGCCATCGCGATCCCGAGCCGCACCTCAGGCCGCTCGACCAGATCACCAACATGGAGTGGACGCCGGCCGGGTCGAGACGCGCGATCGGGGCGGGGGTCCGCCAGAGCCTCCACGTCGATCCGCCCGTCCAATGCAGCGGCTGTCACCGGTGACGTGCATGGACGAGACGCCGTGGCGATCGGCCGACGAACGCGCGGGAGAAGGCGCGCCCACGCCGGAGTTTCCAGAGGGCGCCGACGCGCCGCCCGAGGTGTCTCGGCGGGGGCTCTTGCAGCTCCTCGGGGCAAGCGCGGCGCTCGCGGGCGCGGCCGGGTGCAGCCGCGGGCCGCAGGAATTCATCGTGCCGTACGTGAATCAGCCGCCCGAGACGACGCCGTCGGTGCCGACGCGGTACGCGACGACGATGAGCCTCGACGGCTACGGCGTGGGAATGGTGATCG
>DATGJA010000500.1:0-3156 GCA_035295445.1 Polyangiaceae bacterium | reverse complement strand
CGAGCGCGAACTTGAAGATGATCGGTCCGACCATCTCGTTGACCGCGATCGTCGCGACCGCGAGCGCGCGGAACGGCGTGCCGAAAGTCGGGAACTCGCGGGCGACCATCATGCTCAGGCCGAGGGCCAGGCCGGCCTGCGAGATGAGGCCGGTCCACCCCCACCGCCGCAACCCCGGCGAGTCCTGCGCGAGTCGGGACGACAGCCGCGCCGCGATCCACGTGATGATCGTGCGAATCCCCGCGAGGATCAGCGCGACGCTCCCGAGCTGGCGCAAGAGCGGCACGTCGAGGTCTGCGCCCGCGGTCGCGAAGAAGACGACATAGACTACGTTGCCCGTCTCCTCGATGTACCCGACGAAGCGCTTGCCCTGGCTCGATACGTTGCGAACGATGAGGCCGGCCACCATGAAGGTGAGCAGCGAGTCGAACTGCAGGTAGTCGAGCAGCGTGCTCACGCCGAATCCGAGCACGAGGAGCACGACGAGCATCTGCCGGTTGACGAGCCGCAGGTACACAGCGATGACCAGCCCCAACGTGGTCCCGAGGGCCACGCTCCCGAAGAGCTCGTGCCCGAGGGTCGTGAACGCGTCGAGCGAAAAAGTCTGCGACGGATCGATGAGCGGCCGCACCGATCCCAGCACCGTCGCCAAGAGGACTACGACGACGACGTCCGACGTCATGACGAAGGCCAGCGTGAAGCTCGCCAGGGGGCCGCTGGCGCGCGTCTGGGAGAGGATCCCGAGCGTCGCCGACGGGCTTCGCGTCACCGAGAGGGCCCCCCACAAGAGCGCGACTGCGACGAGCGTGATCGGAGAGAGCCCGCGCGTGAAGGGCAAGAGCGGACGCGCGACGAAGAACGCGGCGCTCATCGCGACGAGGACGAAGACGCACTGCAGGAGCGTCGCCCAAGCGAGGCTGCGCGCCGATCGGCGAATCGTTGCAAAGTCGAGCTCCGCGCCGCCGGCGAGCGCGATGAGCGAGAGCGCGAGCGTGTTGACCGGCGACAGGCTCTTCACCGTGTGCTCATCGACGAGGCGCAGCGCGTAGGGCCCCGCCGCGACCCCGGCCAGCAAGTAACCGGTGAGATGGGGCAGCCCGATCGGCGCGAGGAGCTCGCTCGTCAGCGTCCCGGCGAGCAAGAGGAAGCCGACCGCCGCGATGGTCCAGAGACCGCCGTGCATCTCGGGGACCGCGCGCGTCACGAAGAACATCAGCCCGCCGAAGCCCGCGAGCAGGAGGGCGTGGACGAAATGGGTGACCAGGCCCCCTTTGTGGACGGCGGCTGCAGCGCCGCTCATGTCGTCACCCTCCCCGCGCCGCGGCGTTCGAGCGGCGCAGCTCCCCCCCCGCTGTCGCGAATCTCCCCGGCCGCCATGAGTCCGCGGCGCAGGCCCACCGGCCCGAGGAACTCGCCCACCATCGCCGAGAGGACGGCCACGACGAGGACCGAGTCACCCACGACGCCGGGGAAGCGCAGCGCGAACGCGAGTCCGATGCACATGGCGAGGGCGCCCGAGGAGATGAGCGAGACGCCGACGAGGGCCCCCGCTTTGCGCGCCGGCGGCGACCCCACGCAGAGCACCCAGCCGAGGAAGACCTTCATGACGATCCGGGCGCCGATGGCGACCGCCGCGATCAGCGGCAGCGCCGGCATCGCACGGAGGTCGACGCGCGCGCCCGCGAGGAGCAACGCCGGCAAGAGGACGGGTCGCTCCGTCGGCCCGACCATGTCGCGCAACTCGCGCGCGTGCCGCGACAGAATCGAAACGGAGAGACCCACGAAGAAGCACGCCGTCAGCGTGGACAGGCCGAGGCGCGCCGTCGTCCCGACGGCGATCAAGCACACGCCGAAGAGCGCGCCCCACGCGTCGTCGAGCCGCAGCTCGGCCCGCAGCAGCAACGCCGTCCCCGCGCCGAGCAGGATCCCGAGCGCCACCGTGGCCGCCGGCCAGTCGCGCAGCGGCATCTTGACCAGGGCGTAGCGGGTCGGCTCGAGCGCGAACAGGAAGGCGACCGCCAGAAGCGGAACCAGGTCGTCCGCGTGCGCAATCTCGTTGAGCCTGTCGGCGAGGGGCCCGCGCGCCTCGAGGCGCTCGATGACCCAGCGGACCGCGTTGCGCGTCGTCTCGGAGCATGCGGCGCCGAGCCCCCCGGCCAGAAGGATGCGCTGCGCGACCGGCAGGTCCGCGTGCAGGCGGGGCATGGCGAACCAGACCGCGGCCGTGACGGCGCCGCCAGCCACGATCGCGCCGAAGGTGCCGAGCGCGAGGCTCGAGAAGCGCACCCGTTTGTCACCGGCGAAGCCGAAGTCGAGGCCGACCCCGAAGGCGAGCCAGCCGAGAGCGACCTGCACGACGGGCTCGAAGGCGGCCAGGTTGTCGGCGCCTACCAGATCGAGCACGTGGGGGCCGAGGACGAAGCCGAGGGCCACGTACTCGACGCCCGAGGGAAGCCCGGCCCCTCGCACGGTTCGGCCGGTGACGAGGAAGCTGCCGAGATACGAGAGGACCAGCAGGCCCATGAGGAGCAGGATGGCGTTCATCCGCCGCTACCGTGCCGCCCGCGATCGGCCGAGCGGGATGCCGGCGCGCGCCATCGCCTGTGCGACGGCGTCCGCCAGCGTAGCGGGGCCCTTGGTCGGCTTCGGCACGCCAGACACGCGCCAGCACGCTCCGTCCGCGTCGAGCGACAAGAGCTCCACCCGCGCGCGCTCGCACGCGTCGACCGCGGCGCCGACGAGCGCCTCCTCGACCGTCGCGGGACGGTGCGCCGGATCGACGACCACGTCGATCGAGGCGAGGGGCGCGCTCCCGAGGACGCGCGTCGGGTGCCACAGACCGAGCAACTGGGGCACCCGGACTTCGCAGCCGATCGCGTCCTCGAGCACCAGCTCGAGGAGCGTTACGTCGCGGACGACGCCCGCCCGCCCTCCCGCCTCCACGAAGTCGCCCGGCTTCAGACGCCTCCCGTAGACCGCCGGGACGCCGGCGGCGGCGCACGCCAGGACGGGCGTGCAGGCAAGTCCGAGCGCGACGAGTGCCACCACACCCGCCCGCGAGAGCGCCCCGTCGTCGGTGCCCGTGATGAGGGGCGCGGCGAGCACGATCGAGGCGACGACCACTCCAGCGCGAACGAGAACGCTCGTCGGGCCGGC
>DATGJA010000499.1:0-4294 GCA_035295445.1 Polyangiaceae bacterium | reverse complement strand
GGGCGCCTCTCCGCGCCGCAGGAAGGATCGCGCATACAGGCACCCCGCCGTCATGATGTTCGTCGCCATGTTCCGGTGGGTGCCGAGGGCGCCCTTCGGCCTGCCCGTCGTCCCGGAGCTGTAGAAGATCGTGGCGTCGTCCTCGGGCCCCAGGGGAACGTCGGGCAGCGGCGTCTCGGGCAGCGACGCCCACGCGTTGACCGGTCCGACGACGTCCTCGAGCGGCCGCGCGCGCCGGTCCGCGAAGCCCCCCGTCCTGCGCGTCACGTAGACACGCCGGAGCGCGGGGCACGCATCGAGGCTTTGGGCCAGACGCTCGAACCGCTCGCCGTCGACGATCGCCGCCGACGCCCCGGAGTCGATGAGCGCAAACTCGAGCTCGGGGGCCGTCCACCAGGCGTTCATCGGCACGACGATGCCTCCCACCAGCGCCGCAGCGAAGAACGCCACGGGCCACTCCGGCAGGTTTCTCATGATCAAGGCGACGCGATCGCCCTTCGCCACGCCCTGGCGACGCAGCTCGGCGGCGAGCGTCAGGACGGCGCGACCGAACGCGTCGAACGTCGCCCGATCGTTCTCGTAGACGATGTACGTGCGCGGCCCGAACAGCCGCCCGCCGAGGAACACGTCGCGAAGGGTCGCGGGCGCGTTCTTCCAGACCTTCGTCGGCACGCCGCGGACGACGACCTCTTCGACCTCGAACCGGGCGCCGCGCGCGGTCAAGAGGTCATAGGCGGCGGCGATCGACATCGCCGGCCACGCGGTTTTCCGACCCTCGATCATCGGGCCGCGACGAGTGTACAGGAGAAGACTCGCCTTGATAGCTCCGGGGGGGCGGTCGACCGTCTTTTCGGCTATCGCTGCTGGAAATGAACGTCAACCCGGTTCCTACGCTGGACGCTCGCATCAACGAGCTGCGCCTCGCCACGGCCGCGATCGTCAACGACGTCATCCTGCCGAACGAGTCGAAGCTGTGGGCCTTTCGCCGCGACGGCTCGGTCGACGAGGACGGACGTCGGGAGGCGCTCGATCTCCGCCGGCAGATCCAGGCCAGGGTCAAGAAGGCCGGTCTCTGGGCCCCCCACCTCCCAAAGGAGTACGGCGGCATGGGCCTCGACTTCTTGCCGCACGCGTACATGAACGAGGTGCTCGCCTATTGCGTGGGGGCCGCGGCGCTCTTCGGCGTGGTCGCGCCCAACTCGGGCAATCAGGTGATCCTCGCCAAGTACGGGACCGAGGAGCAAAAGAAGAAGTGGCTCCTCCCTCTCGTCGAGGGGACGATGCAGTCCGGCTTTTCGATGACGGAGCCCGACAGCCCGGGCTCCGATCCGCGCGCGATCCGCACGACGGCCCGCAAGGAGGGCGGGGACTGGGTGATCAACGGACACAAGTGGTTCACATCGAACGGCAAGGCGGCCGACTTCTTCATCGTGATGTGTCGCACAGAGGACCCGAGCGGCCCGAGCGCCGGCGAGGGGAAGATGACGCAGATCATCGTCCCTCGGGACACGCCCGGGCTCACCATCGTGCGCGGCATTCCGATCTGGGGCGCGTCGACCAGCGACCACTGCGAGATCCGCTACGAGAACGTGCGGGTCCCCCTGGAGAACCAGCTCGGCCGGACGGGCTCGGGACACCGGGCCGCGCAGGATCGGCTGGGCGCCGGCCGCATCTTCCACTGCATGAACGCGGTGGGCCAGATGTGGCGGGCCTTCGATCTCATGGTGCACCGCGCCGCAACGCGCGAGGTGCACGGGGGCTTGCTCGAGACCAAACAGTTCATCCAGGGATTCATCGCCGACTCGTACATCGACATCCAGGCGGCTCGTCTCATGACGATCCACGCCGCCGAGCGGATCGACGCCGGGGCGGACGCGCGCACGGAGATCTCGGCGATCAAGGTCTTCGTCCCGAGCGCGTATCACCGCGTCGTCGACCGCGCGATCCAAGTGTGGGGCGGGGCGGGCGTCACGAGCGAGCTTCCGCTCGCCGGCATGTACCAGGGCGCGCGCACCTTGCGGCTCGCCGACGGGCCGGACGAGGTCCACAAGATCCTCATCGCAAAGAACGTGCTCGCGCGCTACCACGCCGGCGCGGGCTGGGACTTCGGGAACTGAGCGCAAGCCGCTCCTCTGGTGGCACTGGACGGCGCTCGGGCCGGGCTTCTCCGCCTTCGCGGTGGGGGCGGCGGCGGTCCTGGTCCTCGCGCAGACGCCCGGCCTCCTGCGCCGTGCGCTCGAGAGTCGCGTTCTCCGCGGCTTCGGCAAGTACAGCTACGGTGCGTACGTCCTGCACACGCCGATGGAGCCCGTGTTCCTGCGCCTCGTCCCGCCGGAAAAGATCGCCGGCATGGCGCGGGGCCTCGGCCACTCGGGGTCGCGACTCGTGGGGCTGCTCGGCTTCGGCGCGATCGGCATCGGCGGCACGATGCTCCTGGCCCTCGCGAGCTACTACGCGTACGAGAAGCCGTTCCTGGGCCTGAAGCGGTACTTCGAGTACGACCGGTCGAGCGGTCCCGCCGTCGCGCCTCGCCCCGCGGCGGAGCCCTCCGCCGAGCCGTGACGGGGTAGGGCCGCGCCACGCTTCGCTCAAGATGCGTCGAGAGGGTCATGGTGGACGTGCCTGGGAGTGCGACGCCCGCGGCGATCACCTCTGCGCTATAGACTCGGGGCCATGCGAATCCTGCACACGATGCTCCGGGTCGGCGACCTCGCGGCTTCCAAGAAGTTCTACTGCGAGGCGCTCGGGATGAGGGTGCTTCGCGAGCGCGACTACCCCGAGGGCAAGTTCACGCTCTCCTTCATCGGCTACGGCGACGAGGCCGACCACACCGTCATCGAGCTCACGTACAACTACGGCCGCGCGCAGTACGCCCTCGGCGACGCCTTCGGCCACATCGCCATCGCCGCGGACGACATCCAAGCGGCGTGCGACCGGGTCCGCGCCCTGGGCTACAAGGTCACGCGCGAGCCGGGGCCCATGAAGCACGGGACGACCGTGATCGCGTTCGTCGAAGATCCGGACGGCTACAAGATCGAGCTCATCGAGCGCGCGTGAGGGGGCGCCCTCGATCACCCGGCGGTCGCGCGCGTCCATGAAGGCCGTCGTCTCCGGGTCGACTTTGCCGGCTCCGGAGTTGCCGACGAGGACGACGCGGGTCATGGCGGGCACTTCCCCACGCCCCCCCCTCAGTCCGGTGGCTCGCCGGACGGAAGCGGCCCGTGATGTTGCGGCAGCGAGTCCGTAATCTCGAACCAGGGCGCCTTCGACCCGACGAACGCGTGGCGCGAGGGGCGTACGCCCGGATCGCCGTCGACCGTGCCGAGGCGCACGTGGGCCCGGCCGACGTCGTGCCGCAACGTGAACAGGCTCGACCCGCACACCTTGCAGAAGCACCGCTCGACCCCGGGAGACGACGCGTAGCGACCGAGCGTCTCGGCACCCGACAGGACACGCAGCGCGTCGATGGGCGCGCGCGCGACGCTCGCGAACGCCGCCCCGTGCCACTTGCGACACCGCGAGCAGTGGCAATGGGCCGCGGCGCCGACCTCGGTCGCCTCGTACTGGACGGCCCCGCACAGGCAGCTTCCGTGAATGGCAGCGGTCGTCATGATGGGCTCCGCCGAGTGTACACTCGGCGCCAGCGAGGACGACCCATGGACGACCTTTTTCGCCTCCCGACGGCCGTCCAGCATGACCCCTCGATCGATGCCTGGCTGCGCGCGCAACGCCAGGACTTGCGCCCGTTCGTCGAGACCTGGTTCGCCCGGATGCGGCGCTGCGGCGACGACGTACGCGAGGTGATGCACGACGGGTGTCCGACGGCTTGCGTCGGCGATGCGGCGTTCGGCTACGTCAACGCGTTCAAAGAACACGTCAACGTCGGCTTTTTCTACGGCGCCCTCTTGAAGGACCCGGCTCGCTTGATCGAGGGCACGGGCAAGCGCGGGCGCCACGTGAAGCTCCGGCCCGGTCGAGCGGTCGACGCGGCGGCCCTCGATCGGCTCGTCGACGCCGCGTACGCCGACATCCGGGCCCGCCTCCGGAGGTGACCGGTGTCGCCTCTCAGTGGCACGCCGCGGACGTCGCGTCGGCGTACTCGTCGCGCCGTCGAACCCATCGGCCGCCGCGCTTGGGCTCTTCGTCGCGCCCCTTCGGGACGATGTCGAGGTAGTGGTAGGCCACGTTGAGCATGTCGAGGCCGCGCGAGTACGTCGAGTAGGTGTGGAACACCTGTGCTGCGGGGTCCCTGTAGAAGACGCTGATGCCGGGGAGCTCGGCGATCGGGATGCTC
>DATGJA010000498.1:0-2584 GCA_035295445.1 Polyangiaceae bacterium | reverse complement strand
CGCCGGGCCGGGGTCGGCCTCGCTCAGCTCCTCGTCGTCATGGCGCTCCTCGTCTTCGGCCCGGCGGGCACGCTCCGGTTCGTCGAGGGTTGGACCTTCTTGGGTCTCTTCTTCGCGGCCTCGCTCGCCATCACCCTCTACTTGGCGCGGGCGGATCCCGCGCTCCTCGAACGGCGAACGCAGGCCGGTCCGGTCGCCGAGAAGGAACTGAGCCAGAAGGTCATCCAGGCGATCGCGAGCGTCTCCTTCCTCGCGACCATCGTCGTGCCCGCGCTCGACCGCCGGTGGCACGGCTCTCGCGCGCCGCTCGCGGCGGTGGTCGGCGGCCATGCCCTCGTGGCGCTCGGCTTTCTCGTCGTCTTCATGGTCTTTCGCGCGAACACGTTCACTTCTTCCGTGATCGAAGTGGCGCGAGGGCAACACGTCGTCGATACCGGTCCGTACGCGATGGTGCGTCACCCGATGTACGTCGGGGGTCTCGTGCTGGTCGCGGGGATCCCCCTCTCGCTGGGGTCGTGGATCGGCCTCGTCACCGTCCCGCCGTTCGCCGCGATCCTCGTGTGGCGCCTCCTGGACGAGGAGAGGTTTCTTACGCGCCAATTGGCGGGCTACGCGGCGTACCGGCAAAGGACCCGGTATCGGCTCATCCCGCGGGTCTGGTGACGCGAAGGTCAAGCGGACGGGTCGGATCAGGAGACCCAGTTCACCTCGGTATGATTGAGCCAGGTGCGCTGGCGACGCGCGAAGACCCGCGTCGCGCGGACGATCGCCACCTCGAGGTCCTCGGGCGGGAGTTCCCCGGCGATCATCGCCCGCACCTGGGCGTACCCCACGCTCCCCATGGCTCGTGCGCCCCCGAAACCGCGCGCCTCGAGGTCACGCACCTCCTCGACCCAGCCCGCCTGGAGCCACGCCTGGACGCGGCGTGTGATGCGCTCGGTGAGCGTCTGCGGGTCGCACGTGATCGCGATGAGTCGCGCGTCGTGCCGAGGGCGGGAGAACGCGTGCTCCCGTTGCCAGGCGCTCATGGTCTTTCCGGTCAGCTCGAACACCTCGAGCGCGCGGCTCACCCGGACGAGATCGTTCGGGTGAAGGCGCGCCGCGCTGTCGGCGTCCACCTCGCGCAGGCGCGCGTGGAGCGCGGGCCGTCCCTCGCGGTCCGAGATCTCGCGGTGGCCTTCGCGGATGGCCGCGCTCGCGGCCGGAGCCTCGGCGAGACCGAACAGGAGGGCCTTGACCCAAAGGAACGTCCCGCCGCACACGATGGGCACCCGGCCGCGGGCCCGAACGTCGGCCACCGCCCGCCCCGCGCGTCGCGCCCACTCCGCCGCGTCCATGGGGTCGAGCGGCTCGACCACTCCGACCAAGTGGTGTGGCGCGCGCGCGCGGTCCTCCGCGGTCGGCTTGCCCGACCCGACGTCGAACTCGCGATAGATCTGGACGCTGTCCGAGTTGACCACCTCTCCCCCGAGGCGCTCGGCGAGCGCGACGGCCAGAGAGGTCTTGCCTGTGGCGGTGGGTCCGACGATCGCCAGCAGGCCCTGGGGCGCCGCCTCGGCGATGCGCAGCGCGCTCTCAACGACCGACACGGCGTTCGAGCTCGTCGTAGCCGATCCGAGTGACGACCGGTCGGCCGTGCGGGCAGTGCCCGGCGAAATCGATGTCGTCCAACGCGCGAAGCAGAGCCACCGCCTCCTCGCGAGACAGCACGTCGCCGGCGCGGATGCTCCCGTGACAGGCCATCGTGGCAAGCACCAGATCCGCGGCGTCGCCGAAGGGCCGGCGGGCTGCCCGGCCGAGCTCGGCCACGAGGTCGTGGACGAGCCGCTCCGCGCCCGCGCGCGCCAGCACGTGCGGTACTGCGTGCACGGCGACCGCGGCGGGACCGACCGGGCGCAGATCGACGCCGAGCGCCCCCACCTCGTCCGCGCGTCCCTCCAGCGCCGCGACCTCGGCCGGCAGGAGCTCGACCACCTCGGGGATGAGCAGGCGCTGCGTCGCGATGGTGCGGGCGGCGAACGCGCGCCGGAGGCGGTCGAAGGTGACCCGCTCTGCGGCGGCGTGTTGATCGAGGACGTAGAGCCCGTCCGATCCGCTGCACACGAGGAAGGTCGCCCGCACCTGGGCGAGAAACTCGAGGGAGGCGTAGAACCCGGCGCCGTCGAACAGCGCGGGCGCGGAGCCCGCCTCCGTCGTCGCGATACGCTCGGCCAGCGCGCCGATCGAGGCCGCATCGCTCGACGCGAGGTTCCAAGGGTCCGCCGTCGCGCCCTGCACGAAGGGCGCGGGCCGGGGACGCTGCCATGGGGCGACGGGCCCCCCAGCGGGCAGGGAGAACGCACGCGAGAGGGAGGCGTGAAGCTCGCGCGAAAGCGCGTCCATCAAGCCGCGCGCGTCGGCGAAGCGAACCTCGGCCTTCTGGGGGTGGACGTTGACGTCGACCTGCTCGGTGGGCAGCTCGACGTAGACGACGCCCACCGGATAGCGCCCGGGTTCCAGCACGGAGCCGTACGCCTGCGCGACGGTCCGCGCGAGGGGTCGATCGCGCACGGGCCGCCCGTTCACGAGCAAGTGAAGCCCCGTC
>DATGJA010000497.1:0-5339 GCA_035295445.1 Polyangiaceae bacterium | reverse complement strand
AATCGCCGGCATGTCGAGGCTCCTCGTCAGAAGGTCGCGCAGCGGGTCGCTGACGAGGAGCGCCTTGCCGCGGCCGCTGCCGATCCAGCCCCCGAGGCTGAGGTCCGCCGTCCAACGAAGAGCGACGCCCGCGATCGTCTGCGCGTCGGTGCGAAAGACGTCGTGCGGCGAGATCGCTCTCCAGAGCGCGACGAGTCGGTCGACGCCGTGCGAGAACTCTCCTGCGTGGGCGGCGACGAAGGCGTTCGCGATGCTTCCGGCGGACGCGCCGGCCAGGACGCTGAAGGGTAGCTCCTGCGGCCGACCGAGGATCTCCGAGAGCGCCTGGAGGGCGCCGACCTGGTACGCGCCGCGAGCGCCGCCGCCCGACAGCACCAGCCCGGCGTGCATGGCGCCAACTCTAGTTAGATGAAGTGACCGGCTCAAGTCGCAAGGTCGTAGGTTGCGCGCCGGCGCGTGCTATGAGCGGACGCGTGGCTGCCAAGAAGACCGCCGGCGGGGCCGCCCGCGCGCCCACGCGCCGCCGTGCTCCACGGAAGAAGAAGGCGCAACCCGGCTCGGTCGGCCTCGACCCCAGCGATTGCGTGCTCGACCGGTCCGCCCCCGAGGTGCGCGCGCTCGTCGAGCGCGTCGAGCGCGAGGGGGGGGCGACCGTCGGCGCTTACAAGGATCCCTTCGGTGGACACCCGCTCCTCTTGGCGGTCCTGCCGATCGCGCGCGTCGAGCCGACGCCGTTCCAGCGCGACCTCTCGGACACGCACCAGAAGCGTCTCGCCGACGTGATCGAGAAGACGGGGCGCTTCCTCGATCCGATCATCGCCGTGACCGCCCCCGAGCAGGGCTTCTGGACGCCCAACGGCCGTCATCGCCTCGAGGCGATGCGCGGGGTGGGTGCGCGCGCGATCGCCGCCCTCGTCGTCCCCCACCGCGAGGTGGCGTGGCAGATCCTGGCCCTCAACACCGAGAAGGCGCACAACCTCAAGGAGAGGTCGCTCGAGGTCATCCGCATCTGCCGCGATCTGCTGCGCGAGGATGATTCGCGCCCCGAGTCGGGCTTCTCCTCGTACTTCGAGGATCCCGCGTATCTGACGATCGGCGTCTGCTACGAGCGCCACCCCCGCTTCGCCGGCGGGGCGTACCACCCCGTCCTGCGCCGCACCGAGCACTTCACGGACGCTTCGCTGCGCGACGCGATCCGCGGGCACGAGGAGCTCGCCGGTGCGGTGCTCGACCTCGAGGAGAAGGTCTCGGCGGCGGTCGCCCGGCTCAAGGAACGCGGGCTCACCAGCCCGTACTTGCGGTCGTTCGTCGTCGCGCGCATCAACCCGCTTCGTTGGATCAAGGGAGAGCTGCCGCCCGCGCCGAAGATCATCGCCCAGATGCGCGACCGGGCGGCGAAGTTCAACGTGGATAGGGTGAAGCAAGAGGACGTGGCGCGCGCCGGCGGAGGCGCGCCGGACGAAGAGGGTTAGTAGGAGACCTTAGTCCCCGCCTGCGACCCACGACATCGGTTCTTCCATTCGCTCCGCCATGTCGGCGGGGTAACCGTGGCCGAAGCGTCCGAGACTCACGAATCGGGTCGGCACGCCCGCGCGATCGAGCGCGGCCGCGTCGGTCCGGAGGGGAGCGCTCGTCATGTCGAGGTCGCCCGCGGCCAAGACCACGCGGCGCACGCCCGCTCGCGCGAGGAGCACGGGATCGGGGTGCACCTGCGACGCGATGACGACGAGCCCCGCGTACCGGCCGTACCCTTCGCGGGCGCTCTCGACGATGCGTACGGCGGCGATCCCGCCGAGCGAGAAGCCCACGATCACGCGCCCGGACGACGCGGCGACGTTGCCGTGCGCCTCCTCGACGACCCGCGCCACGCTCGACTCGACGACCCGGGAGTCCTCGTCCGGACGCAGGCGCCACCGCGAGCCCCCGCCGCACGGGTCTTCGCCTCGAGGACACACCAGCCATCCGTGCGCTGTCGAGGCGCCGACGAACGGCGCGCACGCGCTCTCGGGGTGCCCACAAAGGCCGTGCAGCAGGACGACGACCGGCTTCGGCTCGTCGCCCGATCGCCGCGGGGGGTAGACGATCGCAGGGTCGTCCCGGTCCGCGGCGGGGCGTCCCGGGAGGCTCGGCGCCGATCGCGCGAGCGGAGCGACGATCATCGCGGCCAGACCGGTCGCCGTGCATACCATTGCCGTCACACGCGCGCGTTTGGTTGTATTGTCCGAACTCTCGCTGCGCTCGAGCATGCGGACGTTGGTTGTGTCGTCCGAACTCTCGCTGCGCTCGAGCATGCGGACGACGCGAGTCTCCATCTTCATGGGCATCTCCTCTCGGCCGCGGCGCCCGGCGCGCTCGCGGGTCTGCCGGTTCATCGGCCGAGAGGGGGCGACTGTGACGGCGTGACTACTGGATCGGCGCCGTGGCGGAGGGCGCGCCCGCGGACGTCGGTTCGCTCCCGCCCAGTGAGGAGGTGGCCTTGCCGGGCCCGATCGCGCGCGGTGCGACGGCGGTGGGCGCGATCGACGCCGTGGGCGTGGGCGGCGCGGCGCGTCGACCGGCGTCGGGCACCGACGCGGCCGGAAGGGCCGGTGGGGGCGGGGGAGGAACGAGGGGCGACGGGGACGGCCCGGCGCTCGGAACCGGCGGTGGCGTCCGCAGGGGCGCGATCCGTTCACGTTCCCTGGTGAGCGCAAGGACGATGACGACGGCGATCCCGACGAGCAAGGCCAGCGCCGCGACCTCGGCGGCCCATCGCGAGCGGTAGTGCTTGCGAAGGCGCGAGACGCGCTGGCGCACGCGGGGCGCGGGGACCTCCGCGTCGGCGGCGATGGACGCCAACTTCTCCCCCGCGCCCTCTCGCAGCATCCACTCGAAGGTGCGCGCGTTGTCGTCGCCCGCCGGCAGCTCGCGCTCGGCCCAGCGCATCAGTTCGCGTGCGCCGTGCGCCGCCTCGGGGGCCGCGACCGCGTCGGAAAGGTGTGGGTCCTGCGGACGCTCGCGGCGCGCCTGCCGGAAGCTGTCGATGATCTTGTGGCGCGCGATGCCGTGCAGCCACGCTCTGATCTGGTCTTCCTCGACGGGAGGTCGCTCCGCGGCGAGAGCCTCGGCCAGCACCCCTTGGACGATGTCGTCCGCCTCCCCCGGCGGCACGCGCGCGCGGACGAACGCCGACAGCGACGAAAGGACCCCGGGGTCGGCGAGGCGCGGATCGCGGCGCGGGCCGTCCCCCGGCAGGGGGCGAGGCGATGCGGACATGGGCTTATCCTCTGTCCTGCAACATCGGTCGAACCCCTCCGAGTGTGACGGAGCAGGGCGCGATTCGTTGCAAGGGGTCGCGACGCCGGTCGGGTGAGCCGGTCACCACCAGGAGCCGGTGTAGACCGACGGGCTCAAACCCTGGTTGACGCTCTTCGCCTCGAACCGCGCCATGACGCTCCCCGCATGGGGCACGAAGTAGACGTATTGGCCGTCGAAGGCGGCGCCCTCGAAGCCGAGCGCCCCCGCGCCCCCGTCGAGGGTCGTCGGCGCAAAGACGGTGTACGCGGCGCTGAGCGGCGTGGGGCAGAGACCCTGGGTGGTGTCGTAGGCTACGACCGGCAGCGGGGGCACGCCGGCGTCGCTCGCCGGGCTCCCGTACGGCACGAGGATGAGCCGCCTTCCGTCGAAGGCGGCGCCGACGAAGGCCGACCCGGTGACCTTTCCGCCGAAGAGCTGGGACCCGAGCGCGCAGGTCGTCCAGCTCCCGTAGTCGCTGAACTGGCCCGACGTCGCGTAGGCAGCCAGGGTCCACGACTGCGTCTGGTTCGGGATCATGTATACCCGGTGGCCGTCGAACGCGCCCCCCCAGAAATGGGCCGTCGTGCCGAGCACGAAGTTGTTGTTGAAGTCGAAGCCGGTCGCGCCGACGTCCCAGCCCGAGGTCGGGGGCAAGATCGTGTCGTGCCGGGCGGCGACGCTGCCGCTGAAGGGCGCAAAGTACACGTACGTCCCGTCATAGGCTCCGCCCCAGAATCCCTGATTGCCCGTGCCCAGGTCGTACACGGACCAAGCGGCGCTCGAGCCGAAGCCCACCCCGCCCTCGGCGGTCGCCATGCGGTCGTAGATGACGACCTTCGTCGTGTTGTTCGGAACGAGGTACGTGTACCGCCCGTCGGAGAGGGCGCCCCAGTAGTTGGCGGCCGTGTCGATCGTCGCGGCGTTGAACGCCGTCCATGCCGCGTCCTGGCTGAAGGGCTGCTGCGTGTCGAACTGCAGGGCGTAAGCGTTCGAGCCGAATGGCGCGAGGTACACATACCGGCCGTCGAACGCGCCCCCGCGGTACGTGTACGTGCCGGTCTTCGAGCCCCCGGCCGCGACGATGGCGGCGGCGGGCGTATACGACGTCCACGAGGAAGGGTCGGTGAACGCGCCCCGGTCGTCGTAGCGCAGCACCGAGGGCGGCGAGAAGTTCGGGACGAAATAGAGGTAACGACCGTCGAACGCCGCCCCCGAGTACTTCGTCGTGCCGTTGGCGACGCCGGCGATGGAGAAGAAGGACCAGCGCGCCGGATCGTCGAGCGTGTAGTAGGTCATGTCCTGCGGAGCGTCGGGGAGAGACGCCCCGTCGTCCGCGCGCGAGGCGTCGCTCGCGTCGTCCGAGTCCGCGGCGGCCGCGTCGATCGAAGCGCCCGTCTCGTCCTTCAGGGCACCCGCGTCCGCGGGCGCGGTCGTGGCGTCGGGGGGCCGCTGCGGCCCGCCATCGTGGCCCGCGGTGCCCTGGAGCAAGTCGTCGACGGGGCACCCCGCGGTGGCCGCCGCCAAGGCAAGGAGTCCGCAGGCTCGAGCGAAGCGAGAGTTCGGACGACACACCCGACCAAGTCCGCAGGCTCGAGCGAAGCGAGAGTTCGGACGACACACCCGACCAAGTCCGCAGGCTCGAGCGAAGCGAGAGTTCGGACGAGAGACCCAGACGAAGCTCGGGATGGCGCGGCGGCGCATCAGAACCGAAGCCCTTCGGGGGTTGCGGCGCGCAGCCACGCCGTGTGGAAGGGCGTCTCTCGCGAGCCGGTGGCGAAGAGCACCGTCGCGACGACGACGGACACGACCCCCACGCCGAGCGCGACGAAGCTCGCGGGCCAGAGGATCCGCAGCGGCTCGACGCGGCTTTCGCTGCAGCCGGTGGCCCCGCACGACGACTTCAGGTTCTCGTGGGTCGCCCAGCCGACGCCGCTGAGGACCCCCGCCGCGGCGAGCGAGACGCCGCCGCCGATCGCGAACACCCAGGCGGCCGTTTTCGACCGGGTCTCGACCACCGGCTCGAGGGCCGGCAGCGAGGCGCCGCTCGGCGGGCCGACCGAGAA
>DATGJA010000496.1:0-10754 GCA_035295445.1 Polyangiaceae bacterium | reverse complement strand
CGGCCCTCGAGAACAACAGCGAGAAGACGATCCGACAGCACCTCACGCAGGTGTACGCGAAGTGCGGCGTCGCCAATCGCGCGGAGCTCTTCCGCAAGGTCTACGCTCGCTGACTCGAGTCGCGCATCGATAGATAAGTTTTCGCTACTCTGTCTGTTCCCCCCCCCCCGAATCGTGACAAGAAACGAATGATCGAACTACGAAATCATGGTGTGGGGTCGCGCCCGGGGCAAGAAAGGTGAATCTCCACGATCCAGCCGCGGCCGCCGCAGTCCGCGACTACCGATGGCTCGCCGTCTACGGCTACGTGCTCGAGGTGCCGGGCTCAAATCTGAGCGTTGCGGATGCCCAGCGGTCGTTTGGCGTCCGCGTGCTCGACAAAACAACGGATGCGCGGGGGCTGGCGTGCACGCGAACCATGCCACCGGAATCCGCTGTCGTCTTCCGTTGCGCTTCGGCTTTCAAGCGTCGAGCTGTTTTCCGCGCGCTCGCACCCATGTATCGTGGCCTGTGGCCCATGCGGTCGCAGACCCCGATTCGAGCGTGCGTCCCGCGCATCTGATCGACGCCCTTCGAGCCCGGGCGGCCGAGGAGCCGGACCGCGTGGCGTTTCGGTTTCTCGACGGCCGCGGCCAGGAGCCGGCTTGCTGGACGTACGCCGAGCTCGAACGGCGGGCGACCGCCATCGGCGAGCACCTCCGCGGGCTGGGGGCGGGCGGCTCGCCGGTGATCGTCGTTCACCCGCCGGGCCTCGAATACATCGCCGCCCTCTTCGGCTGCTGGCACGCGGGGGCCATCGCCGTCCCCGCCTACCCTCCGCGTTCTGCCCGGCTCGCGGACCGGCTTCGCAGCATCCTCGCGGACTCGCGAGCGCGCCTTGCCCTCACCCTCGCCGCGGAGGTAGACCGCATCGAGCGGCCACTCCGGCGGTCGAGCGGGGCCGCCGAGCCGTCTTCGGACGCCGACGGGCTGACCTCACCCGCGTGGATCGCGACGGACCGGATCGCGGCCAGCGAGCCGCCCGGCCAGGACGGCGCGCGGCGCGACGACGCAGGCCCGGATGCGATCGCCATTCTGCAATACACCTCCGGATCCACCGGCACGCCGAAGGGCGTCGTCCTGCCGCACGCCGCGGTCATCTCGAACATCGAGGCGATCGCGCGACGCGCCGAGATCACGCGCAAGGACCGAATGGTGTCGTGGCTCCCGCCGTATCACGACATGGGGCTCGTCACGGGAATCCTGCTCCCGGTGTTCCTCGGGATGGCGGTCACGCACCTCTCGCCGGCCGCGTTCATCCACCGGCCGCTGGCCTGGCTCCAGGCCATCGATCGATATCGCACGACCATATCGGGCGCCCCCAACTTCGCTTACGAGCTCTGCGTACGCCGAACGACCGGGAGGCAACGCAGCGAGGTCGACCTCCGCTCATGGCGAATCGCCTTCGTCGGCGCCGAACGCGTTCGCGTGCCCACCCTCGAGCGGTTCACGGAGGCCTTCGCGGTCAGCGGATTCGAGGGTCGCGCGCTCCGGCCATGCTACGGCCTCGCCGAGGCCACCCTGGGCGTGTCCCTCGGGGCTCCCGGGATCCCGATGTCGTCGATGGCAATCGACGCCAGCGCGCTCGGTCGCGGCCGGGTCGCGCCCGCGACCGTGGATGCGACGAGTGTCACCGTGGTGGGCTGCGGACCGCCGCTGGACGGCTGCGACGTCGCGGTCGTGGACCCGGAAACGACCCGACGACGAGCGGACGGCGAGGTGGGCGAGATCTGGGTTCGGAGCCCCGGAACGGGCCGCGGGTACTGGGGCCAGCTAGGGGTCGACTGCGACGCGGTCTTTCGAGCGCAGATCGCCGGGGACACCGGCGGCTACCTGCGCACCGGCGATCTCGGCTTCTTGCGCGATGGAGAGCTGTACGTCACCGGGCGCATCAAAGACCTCCTGATCTTGTCGGGCGTCAATCACCACCCCGAGGACATCGAGGCCACCGTGACCCCGAGCCACCCGGCGCTCCGGGTCGCCGGGTGCGCGGCGTTCTCCGTGGAAGCGGACGGGGAGGAGCGTCTCGTCGTGGTGCACGAGCTCGACATCGCGCGCAAGCCGTCGGCCCTCGAAGTCGCGGACGCCGTACGGCGCGCCGTCGCCGGACACGAGCTCATGGTGCACGAGTTGGTTCTCGTCGCGCCCGGCGCCCTCCCGAAGACGTCGAGCGGAAAAGTGCAGCGCGGACTCTGTCGGGATTTCTACCTGACCGGGCGCTTCACCGCGATCGCCCATGAGCCGCCGCGGGCCCCCACCCCTCCGGTCTCCCCCGCGTCACCCCTGACCGACCGCGTCCGGGTCGTCATGGCCGAGCTCCTGGGGGTGGAGGATTTCAGCGCGGACGACGACTTCTTCGGACTGGGCGGCGATTCCCTCCTTGCCACCCAGCTCGTCTCCCGGATTCGGGAGCGGCTGGGGATGGACGTCTCTCTGCATACCGTGTTCGACGCTCGCTCCCCCTCTCGCCTGGCCGCGCGCCTGGAGCAGTCCCCGGCACGCCGCGCATCCGAACCGCCGGTCGTGCGCGTACGGAGGGACTCGCGCGTCCCACTCTCCTTTTCCCAGGAGCGGATGTGGTACCTGCACCAGCTCGACCCGCTGGGCGCCGCCTACAACGTGGCGGGTGCCTTGTCCATCGAGGGGCCGCTCGACGTGGGCGCCTTCGAGCGCGCCCTGGCCGAGGTCGTCGCGCGGCACGAAGTGCTCCGCTCCAACTACGTGACCGTCGAGGGAGAGCCGCGTGTACAAATAGCACCGACCGCGCCGTTCGCGGTCGCCCGCGTCGATCTGTCGGGAGATCCGGACGGTCCGCGCCGTGCCCTCGCGCTCGCGTCGGCCCTCGCCGCCGCGCCGTTCGACATCGCCCGCGACCCGCTCGTTCGCGTCGCGCTCTACCGAACCGGGACCGACAGGCACGTCTTGACCGCGACGATGCACCACCTGGTGACCGACGCGTGGTCGATGGGCGTCATGGTTCGCGAGGCCTTCGGCCACTACGACGCTCTCGTCGACGGGCGCGAGGTCCCCCCGCAAGCGCCCGAGGAGCCCGGGTACTTCGACTACGCGGCCTGGCAGCGCGAGCGACTGGTCGACGACGGACTGCGCGACGACCTCGACTACTGGACGCAGCGGCTGGCCGGAGCGGAGCCGCTGTCGCTCCCGACCGACGGCCCCCGCCCGTTGCGCCGATCCGCGGCGGGCGGCTTCGAGCCCGTGAACCTCCCCACCGCGCTCCTGGCCTCCGTTCGCAGCCTGGGCGTCGAACACGGAGCCACGCCGTTCATGACGTTCCTCTCGGCGTTCGTCCTGCTGCTTCACCGCTACACGGGGCAGACGGACGTCGTCGTCGGCGTGCCGGTGGCCAACCGCAACCGGCTGGCGAGCGAGGGGCTGGTCGGATCGCTGGTGAACATGCTGCCGGTGCGCATCGGCTGCACGTCCGACATGACCTTCGCGGATCTCTTGCGCCGCGTGCGCGACGCGACGATCGGCGCGTTCTCGCACCAGGATCTGCCGTTCGAGCGCCTCATCGCGGCGCTTCACGTGGCCCGGATCCCGGGCGAGTCGCCGCTCGTGCGCGTCATGTTCGACTACCAGAACGCGCCGCTTCAGGTCGGGCGCGCGGGCGGACTGTCCCTGAGTCCGCTGACGATCGTGCGCGGCGCGTCCCAATTCGACCTGAGCCTCGTCGTGCTCGACAGCGAGCTCGGTCACCTGGCCGGCGTCGAGTACTCGGCCGACCTCTACGTCCCGGCTACCATGCGCCGGCTCCTGGGCCACTTCGTCACGATCGTCGAGTCCGTCGTTCGCGACAGCAACCAACGCGTCTTCGAGGTGGCCCTGCTCACGGCCGGTGAGACCGACGAGCTTCTCGCGTGGGCGAACGCATCGTTCGACGTGGGCCCCGCGCGCGACGTCGTGTGCGAGCGGTTCCGGCAGCGCGCGGCGGCAACACCAGACGCCCTCGCCGTCAGCGACGAGGCCGGAGCGCTGACCTACGGTGAGGTGGACGTCCGCGCGACGGCCCTCGCCTCCCGCCTGCGGGCGATGGGCGCCGGGCCGGGCGTGCGGATCGCCGTGGTGCTCGAGCGGTCTCGCCACGGCCCGGTGGCGATGCTCGCGACGATGATGACGGGCGCGGCATACGTCCCCGTCGACCCCCGCTACCCGCCGGCGCGCGTGAGGTTCCTGCTCGCGGACGCGGACGCGCGAATCGTCATTGCGCAGAGGGACCTCGTCGCGACTCTGTCGATCGACTCCGACGCTGTCGTGTACGCGGACGACGTGGCGACGGCGATCGACGCCCCCCCCGCCGGCGGCCATGCCTCGGCCCGATGCGACCCCTCGGCGGCCGCCTACGTGCTCTACACCTCCGGATCCACCGGGAAGCCGAAGGGGGTCGTCGTCACGCACGGCGCGCTTTCGAACTTTCTCCGATCGATGGAGCGCGAGCCTGGGATGACCGCGGCCGACCGCCTCTTGTCGGTGACGACCGTCGCCTTCGACATCGCGGGGCTCGAGCTCTGGCTCCCTCTGGTGACCGGCGCGCGCGTGCACGTAGCGCCCGGCGAAGTCGTCGCCGACGGGGCGCGCCTGCGCGAGCTCGTCGAGCGCCTCGCCCCGAGCGTCATGCAGGCGACGCCGGCGACCTGGCGGCTGCTGCTCGAGGCGGGATGGCGCGGCGATCCCCGGTTGAAGATCCTGTGCGGTGGCGAGGCTCTCTCGCGCGAGCTGGCCGACGAGCTGCTCGCGCGCTCGGGGTCGCTCTGGAACATGTACGGACCGACGGAGACCACGATCTGGTCGACGGTCCACCGAGTCGCGCCGGGAGCCGGACCGATTCTCCTGGGAAGGCCGATCGACCGGACGCGGATTTACGTGCTGGACCCGACGCTCTCGCTCGTCCCCGTGGGCGTCCCCGGGGAGATTTGCATCGGCGGCGACGGAGTGGCGCAGGGGTATCTCGGCCGCCCCGAGCTGACCGAGGAGCGCTTCGTTCGAGACCGCCTCGCTTCCGAGCCCGGGGCCAGGATGTACCGCACCGGCGACCTCGGGCGCCTGCGCCCGGACGGCCTGCTCGAGCACTTGGGCCGCCTCGACCACCAAATCAAGCTGCGGGGTTTTCGGATCGAGCCCGGGGAGATCGAGGCCGCGCTCGCCGAGTCGGGGCTCGTGAAGGAGGCCGTGGTCGTCGCCCGCGAGGACCGGCCCGGGGACGCTCGACTGGTGGCCTATTGCACGCTGGTCGATCCTCCCGGCGGCACCGCGACGGAGCTTCGGGAGGCGCTCCTGGCGAGGTTGCCCGCGCACATGGTCCCTTCGGCCTTCGTCGCACTGGCGTCCATTCCCCGCACTCCCAACGGCAAGGTCGACCGCGCAGCGCTTCCTGCGCCGGGACGAGCGGACGCGGCCACGAGCGTCGAGCCGCTCGCGCCCCGCGACGAACTCGAGGAGGCGCTGGCCCGGGTCTGGAGACAGACCCTCGGCGTCGAGCGCATCGGCGTGCGCGACGACTTCTTCGAGCTCGGAGGTGATTCGTTGCTCGCCGTGCGCCTGCTGGCGCTCGCCGCAGGCGAAACGGGCGTCGACATGCCCCTCGCCGCGTTCCTGGAGAGCCCGACGGTCGAGAACTTTGCGCGTCGTGTGCGTGAGGTCAGGAGAGCGAACGGGACGGCCGTTCCGCAGGACTTCGAGTACCTCGTCCCGATCCAGCGGGGCCGGTGCGGGCCTCCTCTTTTCTGCGTGCACGGTGCCGGAGGCAACGTGCTGAACATGCCCCTTATCGCCCGGCGCCTCGGTGCCGAGCGGGCGTTTTGCGGCGTGCAGGCCCGCGGAGTGGATGGAGCCGCCGACCCCCACGTGAGCATCGAGGCGATGGCCGAGGCGTATTTGCGCGAAGTCGGCCGGTATCAGCCTCGCGGCCCCTACTACCTCGCCGGCTACTGCGGCGGCGGCCTCGTCGCCTTCGAGATGGCCACGCGGCTGCAGGCGTCCGGAGAGCGGGTCCCGCTGCTCGTGCTCATGGACACCTATCGACCCGGCAGCGTGCCCGCCGACGGGCCGTGGCGGCGAGTCCTGCGGATCCATCGCGCCCGCGGGGCCGGCGCCCTGGCGGCGAGGGCCGGAGCATGGGCGGCACGCGAGGGAACAGCTGGCGTGCAGCGGCTGCTTATCGCGTACCACAGACTGCTCGGCATTCCTGTCCCGCATGACGTTCGCGAGCTGTGGTTGACGGAGTCCTTCTTGCGCGCTGCGGCGCGGTACCGGCCCGGCGTGTTTCGCGGACGGATCACGGTGCTTCGGGCGACCGAGCTCGACCCCGTCCTCGCCGGCGCGAACCGCGACCTGGGATGGAGCGGGCACGCGACCGACGGGCTTCACATTCACGACGTGCCGGGCAATCACCACACGATCGCGCGGGAACCGAACGTAGCTGCGCTCGGCCAGCGGATCGCCGACGCGTGGACGGCCGCGGACCTCTGCTTCGCCGGGTCGCGCGGTATTCTCGCGTGAACGCGATGAAAGAGGCTTCCCCCGAGGCTCGCGACCGGAGTCTCCCCGTCTACGTGCTGCTCGGGACGGTGGCCGGGGCCGGCTACGTCCTCTTCGACCTCATGTCCGAGGCGCGAATCCGGAGCGGCACCCTCTCGGGCGCGCTCGCCGACGTGCACGCGCTCATCGACCACACGCTTCCCGTGCTCGTCGGCGCCCTGCTCGGCGTCGGCGCCCACTACGTGCGCCTGCGAGCACGGCTCTCGACGGCCGAGCGCGCGGCTGCCCGTGCAGACGCGCTGCGCACGCGCCTGCAGAAGGTGGAGCGCGACCAGGCCGTGTGGGTCCTCGCCGCCGCCGTGCTCCACGAGCTGAACAACCCGCTCCACGCCATCGGTCTCTTGCTCGACGAGCTGATGATCTCCGGCGCGGACGGCGACGAAGCGCGCCGCGACGACCTCGTCGAGCGCGCGCGCGCCCAGGCGGAGCGGGCACGACGTCACCTGGCGGCGTTGCGCGGGATGCGCACGCTGGGCGAGCCTGAGCTGCAAAGCGTGACGCTCGAGCCGCTCATCGGTGCGCTGGCGGACGACTTGGGCCACCTGGCGACGGATCGCAGCCTCGTCGTCCGGCTCGAGTGCGACGCGTCGGTTCGGGCGCGCGCGGATCCGACGTACGTCCGGACCATCCTGGAGAACCTCGTCGACAACGCGCTTTCGTCGGTGCGCGAGCGCGGCGGCGGCCACGTCGTCATCCGGCTCTCGGCGGAGGACGGGCGCGCGGTGGTGCGTGTGCGCGACGACGGCCCCGAGATCGATCCCGAGGTGCACGCGGCGCTGTTCGAGCCGCTCCGGACGACGAAGACGCACGGCCTCGGCCTGGGACTGCCCATCGCGCGGGCGCTGGCGCGGGCGATGAGCGGCGAGCTCTCGCTCGAGAGCGGCCCGAGCAAGACCTTCAGGCTCGAGCTGCCGCTGTCCTGACGCGCCTCACGACCTTCAGACGGCGCTCGATCCGCGCTCGCCGGTGCCGATGCGCACCGCCTCCTCGACGGGCGACACGAAGATCTTTCCGTCGCCGATCTTGCCGGTGGCGGCGCGCACCACGATGGCGCGGACGACGGCGTCGGCCTCCCCGTCCGGTCCGAACCACTCGAGCTGCACCTTGGGGACGAAAGACGTCTTGTAAGCGCTGCCGCGGAACACCTCGCGGCGGCCGCCGCTCCGACCTGCCCCCTTCACCGCGCTGATCGTCAGCCCGCGCACGCCGATCGCGAGCAGCCTCTCGATCACGGCCTCGAGCTGCTGCTCTCGGATGACGGCGACGACCTTCTTCACGGGATGCTCCGACCCATCCTCGCCAATCCTGGCAGGCGGCGTTGAGAAATGAGGCTCGACCCGGAGACGAGCGTCGAAGGAAACCTCGACGAAACGGGGGTCGCATTAAAGAAGTATTAAAATGCCTGCCTCGAAGGTGGGCCCGGCGCGCCTCCGGCCGCCGGTGCCCGGCGGCGGGTCGCTGCCCGAAGTGAGCCACTGCTCGAAACGAGTCGAGCAAGATCGGAGACGAATGCCATGAAATTGATCCTCGCGTTCATCAAGCCGTTCAAGATCGATGACGTGAAACGCGCCCTCTCCGAGGTGGGCGTGCAAGGGATGTCGATCGCAGAGATCAAGGGGTTCGGCCGAACCGGCGGCAAAACTGAGGTCTTTCGCGGGTCCGCCTATCAGGTCGACTTCGTCCCCAAGCTGCGGCTCGAAATCGTGGTCACCGAGTCGCAGGTGCACCCCGTCCTCGACGCTCTGGAGAGGAGCGCCAAGACCGGCAAGATCGGCGACGGCAAGGTCTTCGTTCTGCCCGTCGACGAGGCCCTTCGCATCCGCACCGGCGAGCGCGGCGACACCGCGCTCTGACGGCGTCTCATTAAAAAAAAGTAAACGCGACGCCAGAACGAACGAGCCAAGAAAACAGCTCGAAACAAGCATGGATATAGGAACAGTTAAAACGGTGTTAAGGACGATGGACCGCCCCTTACCGACACCCGCCCGCGCCCCTGGTGCGGGATGCACCCCCGAGGAGGACCGATGTTTCAGCGATTAGTCGACAAGTTCATGGACCGGTGGCGAAAGAAGGAATATCGCCGGTACCTCTTTCTCTACCTGGGCGCCAAGATCGCCGGCGTCCTCTTGTGCCTGGCGATCATGAAGGGCGTGACGACGTACTTCTTCACGCCTGCATTCGCGGACGACGCCGCGGCGCCGCCTCCCGCGTATGTCAATCCGATCAACACGATGTGGACCGTCGTGGCGGCCTTCCTCGTGTTCTTCATGCAGGCCGGCTTCATGTTTCTCGAGGCGGGCTTCGCGCGCACTCGCGAAACCGTGAACGTCATCCTCGAGGGCATCGTCGACACGTGCCTCTGCGGAATCCTCTTTTACACGTGGGGTTTCGCGTTCATGTTCAGCCACGGAAACGGCTTCATCGGATACCACTGGTTCTTCCTGCAGGGCACGCCCGACACCTACGAGGGCACGGGCGTCGCTTTCCTCGCCTACTGGCTGTTCCAGTACGCGTTCGCAGACACCTGCAGCACCATCACGTCGGGGGCCATGGTCGGCCGCACCGGCTTCGTGGGAGACCTCATCTACAGCATCGGCGTCAGCGGCTTCATCTACCCGATCATCGGCCACTGGGCCTGGGGGCCGGACGGCTGGCTGGCCACGCTCACGCCGATGGCGTTCCACGACTTCGCCGGGTCCACGGTCGTCCACACGATCGGCGGGTTCATCTCCCTCGCCGGGGCCATCGTCCTCGGCCCGCGCATCGGTCGGAAGTTCAAGCGCGACGGCGGCGGGCCGATGCCCGGCCACAACATGACGATCGCGGCCGTCGGCGGCGTCATCCTCTGGTTCGGCTGGTACGGCTTCAACCCGGGGAGCACGCTCTCCGCGATGGACGCCGCCGGCTGCGGCCGCGTCGCCGCGAACACGACCCTCGCTGCGTGCGCCGGAGGCCTTTCGGCCATGTGCTGGCTCTACCCGCGCAACAAGGTGTGGGACTGCGGCATCACGGTGAACGGCTTCCTCGCCGGGCTCGTGGCGATCACGTGCCCCTGCTACTGGGTATCCCCGGGCGGGGCCATCATCATCGGCGGAGTGGCGGGCGTGGTCTGTATCTACGGCGTCGATCTGATGGAGTGGCTGCGCATCGACGATCCAGTCGGCGCGTGGCCCGTCCACGGAGCCTGCGGCGTCTGGGGCACGTTGAGCCTGGGCCTCCTCGCCTGCGGCAAGTACGGCGTCTCGGGTCCGACCGGCGCCGACGACTCGGCCCCGGTCACGGGCCTCTTCTACGGCGGCAACTCGCAGCTGCTCGTCGCGCAGCTCATCGGCAGCGCGAGCATCACGGCGGCGACGTTCGGCATCTCGATGCTCATGTTCTACCTCGTCAAGATGACCGGCACGCTCCGCGTCTCGAAGGACGGCGAGCTCGAAGGTCTCGACCTGCACGAGCACGGCGGGTCCGCCTACCCGGAGCTCATCGGGGGCGTCCACGCGCCCTCGGCGGGTTCGGTCAAGCTGCCCGGCACCGCGGCAGCCGCGGTTGCGGAGTAGCGCACCAAGGACGGCGTCGGCGCGCGCCCAGCCGCGTGCGCCGACGCTGCGACCGTATCGCACGGCTGGAGTGGCCGCCGACTGCTGTTCCCCACAGACGGTATTGGTGTCGGCTGTGGTGACGAGGTCCCCTGGTAAAGGCCTTATCAGTCGGCGGCCACTCGAGCCGTGTCCAGCGTACCACCCTTGCCGAAGGTCGAGATGCTCCTCGATGCGCGGTCGCCGGCCCCCTACCCTGCCGACGTGCCCCACCTGCGCGTCCAGGCCGCCCTTCGAACGATGGGTCGTTACGTCGCGGCGGCGCTCGTGGTCGCCGCGTCCACCGGAACCGCGTGGTTCGTGTTCGGCGCGGGCGACCTGGCCGACGTCGTGATGGTGGTGCTCCTCGGGGTGGTCTTTGCCTCGATGCACTTCGGCTACGGCCCGTCGGTCCTCGCGGCGGTGCTCAGCGCGATCACCTTCGAGTTCTTCTTTCTGCCCCCTTACTTCAGCCTGGCCATCGCGAACCTTCATCACGTCGTCACCTTCGGCGTGATGCTCACGATCGCGTTCTTGATCAGCCATCTGGCGCAACGCGTGCGTGATCAGGCCGAGAAGGCCCGCCGC
>DATGJA010000495.1:0-11125 GCA_035295445.1 Polyangiaceae bacterium | reverse complement strand
CAATCGCGGGGCGATAGAGGAACGCTCGCCGCACCTACTCGGTCCCAATGGCGAACCCAACATCCGCGACCTGAACGGGCCGAGGTGCGCGCCCCTCGGCTTCGCTTGGCCTTCTCGCCTGGAAAGCACATCCTGGGCCGCCCCATCGCAATGTCCTCATGCGCGCATTTGAACCTCATCGGCCTGTCCCGCGACAGGCACGGCCCGTCCCGGAACAGCCACCGGGCTAGATGCCCCGCCGAGCGCCCTCTTGTTGGGCGGTTTCCAATCGCATGAAACGCAACGCGCTCTAGATCGCGCGAGCGCTTCCCGTGCGGCCGCCGGGCGCGCGCCCCACATCTCGACGCCGCGATCGGCAACGCTCCGTGGGCCACAACGCGGCGAGCACGCCGCTCGGGGTCACACGCCGACGACGAAGCTCACGCTCGTGGTGCCGCTGCCGCCGATGTTCAGCGTCTGGAACGTCTTCGCGCCCTCGACCTGATAGTCACCCGCCGCGCCCGTCACCTGCCGGTGGGCATCGAGGATCTGCCGGACGCCCGTACACCCGACGGGGTGACCGGCACCGATGAGGCCCCCGCTCGGGTTGATCGGGTGTTTGCCTCGGATCTCGAGGGCCCCCTCCTCGACAGCCTTCCAGCTCTCTCCCGGTTTCGTGATGCCGAAATGGTCGATCGCCATGTACTCGCTCGTCGTGAAGCAGTCGTGCGTCTCGAAGCCGTCGACGGCCTCCGGACCCGCGACGCCCGCGCGCTCCCACGCGTCGGTGATCGTCTTTCGTACGTGAGGAAGGACGTACTCGGAGCCGGCGCTCTCGGCGACCTTGTCGGCGAAGCGCAGGCGCGACGTATGGTGGCCCCACCCCTTGATGCGCGGGACGGCGTCGAGCGACAGACCGCGGCGGGCCGCGTACGTCGCCGCGTAGGCGCGGCTTCCCAGGAGGACCCCCGCGGCCCCGTCGGTGACCTGCGAGCAGTCGGCGATCCTCACCCGGCCGCCCACCGGCGCGTTGAAGTCGTCGCGCGCGCAGGCGTGCGCTCGGTTCATGTACCAGGTCCGCGTCTGCGCGAGGGGGTTGAGCTTGGCGTTCGCGTAGTTCTTCGCCGAGATCGCGGCCAGGTGCTCGTCCTTCAAGCCGTACCGCTTGTCGTACTCGTCGCCGAGCTTTCCGAAGAGCTTGGGGAAGGGAAACTCCACCCCCTTCGCCTCCTGCTCGTACCAGGCCGCTGTGCCCAGGTAGTCGCCGCCCTCGGAGGCGGCCACCGTCTTCATTTGCTCGACGCCGACGACGCACGCGAGGTCGTACCAGCCTGCCTGTATCTCAGCGAGCGCCGCCAAGAGCGCGATGCTGCCGGACGCGCACGCGGCCTCGTGTCGCGACGTCGGCAGCCCCGAGAAGGCCGGGGCCACCTCGACCAGAAACGCCCCGAGGTGCCCCTGCTTGCAATAGAGCTCGGCTGCGAAGTTTCCCACGTGACCGACCTGCACGTCCTTGGGGTCCACGTCGGTCGCTTCGAGCATGCCGAGGACCCCCTCGCGAACGAGGGCCGCGACGTGCTTCTTCTCCTTCGCCCAATTGCGGGCAAAGTCGGTCTGGTAGCCCCCGAGAACGTAGACTTCGGTGCTCGCTGCTCGCGTCATGGAAGGGTTCCCTCGATTTCAGCCGGCGACGAAGAACCGGCCGATGTTGCCGTGGCGGTTCGAATAAAAGCGGCGCGTCGATCCCGAGCGGACGGCGTCCGCGATTGGCGCGGGGACAGGGACGTTCGCCTCGTCCATCATGCGAGCGATCTCGCGGGGCCCGAGGACGTCGACCAGGACGCTCGGTGGCGCCCAGTTGAAGCCGAAGCCCATGATGTCGTCGACGCCCGCGAGGGTCGCCGTCGCCTCGCCCACGCGGTGAAACGCGTAGCTTACGTACCCCGCGACCACCCGCCGCGCGAGAGCCGCCCAGTGGCCGGGGGCGTCGGCGAAGACACGCAGCGCGTCGGCGTAGCGTCCGTCGCGGTGGAGCTTCGCCACGGAGCCGATGAAGCCGAGGTCCGGCAGCTTGATCTCCTTGAGCGGCCGGTACGCGCCCGTGCATGGGTCGAGGACGAGCGTGTCCGTGCCCTTCTCGGCGCGGAAGAAGCCGCCGCCGCTCTTGCCCCCCGCCATCCCCGCCGCCAGGAGGCGGTCCATGTAGCCCGGGAGCTTGAGCGTGGCGTGCGCCTCGTCACGCGTCTTGTCGTACACGTTGTCGACGATGGCCTTGTGGATGTCCCATCCGACGAGGTCGATCGTCGCGAGCGGCGTCATCGCCCGGCCGGTGTACGGTCCGACGAGGCGCTCGACGAGCGCTGGCCCGTGCTCTTCGGCGAGCTGCGCAACCTCGTTCAGCAGCTTGAATCCGATGCGATTGCCCGCGAAACCCGGCGTGTCGAAGGCGTGCACCATCACGCGTCCCAGCCGTTTGGCGGCGTAAGCGTCGACGAACTCGACGACGCGCGGGTCCGTCTCGTGACCGGCGATGAGCTCCGTACCGACGATGACGTTCGGCGGATTGAAGAAATGCAGGCCCAGGAAGTGATGCCGGAACGACGGCGACCGGTCGGCGGCCAGCGCGTTGATCGATAGGCCGCTCGAGACGCTCGCGACGATCGAGTCGGCGCGGCGCACCCGATCCACCCGCTCGAACATTTTTCGCTTGAGCTCGAGGTCCTCGGCCACGGCCTCGAAGACGAGGTCGGCCGAGCCCACCGCCGCGTCGAAGAAGGTCTCGTAGTCGCCGACCTCGACGCGTTGCGCCACGGTGTTCGATCGAACCGCCTGGATGGCGGACTGAAGCGCCTGCTCGGCCTTCTCCCGGCTGCGCGCGAGGAACGTGACCCTCGGTACCTCCGTGGTGAACAGGGCGCCGCTGCCGTAGCCCATGGCCCCGTTGGCGCCGAGAACGACCACGTGGTCGATCCGACGGCTACCAAGGATATCGTTCGTTTGCCCTCGACCCACCGCCGCGAGCGTCATGCGTACTCCTCCGAAACAAATCTCATAGCACGATAAAACTACCTGTAGGAGCCAGTCCTTCCTCGAAACGTGGACGAAACGCAAGGGCGGAATGCCGCAGTGCGGCGAAGGCGATGAGATCGCTAGCTTCTTCCGGCCAGCGGATGGCCCCCTGATCGCGTCCGAAAACCGCCAGCGAGCGCCCGCGCGCGTGACTACGGTCCACGACGCCGTGCCGATCCTCGATCCCCGCCGTTGCTACGAGGCCCTCCGCACGCGCGACGAGCGCTTCGACGGACGCGTCTTCGTCGGGGTGACGTCGACCGGGATTTACTGCCGGCCGATCTGCCCGGCGCGCCCGCCCAAGCCCGAGCACTGCCGCTTCTTTCCGTCGGCCGCCGCGGCTCAAGAAGCCGGCTTCCGGCCGTGCCTGCGGTGCCGGCCCGAGACCGCCCCCGAGCTCGGATCGTGGCGCGGGACGTCGAACACCGTGAGTCGCGGGCTGGCGCTCATCGACGAGGGCGTGCTCGATCGCGACGACGCGCGCGTCGACCTTCTCGCGGAGCGCCTTGGTGTCGGCGAGCGGCAGCTGCGGCGCCTCTTCGCGCGTCACCTCGGCGCCTCCCCGATCGCCGTCGCCCAGACGAGGCGCGCGCTCTTCGCCAAGCAGCTGATTCACGACACCCGCCTGCCTATGGCCGAGATCGCGCTCGCGGCGGGCTTTGGAAGCGTGCGGCGCTTCAACGAGACGTTTCGCGGCCTCTTCGGCAGGCCTCCCGCCTCCCTGCGCCACAAGTCCTCGGCGCCGCGAGGTTCGGTCGCCGGCGTCACGCTGCGGCTCCGCTACCGCCCCCCGTACGACTGGGCGGCCATGATCGCGCACCTTCGAGACCGCGCGATCGAGGGGGTCGAGCGGGTGGACGGCGCGCGCTATCGCCGAACGGCGGCGCACGGCGGAGAGCTGGGGGTCGTCGAGATCGAACACGAGCCGGCGCGACGCTGCGTCGTGGCGACGATCCGCTTTCCCTCGGTCCGAGCGCTGCCCGCCATGGTCACGCGCATCCGCCGCGCCTTCGATCTCAGCGCCGACGTCGAGGCGATCGGTGCGCACCTCTCGCGAGATCCGTGGCTTGCGCCGCTCGTCTCCGCGCGCCCGGGGCTTCGAACGCCGGGCGCGTGGGACGGCTTCGAGCTGGCCGTGCGATCGGTCCTCGGTCAGCAGATCTCGGTCGGGGCAGCCCGAGCGCTGGCCGGGCGACTCGCGCGATGTTGCGGCTCGGTCCTCGGCGAGGGCGCGGAGGACGGGCTGACGCTGGCCTTTCCCGGCCCCGCCGAGGTGGCGCGCGCCAACCTATCGTCCTTACCGATGCCCGGGGCTCGCAAGGAGACGCTCGCGGCGCTGGCCCGCGCGGCGCTGGCGGACCCGCTTCTCTTTCAACCCCTCGATACGCTCGACGAGACGCTCGGCAAGCTCCGCGCGATTCGCGGCATCGGCGAATGGACGGCCCACTACATCGCCCTTCGCGCGGCCCGAGAGCCGGACGCGTTCCCGGCGAGCGATCTCGGGCTGCTCCGTGCGGCCGCGGAGCAGCACGCCGGGCGGCCGAGCCCCGACACGCTTCGCGCGCGCGCCGAACGCTGGCGCCCCTGGCGCGGATACGCCGCGCAGCACCTGTGGACCGCCGCAGCGGCGGCGCGGCCATCGGCGGAAGGGGCCCCCGCATGATCGACGCGCGATGGCAGATAGACCGGCTCGACAGCCCCTTGGGGCCTTTCACGCTCGTCCTGGACGACCGCGGCCGGCTGCACGCGGCTGGCTGGGTCGACGGCCACGCGCGCATGGACCGCCTGCTCGGCGCGAGGTCCACCCAGTCGGCGGCGATCGAGCCGGCCCGCGACCACGGCGTCGCGCGCGCGTTCCGAGCCTACTTCGGCGGGGACCGCGCCGCCCTCACGGGGGTGCCGATCGCGCTCGGGGGCACGGTCTTCCAGAACAAGGTGTGGAACGCTCTCCTCGAGATCCCCTGGGGCGAGACGCGCTCGTACGCCGACGTCGCCCGGCGCATCGGGCGACCCGAGGCCGTTCGCGCCGTGGGACTCGCCAACGGGGCCAACCCCATCGCCATCGTCGTCCCGTGCCATCGCGTCATCGGGACGGGAGGCGCCCTCACGGGCTACGGGGGCGGCCTGGAGCGCAAGCGTTGGCTTCTCGGCCACGAGGGCGTCGCGGGCCCCGGCCAGCTCGATCTCGCGTGGAAATGAGGGGCGCGCGGACCGCGATCAATCGGCCGCCGGCGGCCGGATCAAAGGCACGTTTCCCGAGCGGCGCACTCGCATCCGGACGGCACGAAGCGGCCGGAGGGTCACGAGCGGCTCGGGGGCGATGGGCTCCGAGGTGAGCGACGACAGGTCGACGCGCTGCGCGAGCGTCGCGAGGACGAGCTGACCCTCCATGAGCGCGAAGTTGTTCCCGATGCAGATGCGCGCGCCCGCGCCGAACGGGACGTAGGCGCCTCGTGGAATCTGCTGCTCGGCCGCCCCCTCGAACCGCTCGGGCCGGAACGCCTCGGCGTCCGCGAAATACTCGGGTCGCCGCTGCATCCCGTAGATGTTCACGATGACGTCGGTGCCACGCGCGATGCGGTGACCGCCGATCTCGACGTCGTTCTCGGCCATCCTGCTGAGCAAATACGCGGGCGGATAGAGCCTCAGGGCCTCTTTGAACACCTGGAGCGCGAAGCCGAGGCGCGGCAAGTCCTCCGCGCCGGGCGGCCGACCGCCCAGCACCGTCCGGGCCTCCTCGCGCAGGCGCGCGTACGCGTCCGGGTGGCGCGCCAGAAGGTACAGCGACCATGAGAGGGCGTTCGCCGTCGTCTCGTGCCCGGCCAGGAAGATCGTCATGCACTCGTCGCGCACTTGCCGGTCGGTCATCGTGCGGCCGCTGCCCTCCTCCTGCGCGGAGAGGAGCATCGAGAGCAGGTCGTCGGTGCGCAGGCCGCTCGCCCGCCGCTCGCGGATGATGCGGAGGATGACGTCGTCGAGCGTGGACATGGCGTCGAGCGCGCGCCGGTTCTTCGACGCGGCGGGCAAGAGGAACGAGATGGGAGTCGAGATCCGGGCGTTGACGGCGCGCATGAGCACGGAGACCGCGTCCCCGACCGCCCCCGAGTCCCCCTCGACGTCCGCATCGAGCAGCGTCTTGCTGGCGATCGCCAGGGTGAGCCGCATCATCTCGGCGGCGACGTCCACCTCGCCCCCTTCGGGCCACCGGGCCTGCGCGCGCTCGGCGTACGAGGCCATCGTGTCGGCGTACGTCGCGATTCGCTTGTGCGCGAAGGCGGGCGCCATGAGCTTTCGCTGGCGGCGATGCTGGTCATGCTCACTCGTCAGCAGGCCGTCGCCCACGACCGGCCGCAAGAACCGATATGTCGTGCCTTTGACGAACTGGTCGGCCCGCGCGACCAGCACCTCGTGCACGAGGTCCGGCGACGAGACGACGATGAGGCTGCGGCCGTTGACCGGAAGGTCGCAGATCCCCCCGCGAACGCTCGCCGCCTGCTCCATCACCCAGAGCCGGTGTCGCGCCAGGGCGAGGACGTTGCCGACGAAGGGCACTCCCACCTCGAGGCGCGGCGGCCGCGTTCTGCGCGTGAGCGGTCGTCGCGAAAGCAGGCGAAACCGGGAGAGCGGGCCCGCCGCCGGGTCGACGGGCGGTGTGGAGAAGCCGAATGCGTCAGCCATGGGGACCTCTCGCGTCTCTTTACAATGATGTCAGTTACATCTTTGTAGATAGAGAAGGGCGCGCGCCTCGTCAAGGGCGCGCCGAAGGAGCGGCGGGGCGAGACAGAGCGCTCAAAAGAGCGCGTCGCCGACCCGCTTGCCGAGCTGATCGAACGCGCCGTCGATCATCGTATCGTAGATCTTCTGCTCGAAGTCCTCGCGCGCGAGCGCCTCTCCCTTGAGGCGCCACGGCTCCGCGCCGCGCCACGACTTCACGGACATCTTCCACGGCGCGCCGTCGGGAACCCCGAACGTCTCGTCGAACACGAAGATGAGCCCGGCGAAGACCGTGGGGGGCTTCACGCTCAGCGTGTTCGCCCGCGACCAATCCGCGACGTAGTCGACGACGAGCGTCGGAGTGGCCGGCGCGGGCGCATCGGCCGCCAGCGGCTGCCCCGCGCGCGCCGCCAACATGTCTGCCGGGAACGAGGCGCTGAACTCGTCGGCCAGCGACTGGGCGATCCGCTGCTCACGCGGGTGCATCGCGTCGGCCGTGATGTACTTGGATGGAAGCGCGTCCGGACCGGGGAAGTGCCCGCTGTGCGTGACGCTCTTGTCCGCGTCATCCATCGTCTGCGACGGCTTGAGTCGGAAGCGAATCTCGCACGACGCGCTCGGCGTCTTCTCGGCCCACGCGAGCAGGCGCCCCATGAACGCCTCCGTCCCCGCGTCCGGCTGCGCCTTCTTCTTCCACGCGGCGAGCGCCGAGACGTAAAGGGCGTGGCGCGCGGCCTTGAGCTCCGCGTCGACCCGGTTGTCGGGATACTTCTGCGCGAAGACGTCGAGCGCGCTGACGGTCCCCTCTTTCTTGGCCTTCTCGAGCTCGGCGAGCATCACCCGGCGCACCGCCGCGTCGATCTCCGGACCGATCTTGGTCGCCGGATGATCCGCGACGAAATCCATGATCGCCGCCACGGTGCCCTGGGTCTCGGCCTCGCGCAGCTCGGCGCGCGGCAAGAGGATCTGGCGAACGTCGTCCGAGTGGCGACCGCCCTGCGCGAGGTACTGCTTGTACGACGCCACGTCCGCCGAGGTGAGGACCGCGCGATACATCGCCTCGTCGCTCATCCCGTTGCGCGTCGTACCGAGCGCGAGGCCGACGGCGGCCCCGATTGCGATCGCGATCGCCCAGTCGTACCGCTTGGACACGGGCACGCGCGGGCGCATCGACTCGGTGGGCCCCACGGGGCTCGACAGGGCGCGATCGTGGAGCGGGTCGAACTCGGCGAGGGAGTGGGGATCCTCTTCCGCGACGGCGCGCGCGATCTCCTGACGGATGGACGCGAGCGCCGCCTCCGCGCGCTGGGCGGCGTCGCTGCCCGCCGGAACGACCACCTGCGACCCGTCGCCCATCCGCAGCGCGAGCCCGGAGGCGGGGGACGCGGTCGTCTCGACCGACGCCGCGTCCGCCACGGACCAGACGAGGAGCGCGGGGCTCTGCGCGTCGACGATGCACGCGGGGAAGACGTAGATGCCCGCCCTCCACGGCAAGGCGTCCATCGCGCGCAAGATCCCCATCGCGTGCACGACGCCGTACGCCGACGCGGCGAAGAGCACGACGTCCACCGCGAGCAGCTTCGGACCGTGAAGGGCCATCGAGCTTGCCACCTGACCCCAGCCGGCGAGAAGGAGCGCGAGCCCGGCCACCGCGAGGGCACCGCTGAAGACCAGGTACGCCCAGACGCTCTTGCCGGGCGCGGGGCTGAAGAGCAGCGGCACGGGCGGAGCCGTCCGCCGCGTGGCCGCCGCGAACCGCTCCTGGACCGGACGGGGTAGACGGAAGAAATCGATCTTCTTAGGCGACCGCACGAACCTCGCCGCATGGTACCGGAGAACGCCCGCGGTTCGCGCACTTCAGTTTCGACCTGCTCATGCGCGCACCTTGGGCACCGGGAGCGCCCGATCCCCGACCCCGGCGTCTTGACCGGCGTTTGACGTGATCACACCGGGCCCTATAAAAGCCCACGACGGAGTAGGGAAAGGACTGCGATGAGCCCGACCGCGATGGTCACCTTGATGTTCGCAGCGTTCGCGATGTTCGCCTGGTCGGCGAGCCGCCGCTGGCGCCTGCTGCAGATCGGCCGCCCCGCCAGCCGGCTCGATCACATCGCCGACCGTGCGCGCGGGACGTGGCGCTTCGCATTCCGCCAGGAAAAGATGGACTACTACAACCCCGCGGGGATCGCGCACAAAGCGATCTTCACGGGGTTCGTCCTCCTCAACATCCGCGAAGTCGTCCTCTGGGGACGGGGCTACTACGCGCCGTTCAACATGTGGGTCCTCGGGCCCGACCAGCCGCTCGGCCAGGCGTACGCGCTCCTGAAGGACGGCCTGGGGGTCGCCGTCATCCTCGGAACGTTCGTCTTCTTCTACTACCGGCTCATCCTCAAGCCCCGGCGGATGGCCCTCACGTTCGAGGGGCTCCTCATCATCGGCATCATCTGCACCCTGATGGTGACCGACATGAGCCTCGACGGCTCCTCGCTCGTGCTGGCATCGAAGGCCCAGGCCTTCTGCGAGGGCGCGCAACACGCGGGTACGGCCGGGCAGTGCGGCGCGGTCTCGACGATCGTCGCGCCGCTGGCGGGAGACCGCTGGGAAGGCGTGTGGTCGCCCTGGCCCTCGCCGGCGGGGTCCTTCTTCGCGATGGCGATGAGCAGCTTGTCGCCGGCCTTGCTCGTCCACGTCGCGCGGACGAGCTTCTGGGCGCATGAGTTTTTGATCTTTCTCTTTCTCAACCTCCTCCCGCACTCGAAGCACTTTCACATCATCACGGCGATTCCCAACGTCTTCTTGCGCAGCTTGCGGCCGGCCGGGCGTCTCGAACCGATGGCGGACAACGCCGAGAAGCTCATGGAGAAGTTCGGCGAGGCGAGCGAGGCGCCGGACCCCCTCGCCCTGCCGATGGGCGTCGCGCGGATCGACCAGTTCTCCTGGAAGTCGATCCTCGATTTCTACACCTGCACCGAGTGCGGGCGCTGCTCGGACAACTGCCCCGCGCACAACACGGGGAAGATCCTCAGCCCCAAGCACCTGACGCTCGCGCTGCGCGACCACCTCTACGGCCGCGAGGAAGAGTTCGTCCATCGCGCCCCGTCGAACGGCGGCGCGCCGGCGGACGGCGAGAAGGCCGACAAGACCGAGGCCAACGCACCGGCCCCCGTGAACCTCATCCCCGACGTCGTCCACCCCGACGTGCTGTGGGCGTGCACGACGTGCCGTGCGTGCGAAGAGCAGTGCCCCGTCCTCATCTCGTACGTGGACAAGATCGTCGACATGCGCCGCAACCTGGTCATGGTCCGAAGCGAGTTCCCCCACGAGCTCGCGCGCCCGTTCCAGGCGATGGAGACGAACGGGAACCCGTGGAACCTGTCGCGCATGGACCGATCGGGGTGGGCGGAGGGCCTCGGCATACCGACGATGAGCGAGAAGCCCGATGCGCCGGTGCTCTACTGGGTCGGCTGCGCCGCGAGCTACGACGAGCGGGCCAAGAAGATCGCCAGGGCGACCGCCAAGCTCCTCAAGCAAGCGGGCGTCGATTTCGCCATCCTGGGTCAAGAGGAGAACTGCACCGGCGACCCCGCGCGACGCGCGGGCAACGAGATGCTCTTCGCCACGCTCGCCGAGGGGAACGCGGCGACGATCAAGGGATACAAGGATCAGGGCGGCGCGCGCACGGTGGTGACCACGTGCCCGCACTGCTTCAACACGTTGAAGAACGAGTATCCGGACTTCGGCCTCGACGTGGAGGTCGTGCACCACACCGACTTCTTGCTCGGTCTGGTGGCGGAGGGTCGGCTCCTGCCCACCAGGCCGGTCGAGGGGCGCGTCGTCTACCACGACTCCTGCTACCTCGGCCGCTACAACGGCGTTTACGACCCGCCGCGCGAGATCCTCAAGCGCATCCCCGGCGTGGAACTGGTCGAGCCCGAGTACTGGACCAAGCAGCGAGGCCTCTGCTGCGGCGCCGGCGGCGCTCAGATGTGGATGGAGGAGCAGAACCAGGACCGGGTAAACGTCAAACGCACCCTCCAGCTGCTCGACACGGGCGCGACCACGGTGGCGAGCGCGTGCCCGTTCTGCATGACGATGCTGACCGACGGGATCAAGAGCAAGAGCCTCGAGGAGAGCATCAAGCAGCTCGACGTGGCCGAGCTCCTCGAGCGCTCGTGCGAAGCATCGGAGGCCAAAGAGCCCACGCCGCCCGTGGACGCGCCCGTGCCGCCACCGACCGTCGAGGCGACCGCTCCGTAGTCCGCATGCTCGAGCGAAGCGAGAGTTCGGACTAGGGACACCTCCCCGTAATCCGCATGCTCGAGCGAAGCGAGAGTTCGGACGAGGGACACCCCGGACACCCCCT
>DATGJA010000494.1:0-4742 GCA_035295445.1 Polyangiaceae bacterium | reverse complement strand
AGCCAACACGAGCAGCGCAAGCTCGGCGAAGTACGCCAGCGGCCGCCGCGAGTGCGTCCACTCGTGATACCCCTCGATCGTGGCGCCCAGGCCGACCGCGAGCGCGCCGATCCCGGCCCCCCAACGACCCCACGTGGCGACGAGCGCCAGCCGAGGCGGAGCCTGCGCCATCGGGGGCGGCTCCACGGCCGGCGCGCCGTGTTCGGTCGGCTCGTGCGTCTTCGGGTGCCCGCCCATATGTCACTTGCTCTAACACGTGCCCGGCCGTGGCGCGGACCGGGCTCCCGTAGTAAATCCGAGGCACATGCGGGCTGCTCCGGGACCCTGCGCGCGCGTCCTGGCGCTGGGGTTGGCGCTCGGTGCGGGATGCAAGACGCCGTCCTCGTCCGGTGGCGACGTCGGCTCGACCCCGTCCACGCCCGATGCGTCGAGCGAGGTGCTGGCGCGCGTGGGAGACCGCTCGATCACGCTGGGCGACTACCTCGCCGCGCTCGAGCACATGGACCAGTTCGACCGGATGCGGTACGCGGCGCCAGAGCGCCGCCGCGAGCTCCTCGGCGAGATGATCGACGTGATGCTCCTGGCCGACGAGGCTCGCGCCAAGGGGTACGACAAGGAGCCCCTCACGCAGCAGGAGATCCGCGAGGTCCTTCGCGACGCGATGCTTCGGCGGGCGCGGGCCGGGGCGCCGGCGCCTGCGGACATACCCGCCACCGACGTGCGCGCCTACTACGACGCGCACCGAGAGGATTTCCGCGACCCCGAGCGCCGGCGGATCTCCGCCGTCGTCACAGCCAGCGAAGCGGTCGCTGCGGGCGTGCTCGACGCAGCAGGCCGCGCGACCGCCGCGCAGTGGGGTGAGCTCGTCCGGGCCAAGTCGACCGAGCCGGAGGCAACCCCGCAGCCCCCCGTCGATCTGGCGGGCGACCTCGGGTTCATCACGCCGCCGGGTGCTCCCGCCGCCTCGACGGCCGCCCTCGGGGCCGGCGCGCGAGGGGTGAACGTGCGTGTTCCCGACGAGGTGCGCGCGGCGGCCTTCGAGATTGCCAAGGTCGGCGACGTTCTGCCGCGCGTCGTAAAGGGGGGCCTCAAGTACTACGTCGTCAAGCTCACGAGCCGTAGCGAGGCGCGCGAACGCACGTTCGAGGACGCCGAGCGGACCATCCGAGTCAAGCTGGCACAAGAGGCAATCGCTGCCCGCGAGGGGGCGCTCCTAGACGAGCTTCGCAAGAAGTACCCCGTCCAAGTCGACCCGGCCGCCCTCGGGCAGGTCCGGGTCGACCTGGCCGCCGGCACCGCGGCGCCATGATCGACGCATCCCGGCTCGTTGGACGCGCCTCGGGGTGGGACGATTGGGCGTGGCAGCTCCGGAACGCGGTCGGCACCGTCGACGCGCTGACGTCGGCGCTGCCGCTCACACCCCGCGAGCTCGAGGGCGCACGGCGCGCCGAGCGCGTGGGGTTACCTTTGCGCATCACCCCGTACTATCTGTCGCTGGTCGACCGGACGGATCCCGCGTGCCCGATTCGCCGCCAGTGCGTCCCCGACGCGCTGGAGGACGTCGAGGTGGCAGGGGACTTGGCCGACCCGCTAGGCGAAGTGGCGCACGAGGTCGCCCCCCACCTCGTGCAGCGTTACCCCGACCGGGTGCTCCTGCTCGCGACGGACCGCTGCGCGGTGTACTGCCGCTTTTGCACGCGCTCCCGCATAGTCGGCGGGGGTGAGGGCGCCGTGGCGCTGGACGCGCTCTCGCCGGCGCTCGCGTGGCTGAGGGCCCATCCCGAGGTGCGCGACGTCATCGTGAGCGGGGGTGACCCGCTGGCTATGGCGACCGAGCGCCTGACCCGCGTCGTGGCGGCCGTTCGCGCGGTCGAGAGCGTCGAGACGATTCGCCTGGCGACGCGCGTGCCCGTGACTCTGCCGATGCGCATCACCGCGGAGCTCGTGCGCGCGCTGCGGCCCTACCACCCCCTTTGGGTGATGACGCACTTCAACCACCCCAGGGAGCTTTCGCCGGAGGCCGTGGCCGCGTGCGAAAAGCTCGTCGACGCCGGGTTCCCCGTGAATAACCAGACGGTGCTCTTGGCTGGGATTAACGACGACGCGTCGGTCCTCGAGGCGCTTTTTCGTGGTCTCGTTCGCGCCCGCGTTCGTCCTTACTACCTCTTGCAAGCCGACCCGGTCCGGGGTACCGGGCACCTGCGCACGCCTCTCGCTCGCGGCGTCGAGCTCATGGCCCATCTTCAGGGCCATTTGTCGGGGATCGCGCTGCCCAAGTTCGTCTGCGACACGCCGGGGGGTAGGGGCAAGGTCCCCCTTGGCCCGGACTATGTCGTGCGGCGACCGCAGGGCGGCGGCGCCGAGGCTCGAACGACGCTTCGTACCTTTCGAGGGGAAACGGTGGACTACGTCGATCCCCCGAGCGCGCTTTGCGTTCCTTCGGAACGCTCAACGCGGGGTCCTTGCGGGTGAAAAGCGCTCGAAAGGATCTCATTGACGGCTTTGGCGAGAGTTCCCTAGCCTAAAGAGCTCCTCTTGGGCTCCCGGCTCCGTTGGTTCTTCGCGCATGCTCTTGCGATCGCATTGGCGGTCGCCCCCGTGCCCGTGGCGGCGCAGCAACCGCCGCCGCCGCCACCGGCGGTCACAGCGTCGGACAAGGCGGAGCTCGGGGCCGCCGACAAGGCGGCCAAGGCAAAAGATTGGGCGGGGGCCCTGGCGCGCTATCAGGCCGCGGCGCGCGCAACCCCGTCCCCGCAGGCCCAGCTCGGCGCCGCCAACGCGCTCTACCAACTCGGCCGCCTGGGGGAGGCGTACGAGGCCTACGACGAGGCGCAGCGCGACTACGGGGCCAAGCTATCTGGGGGCGAAAAGGGGCTCGTCGCGGCGCGACTCAAAGAACTCGCCGGCAAGACCGGATGGCTGTCCGTGCGGGTGAACGAGACGGGCGCGCAGGTCGACGTGGACACGCAGTCGCTCGGGACGTCGCCCGTGCCCGCCCTCGTGCGGGTGCCGGTCGGCACGCACGACGTCAAGATCACGAAGCCCGGGTTCGTAACGTTTGCCAACCGGGCTGAGGTGACCGCCGACGGCAAGGCGGTGGTCGATGCGACGATGGCGCGCGAGGCGACGGCCGGTCACGTGAGCGTGCAGGCCACCGAACCGCTCCGCGTCATGGTGGACGGCGTGGACGTCGGCGGGACGCCCTGGGAAGGGGACCTGCCCGCTGGAGCACACGAGATCGCGGGTCGCAGCTCGACGGCGAACGCGCTCCCGCAAAAGATCACGTTGAACGCAGGCGACCGGACCACCGTTAGCCTCGTGGTCGCGGAGACGGCCGCACATCTTCAGGTCCGGACGAGCGATGGCAAAGGGGTTATCTACGTTGACGGTGCCGTCAAGGCCGAGGGGGCGTTCGCCGCGGACGTCAGCCCAGGGCAACACACGGTCGCCGTGACGCGCGAAGGATACGAGCGGTTCGACAAGACGTTCACCCTGGCTCCTCACGAGACGGCCGCCGAGACGGTGACCCTCACGCCGGTCGCGGCGCAGGTCACTTCCGGCACGGCGGAGCGCGCCTTCGAAGGGATCTACGGCGGCCTCGGTCTGACGGGGCTCTTCGGCGTCGGAGGGCAAGGGACGGAGCTCGAAACGGGGTGCGCCACTCTGGGCGCGACGTCGTGCCAGACCCCCAATCCCCTAGGCGGCGGCGCCTTCGGCTACGTCGGCTGGACGTGGAACCCCGTGGGGTTCGAGCTCCTTCTCGGCGGGTCGGGGGACACGGTGCAGCAGACGGCGCACTTCAGCGGGAATGCGCCCTCGTCCTCGACGGCGCTGCCCATCTCCACTCCGGCGCGCGACGAGAAGTTCACGTTCGCGCGCTTCGGCGGCCTCGCGGCGCTGCGCGTGCGCGCGTCCTTCCAGACGGGACCGATCCGCGGGACGTTCGCGGGGGGCCTCGGCTTCGCCTACAAAGAGATGATCATGAAGCGCGACGCGACGGCGACGGACGGGTCGGGGCGCAAGAACACGTACGTGCCCGATTCCCTCGCGTACTCATCGCCGGCCATCACGCTCGAGGGTGCCGCGCAACTGCGGGTTTCACAGACCGTCGCGATCGCGCTCGGCCTCGAGGTGTGGGCGGATAACGCGAGCGTGTGGGGGAACAACGCGTCCCCCCCGTCGGTCCAGCACAACTTCCTTCTCGCCAGGAACAGTACCCCCGCGCAGATCCCGACCCCGCAATATCACTTCGCGAGCGGCTCGCAGATCTTTCTCGGCCCGTTCCTCGGAATGCAATTCGGACCGTAGCGCTTCGGAGGCAGCGGCGGCCCCGAGTTAGCCCCCGCCGCCCCTCGCACCCCACGCGCCTCCCCAGTTTCCGAGGCTCACGCCAACGCCCGAGGGGCGAGCGTGCTCGCCGCCGAAGCCGCCCCTGGCCCGGACGTAGAACGACGGTCCGCTGAAGATCGTGACGCGGGGCTCGACGTCGAGGACCCGCGAGGCGCACAAGGCGTCCCAGCCGTCCGGCGCCGGTCCCGCGAGCATCCCCAGGTCCATGAGCGAGATGCCGATTCCCGCCGCGTCCCACGCGACGAACGCCGTGTGTAGATCGTCCTCCTCGCGCCGGGTCTCGGCGGCGTCGTCGACGACGTAGATCACGCGGCGGATGCCGTTGGCACGGAGGGCCCCGGCGTCCGGCAGGTCGCTCGCCGAGAGGTTGTAGCGATTGTCGTACGTCTCGT
>DATGJA010000493.1:0-3528 GCA_035295445.1 Polyangiaceae bacterium | reverse complement strand
GGGGGCGGGCGCGGGCGCGGGCGCGAGCGCGGGGGCGGGCGCGGGCGCGAGCTCGGGCGCGGGCGCGGGCGCGGGCGCGGGCGCGGGCGCGGGCGCGGGCGCGGGCACGGGCACGGGCACGGGCTCGTCCGGCGGCGTCGGCGACGGCGGCACCTTCCACGGCGGCAACCCGAACGGAACGTGCAGCATGCCGATCCCCGCCAACGGTCAGGCCGCCGACACCTCGCACCCGACGACGGTCGTGGGCACGGGCACCGCCGCGAGCTGCACGTTCGGCGCGCTGCAAGCGGCCGTGACCAAGGGCGGCGTCATCACGTTCGACTGCGGCAGCGCGCCCGTCACGATCGCCGTCACCACCACGCTGAACGTTCCGACCACGCTCAACACGGTCATCGACGGCGGCAATCTCGTCACGCTCGACGGGGGCGGCGCCGTGCAGATCTTGAGCTTCAACAGCGCCAACTGGCAAAATAACGAGAACCGTCTGACGCTCCAGCACCTGGCGCTCGTCAACGCGAAGACGACGCCCAAGCAGGCGATCCCCACCGCGCCGGCGCCGTGCTCGCAGGGCTTCGACGACGGTCAAGGCGGTGCCGTGTACATGCGCGACGGCAACCTCACGGTCGTCGACTGCGTCTTCTCGAACAACCAAGCCGCCCTGCTCGGCCCGGACACCGGCGGGGGCGCGATCTACGTGCAGGGGAGCAAGCACGGCATGGTCATCGCGAACAGCACTTTTACCAACAACAAAGCGGCGAACGGAGGCGCCATCGGAGGTCTCTTCTGCGAAGAGGACATCTACGACACCCTCATCACGAACAACACGGCCACCGGAAACGGCGCGAACAACAACGACCCGTCGAAGTGCTCCGCCATGAACAACGGCCAGAACGAGATCGGCTCGGGCGGCAACGGCGGCGCCGTCTACAGCGATGGCAACTCGGTCAACGTGCTCCTGTGCGGCGACGACATCGAGCAGAACGCCGCGGGCACGGGGGGCTTCGGCGGGGGTCTCTTCTTCACGAGCAACAACATGGCGGGCACCCTGACCATCGCCGACACGACGATGACCAACGACAGCGGCGGCCACTGGACCAACGTGTCGACCGGGACCATCAAGAGCGCCGGCAGCACCGTCGGCACGAACTGCAAGAGCATCAGCATTACCAACTCGACCCTGACGGGCTACCCGTAGGGGGAGAGGGGGAGACCGAGCCGGTCGTCGGCGTGACGACCGCGGTCGAGAGCGAAACGAGGCGGTCCGCTCGCTCGACGACCGCGTCCGTAGCGCTCAGGGGCCCGCAGGGTCGGCGAGACGGACGCCCTCGTATTCGAGACCGAGCCGGTCGTCGGCGTGACGACCGCGGTCGAGAGCGAAACGAGGCGGTCCGTTCGCTCGACGACCGCGTCCGTAGCGCTCAGGGACCCGCAGGGTCGGCGAGACGGACGCCCTCGTATTCGAGACCGAGCCGATCGTCGACGGGACGACCGCCGTCGAGAGCGAAACGAGGCGTTCCGTTCGCTCGACGACGGCGTCCGTAGCGCTCAGGGACCGCAGGGTCGGCGAGACGGACGCCCTCGTGTTCGAGACCGAGCCGATCGTCGGCGTGACGACCGCGATCGAGAGCGAACCGAGGCGGTCCGTTCGCTCGACGACCGCGTCCGTAGCGCCCAGGGACCCGCAGGGTCGGCGAGACGGACGCCGTCATGTTCGAGACCGAGCCGATCGTCGACGGGACGACCGCGATCGAGAGCGAACCGAGGCGGCCTGACCGCTTGACGGCCGCGTTCCTGACGCTCAGGGCCCAGAGCGTCCCCGGGAAGACGCGGCTCGAGTGGGATCCCTCCCGGTCAAGATCCCAGAAGAGGTGCGACTCTTGGCTCACCACACGAAGAGTTCGGCAAGCGGGCTACGGGGGAAAGCCGCATCCCTGCAGCCAGAGGTCGACGAGGGCGCGGTTGCCGGCCGCCTCGGAGACGGTCACGCCGGCGAGGGTCGTCGTGGTCGAATCCTCCGACGGACCGGAAGCGCCGGCCGCGGCGAACGCCGCGGCGACGCGAGGCCAACGGCGGGCGGTCACCCGCGAAGCGTACCCCTCTCGTGCCACGCCTTCACCGGGGCGCGCGTTCTTCGCCGTCGGGCGTTCCGGCCGGCAGCCCGGCGGCTTGCTTGGCCGCCACGGCCTCCCGCGCCTCGCGAACGAGCTCGTCGCCCTCGAGCAGGATCCTGATCGCCTCGATCAACTCGCCCGCCCGCGCCCCGTCGAGCGAGATGTGGTCGGCCGCGAGCGTCAGCCACATCGTGGGGCGGACCGCCGGCTTGCCGTCGATGGCGACGACGCGATCACGGAGGCTGCCCGCCGCCAGCACAGCGCCCGTGTAGAACATGAGCGGCACGACGGTGTCGCACGACGGTACGAGCGAGACCTGGAACGTCCCGGCGATCCGCCGGCGAAACCAGAGCGACCGGTTCATCAGGCGAATGAAGAAGCGGCGAAGAAACCCAAACGGGATGAGCCAGAGATACTTGCGCATGTTGGCGAGATCGACCTTCTCCTTCTCCATGGCCGCGTCGACGGCGGAGATGACCGCCGGAACGAGGTCCAAGAGGGGGAGCCGGTCGGCCTCTCCGATCACGACCACCGGGGCGTACGTGGTCTCTCCGGCGAGCGAAAGACCGATGTCGACGCGGCCCGGCGTGAGGCGCTTGTAGTTGCACACCATCTGGTGAAAGTTCGGGTTGCGGGACAGGACGATCGCGCACGCCCTGAGGATGAGGTGCGCCATGGTCGCGGGAATCCTGGCGCCTCGCATGATCCGCAAGGCCGCCTTTGCGTTGGTCATGTCGGCCAGGACGGTCCCGAAGCCGCCCGCGACGGGCGACACCGCGAACGCGTCGTCGATCCACCGCAGGCCGAGGGGAACCGACTCGATGCGATCCATGCGCGCGCGATCCTCGCTCCGACGAACGAGACTCACGGCGCCGACGAGTCGAGGCCGTAGCTTCCGGAGAAGACGGCGTCGCGCTGCTCCTCCGGCATGTTCGCGACCTTGAGCAGGAAGTTGACGCCGGTGCCGAGGCGGACGGTGCGGGGCGCCGGGGTCGCAAAGGCGCGGGCGACGAGGTCGCGCGCGAACTCGTCGGCGGGCGTGGCGTCGTCCTGGGAGGCCTCGGTGCACTTGCGGATGCCGTCGTAGTACGGGCGATACCGCGAATCCGGCGACTTGAAGCGCTCGATGTCCCGCAGGCCGGCCTCGGCGATGTTCGACTGCACGCCGCCTGCCTGTACGACGACGACGTCGATCCCGAACGGCTTGGCCTCGAGTCGCAGGCCTTGCGACACGATGTGGACGGCGCTCTTGGAGGCGCAATAGCTCGCGAGAAAGGGCACGGGGACGAGCCCGACGGCGCTCCCCATGTTGATGATGCGTCCGCCGCGGCGGTCGGCCATCCCGGGAAAGACGGCCTGGGTGACCGCGAGCATTCCGAGCACGTTGGTGTCGAAGAGGACGCGCAGCTGGTCGAGT
>DATGJA010000492.1:0-2284 GCA_035295445.1 Polyangiaceae bacterium | reverse complement strand
AACCGAACACGGTGTCCTCGGCCATGGGTCGCGACCGCGACGTGGTGCTCGCTCCGGCAGGGCGTGGCGCAGGTGCCCCTTGGGCGCGCCGAGCGGGCGGCGAGTCCACCCGCCTTGCGGACGTCACGCCACCGAGCGGGGTCGGCACGGACGGCGCCGGCTCCGCCGTGGCCGGATCCGGAGCCGCCCCGAGGGAAGGGGGGACGAGGGCCGTGGACGCGATCTGCGCAGCGGCAGCCGTCGGGAGGGGCGGCACCACCGCGCTGGTGCGCTCGGAGGCCCGACGGCCGGACAGCGCGAAGGCCAGGACCGCCGCGAGGACCAATGCGCCGGCGGCCGTCGTAGCCCCCCACATGCGCAACCGCGCGCGCCGACGAATCACTCCGGTAGTCAAAGTCATGCCGACGGGATCGGACGCGGCCTCCGTCGTGTTCGAGTGCTCTTCCGTCGGGGGGCGCACGGTCCGCCCTTCGATCTTCGAGGGCGGGGGGCGGGATGCCAGCGCGAGGCGGACCGAGTCCCGCGCCGGCACGCGCACGTCCGTGCTCGTTTCGATCGCGGCGATCTTCGCGCTCCGCTCCGCGAGCGCCTCCGCGGCGAGCTTCTCCACCCACTCGCCCACGGCGACGGCCGGGGCTTCGCCGAGCGCGCACTGGCTCAGCGCAACGCACATCTCCCGCGCGGACGCAAACCGATCGCCGACCGTACCCGCCAAGCCGCGCATGACGAGGTCGTCGAGCGCCTTCGGCAGTTGCGGCACCACGCTGCTCGGCGGCTGGATCTGACGACCCAAGACCCTCGCCATGACGTCCACCTCGCTGCCGCCGCCGAAGAGCCGCTCGCCCGTCAGCATCTCCCAGAGGACGACCGCCGAGGCGTAGATGTCGGTCTCGCGCGTGACCCCGAATCCCATGAGCTGCTCCGGGGCCATGTACGCGAGCTTGCCTTTGATCTGACCTTCTCGGGTCGTCTGCACGCGCCCGCTCGCCTTGGCCACGCCGAAGTCCAGCAGTCGGGCGACGCCGTCGATGCCCACGAGGATGTTTTGGGGGGTGACGTCGCGGTGGACGACGTTGAGGGGCGCGCCGCGCTCGTCGCGAGCCTCGTGCGCCGCGTGCAGTCCTTGGAGTACGTCGGCCATCACCCGGAGCAGGACCGGGAGCGGCACGCGCTCTCCGCGCCGGCTCAGCGCACGGGCCAGGCGACTCAGCGACTCGCCCTGGACGTACTCCATGACGAGAAAGACCTCGCCCCTCGAGGCGACGACATCGAGCGTCGGCACGACGTTCGGATGTCGAATGCGCGCGGCAAGGCGCGCCTCGTCCAGGAACATCGATACGAACTCGGGGTCCTTCGCGAACTGGGGATGGAGCTGTTTGATGGCGACCGTGCGCGCAAATCCGCCGGAGCCGGTCAGGCGCCCGATATAGACGGTCGCCATTCCCCCCGAAGCAATCTCGTCGAAAATCGTATAACGTCCGACGGTGCGAGGTGATTGGGCGACAGATTCCCCCATTCTCTGTCAGCGTACGTGTCCGGCTTAATTGACGCAATTGTCCCGGCGTCTCCTGCGTGGGACACTGCCTCCATGCTCCGGGGGCGCCGCAGCGACGGGTGCTGTTCGCGAAGGGTGCGAGCGGCAGTCCGCCTGCCCTTCATGTGCGTCGTCTTCGCCACCAGCTCCGTCGCTGGCGCGCAGGAGAACACGGGCACCGTGGCGGAGGCGCTTTTCCGCAGTGGACGCTCGCTCATGGCACAAGGGGACCTTCCGGCCGCGTGCGCGAAGTTCGCGGAGAGCCATCGCATCGACCCCAAGCTCGGGACCTTGATGAACCTCGCTCTTTGCCACGAGAAGAGCGGACGCACCGCCAGCGCGTGGGCAGAGTACCTACAGGCTGGGAGTCTGGCGGAGCGCGCCGGGCAGTCCGACCGTGCGAGGGTGGCGCGGGAGCACGCCGCTGGGCTCGAGCCGAAGCTCTTGCACGTCGTCATCGACGCCGACGCAAAGTCCGACGCGGCCGTGACGCTCGATGACCAGCCGATCGGTCCTGCCGCGTACCGAACGGCGCTCCCCGTCGATCCGGGCGACCACGTCCTTCGTGCGACGGCGCCCGGCAAGGCGCCGTGGGAACTGTCGATTCACGTCGCGCAGGGCGACGCCGACCCGACGCTGAAGGTTCCGGCGCTCGAGACCTCGACGACGTCCGGGTCGTTCGCGTCGGCAACGCCCGGCGCGCGCGAGACTCCGCCGTCCCGCGCGGCCGACTCCGAAGCGTTGCCGCGC
>DATGJA010000491.1:0-4371 GCA_035295445.1 Polyangiaceae bacterium | reverse complement strand
GCCACGGGACGCGCGCGGCGAGCGGGTTCTCGCCGACGGGCCTCACGGCCGGGTTGCCCGAGGGGGCGGCCGAGGCGCGCAGCACCCCCAGGCGGGTCAGCTGCCGATGCAGCCAACGGCCGACGCGCGCGTCGCGGAGCGCCAGGAGCAGGGCGAAGGACAAGGCGAACATCGCGGACGCGTTGACCGCGAGGAGCAGCGCCAGCGGCGCGCCGGATCCCATCTCGTAGCCCACCGTCGCGGCGGCGACCGCCGATGCGATGCCGTTGGCAAAGACGTATGAGGACTGCAGCTCGGTACTCGCGCGCGCCGCCACCGCGGCCCCCGCGTCACGCGCGACGAGCGCTCCCCGGGCGACCTCCCCGGCCGCTCGCCCCGCGGGAAGCAAGATCATCATGGCGTAGGCGATCGCCGACGACCGCACCCACGCGGCGCCCGGCAGGCGCACGCCCCGATCTCGCAGCAGGGAACGCAGCGCCACGAAGTCGCTCGACAGCTGCGCCACTTCGAGGGCGACGATGATCGGCAGGAGAGACCCGGCTTGCCGGAGCACCGACGCGACGCGACCCACGCCGACGCCGCGCACCAGGATCGCCAGGAGCGCGAGCCCTCCCGCGGCCAGCGCGAAGCGTGCGATGAGGCGGGTGCGCCGACCCGTCACGACGGGCGCCGCGCCGCCCAGGCGACCACGGCGCCTCGCTCCAGCCAGACGCGCTCGAACGCCTCGGCGTACCTGTCGACGACCTCGTCGGGTTGCGCGATGAGCGGACAGGACTGAGAAAAGAGGACCAACGAGCCTTTGAGCAGCGCGTCGGTTCGGGGGTAGCGCGACGGATCGTAGTTCGACGCGAGGTCGGTGCCCTCCCGGCGAGCCGCCGGAAAGCCGCCCGACTCGTCCCGGCGCCGAAAGAGCGTCTGCGCCGGCAGGGGCGCCGTTTGCCAGAGGACGACCTCGAGCCCCTCCGCGCGCAGCGCCATCATCATCGCGTCGCGGACCTGCTCCGGCGTCGCCGACAGCCCGGCGACCGCCGGATCGAGATGAACGCGATACTTGTGATGCACCGACGTTCGCCCGTCCGGCGTCGCCGGGGGGGTCACGCCGGGCAGCTGCGAGAGGGCCGCCGCCAGCCGCTCCGCGTTCCTCTGGCACCGCTCGGTCCTCTCGGGCAACTCCGCCAGCTGGGCGCGCGCGAAGGCGGCCATCATCTCGCTTCCGCGGAACATCGACCCCATCCGCCTCGAATCGAGCGCGCGGCCGCCGTCGAGAGGTCGCGTCGCGTCGTAGAGGGCCGCCTCGGACAGCTGGAGGTCCTGGCCGAAGTTGCGGATCGAGTTGGCCTCTTCGGCGAGCGCGTCGTCGTTCGTGACGAGCAAGCCTCCCTCGCCCGCGGGGAGATTCTTGCTCGACTGCATCGAGAAGCCGCCCGCGGCGCCGATGGCGCCGACCGTCCTTCCCTCGAAGCGCGCGCCGTGGGCTTGCGCCGCGTCCTCCACGACGCAGAGATCCCGGCTCCGGGCGACGTCGAGCAACGCATTCATGTCGGCAGGGCAGCCGTGGACGTGGACCGGCATGATTGCGCGCGTGCGTGGGGTGACCGCGGCGGAGGCGGCGACCGGATCGAGGCACCCGGTGGTGGCGTCCACGTCGGCGAACACCGGAACGGCCCCGATCTGCGCGACGGCCAGCGGCGTCGCCACGAAGCTGTACGCGGGGACGATCACCTCGTCTCCCGCCCGGACCCCGGCGGCAGCGAGGGCGACGGCGAGCGCGCTCGTCCCACAGTGCGTGAGCAGGCAGTGCTTGGCGCCCACGAAGCGCGCGAACTCCGCCTCGAGAGCCGTCGCCTCGGGCGCAAAGGGGCCAGAGAGGACCCCGCGGTCGAGCACTCGCGCCACAGCACGACGCTCCGCCTCCGTGACGATCGGCCAGACGCGGTGCGACTCTTTGGCGAGTACGGGCGTCCCTCCGAAGAGGGCGATGGTCACGGCGTGGGCTCCACGTGCGACTTCGCGCCGTTGGTGTGCGTGGCCCTGGGCATCGCGTGGCTCCGGGCCCAGTCGAGGAGGAGCTTCTCCTGCTTGAAGAGATCGTGCACCGGCGTCTCCCCCGGCGCGTGGTACGGCGACTTGAAGAACATCGAGAGCTGGCGCTGGATCCCGCGCTCGCCGGTGCGCTTCGCGACGTCGAGGAGCCTCACGAGATCGATGACCAGCGGCGCCGCCAGCGCCGAGTCCTGGCAGAGGAAGTTCACCTTGATCTGCATCGGCACGCCGGCAAAACCCACGATGTCGATGTTGTCCCAGGCTTCCTTCGAGTCGCCCCGAGGCTTGTAGTAGTGGATATGCACTTGGTGGTTCTCGACGTGGTAGCCCACGATCGAATCGAGCACCGCCGACTTGCTCATCACCTTGGTCTTGTTCGACGCCGGCGCGTCGAGGACGAGGCCGTCGCTGTTTCCGAGGAAGTTCGTGGAGTACCAGCCGTCGATGAGGAGCCGTCGCGCCCGGAACATCGACGCAAGCGCGGTCTTGAGCAGCGTCTGCCCCGTCTTGCCGTCCATCCCCGCGTACGGGTTTCCGAGCTCGATCGCGTGCTGCTCGAGCGCCGGTACGTTCGTCAGGCTCGGCGCGAAGTTGCAGTACGGGATCTGCAGGCGGTTCGCCACGTAGAAGTAGCGCATCGCCGGGGTGATTGCGGGGTCACTCGCGTCGAGCCCCGCCTCGAACGCCCGCAGATCGCGGTGAACCGGCTGCACTTCGAGGAACCCCTCGGTGGACGCCAGGTTGACCATGACCAGCCGCTCGACGCCATGCGCCCTGCGGAAGTTCTCGAGATCCCGCTCGAGGAGCGCGATCTGCTCGCGGTGTCCGGACGCGGTGACGACGTTGTCGCCCTTGAGCTTCTCGACGTACGACTTGGCGAACACCGCCGGCCAGGGTCGAATGCGCTCGAGCTCCGCGCGAACGCTCTCGAGAATGTGGCGGGGAAGGACGCCATGGTGCAACGCCCCCTCGTACACGTTGGCGAACTGCAGGTCCCACCCACCGAAGACGAGCCCCTCGAGGGGCGCGAGATCGAGCAGATCGTGGATCGACTCCGCGATGCGCGCGTCGCACTTCTCCGTCACCATTCCGATGCGGGGGGCCAGGCCACGCTTCATCAGCTCGACCCCGGCGATGACGGTCGACGCGACAGCTCCGTTGACTCCTACGATGGCGACCCCGATCCGGTTCATGACAGCCTTGCCTCGGTGTGGCGATGCCCGGGTAGCTAGCGGCCGGACGGGGCCGCGTGCTCCAAGAGCAGTTTCTTCTTCGTGTCATCGATGATGCGTGGGAATTTTCCTTGGACGTTCCCCGCCGTGACCTGTTCCAGGAATCGGCGCGCGCCACCCTCCACGAGTGGAACGACGCGCGGAGGCACGAGGGCGACCTCACCCTGGCGGTGCTCGCGGTAGACCCGGTTCTGCTTGCAGAGGCCCTCGTCGAACGCGCGGCCGAAGGCCGCCAGGTCCGCCGGGGCTCCGCCCGGCTGAAACTCGACGAAGAGGACGTAGCGCGACTTGGCCGTACCGTCGACGGCCACGTCGGCTGCCGCTCCGAAGTCGAGCGTCGTCGACGACGTCGCGAGCGTCGCGTCGGCGACCGCCCGCTCGATCTCGACGTGGGTCGTGAGCTCTTGGGTGACCGAGAGGCACCCGGACAGGCGGCCCGCGAACTCGATGCGCAGCGGATCGATCGAGGCGAAGCGGACGATGTCGCCGAGCTCGTAGGCATAGAGGCCCGACACCGTGGTGACGACGATCGCGTAGAGCCGATCCTTCTCGACCGCCCACAGGGGGACCCGCGCGGGCGACTCGCGGCCGCGTTCCTCCAGCGGCACGAACTCGAAGAACGTCCCGCGGTGGGGGAGCATCAGCAGGCCGGGCTCGCCCCGGAAGTCGGACGCCGCGTACACGCCGCCCTCCGTGGCGTTGTACGTGTCGACGAGCGTGACGTCGCTCCGGCCGACCAGCTCGCGGATGACCGGAAGGTACGGCGTCGCGGCGACCCCGCCGCCGAAGAGCACGCGCAGGTTCGGCCAGACGTCCGAGACGCTCCGCGCCCGCCGCCCGCGCGCGCGAGCTGCCGCGAGGACCTTGTCGAAGAGGAGGGTGAACCAGCACGTCGTCCCAGCGACCGCGCGAACGTCGTGATCGATGTAGCGCGCGGCGATCACCGTCAGCTTCTCGTCGTAGTTGGCGATGGTGCGGACGTCTTGCTCCGGGAGGTACACCGGCCGCGTGACGAGGGGCATTCGCGTCATCATGAGGGCCGGGTTCGACGTGACGAGGGCCGCCCCCTCTCGGCGCATCGTGGTGGGCGGAAACA
>DATGJA010000490.1:0-5889 GCA_035295445.1 Polyangiaceae bacterium | reverse complement strand
ACCCACGCCGTACGGGCCGTGGATCTTTTGTTACGCGGGCAATCGTGGGGCGATAGAGGAACGCTCGCCGCACCTTCCTCGGTCCCAATGGCGAACCCTACATCCGCGACCTGGAGGACACCCGAGGTGCGCGCCCCTCGGCTCCGGGTCTACCGGCCCGCCTAGCACGTCCCGGACCGACATCGCGCCTCGCTCGGATTGGCCCTTTGGCCGTGGCCAGCTGCGCGTCTCGGCGTCCCGGCCAGCCAGGGACTGTCCCTTGACATGGTCTATGGCCGCGTCGGCCTGGGCTATCGATCGCGCAACGTGGCGGTGGGCCGATCCATGAGCAGGCGCTTCGAGAGGTCGAGGCCCATCTCCCCCTGGGCCTTCCACATCGCGACGTGCTCCGGGCCGAGCGCGGCGGCGGAGGTCTCACGGAAGCCGAGTCGGCGGTAGTAAGGCGCGTTGTACGGAACCTCCCGGTAGGTCGTGAGCGTGAGGCGACCCATGTCCCGCGCCGCAGCCCACGCGTCGAGTCGCTCGAGCAAGCGGGCGCCGAGCCCCCGCCGCGCGTGCTCGGGTGCGACGTGGATCTCGGCCACATGCGCCGCGCGATCGAGAGGCGCGCATGCGACGAAGCCCACGGCGACCGCGTCGCGGGTCACGACGAAGAGCGAGCCCTCGCCCAGGAACCGCCACAGAAGCTCCTCGTCGACAACGGGACCATCGGCGACCTCCGGCATCCCGAAATCTCGATAGCGGGCTGCCGCGGCGCGCTGGACATCCGGGATGGCGGCCAAGTCGGCCCTCGTCCCGTCCCGGATCGCGTAGTGGTCTTCCGCCGCGATCAAAGGGGACCCGTCGTCGGCAACGCCGGCGCCCGCTCAGCCCCCGATGGCGCGCATCGACACATCCGCCGCCGTCACCTCGGTGCATCCCTTCCACGTCGCGCCGTCGGGCTTCATTTCCCACGCCTGCGCGATCGCCCGGACCAAACCCCCTACGTCCCCTGCCTCCGCCAGCGACATCGCCGCGACCCCGTCGTTCGTCGCGAGGCAAGGACGCAACGTGCCGTCGGAAGCAACGCGCAGGCGATCGCACGAGTCGCAGTAGGTGTCCGTCGTCCCCGTGATGAAGCCCACCCGAAGCCGCGGGTCCTCGCGGGCCGAGACGTATTTCGCCGGGCCGCGATTTGGATCTCGCTCGCCTTCGCCCGCATCGAGCAGGTGCGCGAGCCGCGCGCGCATCGCCTGAGCGTCGACGAGCTTGTCCGCCGGCAGGTTCGCGCCTTCGCCGATGCGCATGAGCTCGATGAAGCGCGGCACGATTCCGCGTGCCCAAGCCCACGTGACGATGTTCTCGAGCTCGTCGTCGTTCTCGGCCCGCAAGACCACGGTGTTCGTCTTCAACTCGTCGAAGCCTGCGGCGAGTCCGGCGTCAACCCCTTCGAGTACCCGGTCCAGGCGGCCTCCGCGCGTGATGCGCCAGAACCGCTCGGGGACGAGCGAATCGAGAGACACCGTGAGCCTCGACAGGCCAGCGTCCCGCAGCGGGCGGGCGAGACCGGCAAGACGGGTCGCATTGGTCGTCAAGGCGAGGTCTTCGACCCCGAGCGAGGCGACGAACGCAACGAGCTCGACCACCCGCGGATGCAAGAGCGGCTCGCCCCCCGTGATCCGGACCCGTCGAACGCCGGCCTGCACGAGCCCGCGCACCATCACTTTCCACGCGTCGTCATCCAGGCGCCGCTCGAAGTAGCCGTCGTTTCGCGACGGACGGCAGTACACGCACGCGAGGTCGCACCGATCCGTGAGCGAGATGCGCACGGTGCGCGGCGCCAGCCTGGGGGCGGCAAGCGGCAGCGCCCGTCGGCGCGGCGTGAGCTCGGGAGCGGCGGCCTCCATTCAGGGTACCCTAGCAAATACGCCGTTTGCCGCCGCTCGTTTCCGAGCCTACGGTGGGCTGGCTCGGATGCGGGAAGGGATCGTGTACCGGTTCGAGGCGATAGACGAGGAGCTGCGCTACGTTCCCCTCGCGGCCCGACGCGTGCTCGACGCTTCGGGCCGAAAGCTCGCGCTCGAGGGGTGGCTGTCGCTGAGCGTGGAGCGTCGTGGCCAGGTCGTCGTCGCCGGCGCGGCTCATAGCGTGACTCCGGACGCGGGCGTCCTGGTAGACGAGGCCGTCCCTCGCCCTACTCTCCAGGCCTCCTTGTCCGAGCCCGACGACGCGCACGTCCCATCCGCAGTCCGGGCCGCCCTCGGGCCCGGACGTCCTCTAGACGATTCGCGTTGGGCGTCGCTCCGCTCTCTTGACCGATACGCTCTCGCCAAGTGTGCCGGCAAGCCCGAAAAGCTGGCGAAAGCGTACGACGAAATCGTCGGTTCCGCGGTCCTCTCGCACCTCACGGTTCGGGGCGAGGCCCGGATGGTCGACGTGGGGGCCAAACCAGCGACCGTGCGGCGGGCCGCGGCGACGGCTCGCGTTCGCACGACGCCCCAAGTCGTCGAGCTCGTCGTGGGGGGGGGAATCGCGAAGGGCGACGTGCTGGCCGTGGCGCGCGTGGCAGGCTTGCTCGCTGTGAAACGGACGCCGGAGCTCATCCCGCTCTGCCATCCGGTGCAGACCACGCGCGCGTCGGTCGACTTCGACGCCGATGCAGCGCGGGGAGAGCTGCGCGTGCGGGTGGTGGTCGAGGCCTTGGATCGCACCGGTGTCGAGATGGAAGCGATGGTGGCGGCGGCCGTCGCCTCGCTGACCGTCTACGACATGATCAAGAGCGCGGACCGATGGGCGAGCGTCGACGCCGTTCGGCTCGAGGCGAAAAGCGGCGGCAAGAGCGGCGACGTCGAGCGTCCGCCCGATCGAGGTGGCGGGTGACGCCGCCGCTCGTCGCGCTTCGGAGCGGAGCCCCCTCGATTGACGAGGCGGTCTCCCACGTTCAGCACGCGGGGGCCGGCGCGGTCTGTGTCTTCCTCGGGACGGTACGTGATCACAGCGCGGGCCGGCCCGTCGTGAAGCTGGAGTACGAGGCGTACGAGGGGATGGCGGTCGCCGAGATGGGACGGATCGCCAGCGAGATCGCCGCCGAGATCTCCGGCGTTCGCCTGGCGGTGGTCCACCGCACCGGGACGTTGTCTGTCGGCGACGTGGCCGTCGTGTGCGCCGCGAGCGCGGCCCACCGCGCAGAGGCCTACAGGGCGTGCCGCGCGCTCATCGATCGCGTCAAGGAACGCGTGCCGATCTGGAAGCGCGAGCACGGCCCGGACGGCGCGTACTGGGTGGGGTGGGAAGACGCGCGCTGTGCGGCGGATGACGACGCCCACGAGCATTCGATTCCCAGGCCGGTCTAAGGTCGTTCGACGTCTTCCGGCGTGTCCCAATCGCGCAGTTCCGCCTCCTCGCCCGCAAGCAGCTCCAACTCGGCCGCCCCCGCCTCGTCGAGGACGCGCCAGAGCGCGTAGTCGCCGGCGGCGATGCGACGGAGCACGACATCGAGGACGCGCGGCGCGTCGTAGCGGGCGCAGAGTGGCTCCCACACCCCCTCGCGGCGCGGGGCCACGATCGCGGCGTCCGGGGCGCGGACGAGTCGTCCAAGCAGCGAGCGAGAAACGAACGGCATGTCGCACGCGAGCGCGAGGGCGTGCCCCTTGCCCGCGCGACGCAGCAACGCACCGAGGCCTCCCATCGGCCCGACGCCCGGCGGTTCGTCGTCGATGACGTCGAGCCCCACGTCGGCATAGGCGCTGTGGGACCCCACGAGCGTCACCTCGCCCACGCCCGCGTCGAAGAGCGTCCGCGCCCAGCGATCCACGAGCGTGCGCCCGTCCGGCCCGCGCATCATCCCTTTGGCCCTTCCGCCCATGCGGCGCCCGGCGCCCCCGACGAAGATGCCGGCGATCACACGTCGCTCCACCGCACGAAGTCCACGCGCGTCCCGGCCTCGACCGGGTCGGGTCCCGGCGGAACGAACGCCAGACCGTCGGAGAGGGCGAGACTCGTCGCAGCGCCCGACGACTGGTTGTCGTGCGGGCGGGCGACCAGGTCGTCCCCCTCGCGCTCGAGCGACGCACGGAGGAGCTCGAGTCGGTCCGTCGATCGAGCTCGCGCTCCTGCGACCCGAACGCGCAGGGCCGAGGGAAGGGGGCGCTCGTCACCCTGCGCGGCACGGAGCAACGGCGAACCAAAGAGGGCGAACGTGACCAGCGCGCTCGCCGGATTGCCCGGCAGCCCCAGGATCCGCGCGCGTGCGTTCGTCCCGACCGCGAGCGGCTTCCCTGGCTTGATGGCGACCCGCCAGAACTCGAGCGTCACCCCGGCCTTCTCGAGGGCGGGTCGGACGACGTCGTGGTCGCCGACGCTCACGCCGCCGACCGTCACGAGCACGTCGGTCCCGTCGAGGGCGCCCTGGATCGCTTGCAGCGTCTGCCCCGGTTCGTCGCGCGCGATCGGCGCGATCCGCACGATGGCGCCAGCTTGCCTTGCCAGCGCAGCGATCGCCGCGGCGTTCGACTCGGGGATCGTGCCGGGTGGCCGCTCCTCCCCGGCAGCTCGAAGCTCGTCTCCGGTGCACAGGATGGTCACGACGGGCCGGCGCGCCACGACGACCTCGGCGTGCCCGGCCATCGCCGCGAGCGCGATCGACCCCGCCGATACTCGCTGGCCCGCGACTAGCGCAAGCGCGCCTCGGGCCAGGTCTTCCCCCTGCCGGCGGACGTTCAGTCCCGCCCTGGGGCGCGTGCCAAAGACGATCGCCTCGCCCCGCCGGGTCACTTGCTCTTGCATGACGACCGCGTCGGCTCCGGGCGGAACCGGCGCCCCCGTGAGGATCCGGCACGTCGCTCGCGGAGCGAGCGGCGGCGCCAATCGGCCGGCCGCGCTCTCGCCGACGAGGGGAAGCTCCCATGGGCCGTCCCCTGCCAGGTCCGCCGATCGCACGGCGTATCCATCCATGGCGCTGTGGTCGAAGGGGGGCACTGCTTCGGTCGCGTGCACATCGGTCGCGAGGACCCGCCCGGCGGCCTCGGCGAGAGGCACCCTTTCGGCGGCGAGCACCCGGACATCGGCCAGGAGGCGCGCGCGGGCCTCGTCGAACGGCAAGAGGCTAGTGCCCATGCTTGTCCCCTCGAGCCAGGGCGATCGCGTGCGGAAGGAGGGGCGCGAGGATGCGGTCGACCGCGAGGACCACGGCCTTAGGGCTCCCGGGGAGCGCGGCGACGACACGACCGCGGTGGGTGCCGGCGACGGCGCGCGAGAGGACGGCGCGCGGGCCGACCTCGTCCCAGGACAGGCGCCGGAAGGCCTCCCCGAAGCCGTCGAGCCTCTTTTCGAGGAGCGCGTCGATCGCCTCGTATGTGCGATCGCGCGGCGCGATTCCGGTTCCGCCGGTCGTCACGACGGCGTCCGCGAGGTCCTCGTCGCACACACGCGCGACGACGTCCCGAATGACACGCGGATCGTCGGGCAAGATCGCGCGGAACGTGACCGTCATCCCGGCTGCCTCCAGGCGTTCGCGCAAGCGCGCACCCCCCTCGTCGTCGGCCTCCGTACGGGTGTCGCTGACGGTGATGGCGGCGATCCGCGGTTTGGGCTCGGCCATGTCAGCCCCCTGCGACCGGCGGGATGAGTGCCACGACGTCGCCGTCCGTGAGCAGCTCGTCCTCCCCCGCGAACGCCTCGTTGCGGGCCACGCGCACGTGCGCCCGCCGCGCGGCGTAAGCGCCGTGGATCGCCCCCAAGTGCCCGCACAGCTCGCCGACCGTCCTGACCTCGGGCGGTAGCTCGATGGCCTCCTCGCCCAAGCCGAGCGCGTCGCGCAGGCCGCCGAAGTAGAGGACGCGTACGGCCGTCATCGGGGTCTCGCCACACTATAGTCTAGCGTCTCGGTCCGCTCTCTCGCTTCGCTCGAGC
>DATGJA010000489.1:0-4156 GCA_035295445.1 Polyangiaceae bacterium | reverse complement strand
GGCGGAGGCGGCGGCGGCGGCGGAGGCGGCGGCGGAGGCGGCGGCGGCGGCGGAGCCTGGCTTCATGCGCATGGTCGCGGCCGCGCAAGAGGCCAAGGACAAGGGCGGCAATTGGTGGGCGATGCGGTCGGCGGCCTACCGCGTCGCGAACGAGCTACGGGCGGAGCGTGGATGGGTGGTCCTCAACCTGGAATCGTGGCGCCAAGAGCGGGACCAGTCGGATCGGGAGTTCATCGCCATGGTCCTGGGCATGGCTGCCCTCACGGAAGCGGACGTGGCGGCATGAACGCCTACGATCGCCCCTTCGTCGACATGTTCCCAGAGCCGGCGCCCTCGGCGCCCCGTGCCCGAACCGCGGCCGGGGACGCTGCGCGCCCAGTGGAAGACGGCTGGGACGCCATCATAGCCTTGCTGACGCGCGTTGCTGCGCCCTTTGGCCGGACGCCCGAAGCCGTTCTCGGGCAGTCACGCGGCCATTCCGTCGCCGCGGCACGGCGCGCCTGTTACCGCGAGCTCCGCGCGATGCACTGGTCTTACCCCGAGATCGGTCGGCTCTTCAGGCGCGACCAGTCGAGCATCCGATCCGCCCTCGAGAGCCACCCCGAAGAGGCAGCATGAAGCTCGGGGTCCCCTCTCGCGAACCCACGTGGACCGCGCGCCGCGCGAAGCCCCTGGAGCACGCCGACTTCACCGTCCGGCAGAGGTTGGCCGCCGAGACGCTTCGCCGGGCCGAGCGCGCCGCGACCCGCGGCGACATCGACCTCGACCGGCTAGAGCACCTGCGCGCGCTCGCGTACTGCGAGCGGGAATCGGAGCGCGAGCTCGCCGCGGCAGAGCGGAAGGGACCGCAGCGTGGCTGAGCGGCCCCTCACCGATCAGATGCGTGAGTACCTCGCTGCCCTCTACTGGTGCGGCAGCGTCCAGGGCTTCGCCTTCGGACCGGGCTACGATTCGACCCGCAAGGCGCTTGTTAAGCGCGGCCTGCTTCACCGAACGAGGGTGGTCAAGGGCGGTCGGCTGATACGACACCTGCACACGCTAACGGAAGCCGGCTTGGCTGCGGCCGCGGAGCTCCCCGACCCTAGGAAGACCTCGAGGTCCGAACCGCTCTCCAGGCGCCTTCAGGAAGTCAGGGAGGGGCGATGGTAGCGGCGGCCAGGAAGGCGGCTCCTGAGGCCGTGGCGACCCCGAAGTGGGTCACCAGGCCGTGCCGGACCTGCGGCTCGACGGTGCACGTCCGCGAGGACGCTTTGCGGCTCCCCGAGGAGTGCGAGCCGTGCGAGCGTCGCCGGGTCGAGGACCGGCTTCTCGAGCTCTTGGAGCGCATCGCCGTGGCTCTCGAGGGGGGCGCCCTCCGCGGGTCTTCCCACTCCGTCCCACCGGCTCCGGCGTCAGGGCGGGTGATGACGAAGGATGCCATCCGCATGCGCGAGAAGCGCCGGGCGGAGCGCGAGGCGCGCGAACGCGAGGCCGAACGCGTTCGCGAACAGGGGGCGAACGGATTCGAACGCGTTCCGAACGGTTCGAACGGTCCCGAACGCGTTCGAACGCGTTCGAACATGGGGGGAGGGGGGGTAAGTCTTGGATCTCCCTCGATCTCAGAGGAGATTTCCCCCTCTTCTTCCGAGGGGAATTCTCTCTCAGATCCCGCGCACGCGGGCGAACGCGTTCGCGAACATGGCTCGAACGGTACCCCGAACGCGTTCGCGGGCGACCACACCCGGAACGTGACCCATGACCGGTGCATGGGCGCCGCGGTGGCCGCCCTCTGCGAGGGGATCTCGAGCGTGACGGGGAAGCCCTTCCCCCGCCCGTACAAGGGCGCCCTCGACGTCGTCCTGGCCGCCTTCGACGCCCACTTCCCCGACCTCTCCTCGCGCGTCGAGCGCGCCCGGGAGAGCGGGGCCACCTACGCCACGCAGGAGACAGGGAAGGTGAATGTGCTCCGTTGGGCGGACTTCCTGAACACCCCCGACCGTCCCTCGGGTGGTCGCAAGGCGCTGCAGCCGGCCCCCTCGGGCAAGCCGGCCTTCGAGATCGGCGTGAGCGCAGAAGACGAAGAGCGGATCCGAAAGGAGACCGAAGCACTCGGACGACGCACGAAGTGAACCCACAACGCCGTTGCACGCGCCGGGCTGGTCCCGAGGCGTCCAGACGGAGGAAAGCATGGCTACTCCGAACGTGTTCGAAGAGATCCTCGACCGAGCTGGTATCGAACGAGGAGCAGTAAACGAAGTACCGGTAATCTCGAATTGCCCGAAGTGCGGTTTCGAGATGAGGGCGAATGCGGCGTGCGAGAGATGCGCGACCGCGGAGCGCAACGCCGGGCGAGTCGAGTCCGCGCTGCGCGGGGCCGGAAAGTGGTTTCGAAAGCTTCGATTCGATGGCGAAGGGGACGAGGACGTATCGAAGGTGGTACGCGCGCCGGAAGCCTTTGCGCTGGGAAAGACGCACTACGCGGCCGCAAGGCTCGTGCTGCGGGGCGAGACCGGTGTGGGAAAAACGTCCCTCGCCGTCGCCATGCTGCGGGCGCGCATCGAGAAGTCTGGCGAGGTCGCGGCGTTCATCTCGTGCCGCGAACTAGCGATCGCCCGTGCGAAGTTCGAAGAGAGCGACCCGCGCCTGGTGTCGCGTGCTCTCTCCTGCGACGTGCTCGTCCTCGACGACCTGGCGAACGGTCGCGATATACCAAGTAGCCCAATCGAGGACATCATCGCGGAGCGCCACAAGAACGGAAGCGCGACGTGGGTGACCACGTACCGCGATTACAAGGCGCTCGCGGGGCTCATGGGGGGCGACATCGCGCGCCGGGTCTACGAGCGCGCCTTCATCATCGATTGCAACCCGAGGAAAGGAGCCGAGGCATGTCCCGATTCATGAGACGCGGCGAGCGGAGCGGATGCGACGCCAAGCATCAGGGCTTCATCGACCAGCCGGCCTCTCGCCTGGCGCAGATCGGGAAGGAGACCGCCGCCGACCGGCCGGCGTGGATGGTCTCGCCCGAGCTCCTGCCCAAGGTCCCCCCTCCCCTTCCGCGAACCGACGCGAGGCCGATGCGTCGAAGCGACGACCCCGGCCGATGAACCCCGCGCAGCAATCGAGCGGGATCGTCCGGAGCTGGATCCGGGGAGTGCTCTGGATCCTCCACGCGCGCGCCATGTGCGGGCAGCGGGGCCCCTGCGGGTGCGACAGCGCCACCATCAACCTGATGAGGGCCACGGCATGAGCGAACCCTTCCTGGTCCCCTGGTCCGACCGGCTCGACCGCGTGCACTCCCCCACCCCCTCCCCCGAGGAGGCTCTCATCGAGGCGGAGGAGCTCCACCTCGCCGGCCTAGTGGAGCATCCGGAGACCCGACGGGAGCTGCAGGCCACGCCGGAGCAGATTCACGCCGCGCTCGCCCGCATCGAGCCGGAGCAGCGCGAGGCCATCGTGGCCTACCTGGCGGCCGGGCGCTCCCAAGCGGCCATCGCCGAGGAGCTCGGGATCTCGCAGCCCTCCGTACACGGGCGCATCCACCGGGGCATCCGGGCGATGAAGTGGGTCATGGGGCCGGGTTCGCTCTTCACGTGGCAAGAACTCGAGCGGGACTGCGCGCGCGTGGTGAGCCCCATCGAGCTCCGGGCCCTCTCGACCTACTGGCGCACGACTTCGAAGAAGGCCGCCGGCGCCGCGCTGGGCATCACGTCGTCGGGGCAATACTGGAACCTGCTCGACGGGGCGATCAAGAAGCTCACGGGGAAGTTCCGACACGGCTTCGACGAGCTCGGGAAGTGGGGCCAGTACCGAGTCCAGATGACACCAGAGCCGAAGCGGAGCGCCGTGGAGCTCTTCGTGGGCAATCTCGTCTTCGGCGAGGGGAAGCGCATCGCGTCCGTGACGCTCTTCGCGGCCTACGAGCGTACCGCGCGCGCAATCGGCCGCGCTGCGCGCCGTGACGCCGTCACGGAGGCAATCCGGGAGCGAGGTGCGGTGCCTGGAACGGTGCGCGTCCCGTGGAGTTCGCAAAGCGTGAGGGGTTTTCGTGGCGTTGCGCTCTCGTCGCCAGGAACGGCGGCCTATCAACCGGCGACCGCATAGGGAAGGCGGACTGCATGGCAAGTGCGAAGCAGAAGCTAGGCAAGGTGAAGCCCGAACCCCGCGCCAAATTGACGGG
>DATGJA010000488.1:0-8712 GCA_035295445.1 Polyangiaceae bacterium | reverse complement strand
CTCAAGCTCACCGCCTTTCCGAAACCGGGAATATCGCTCGTTCGTTTCGAGCCGACGGCAAAGGGGCTGCTGCTCACCGCCGTGGCCCTCGGCTTGGCGTGGCTGACGTTGCGCCTCCTACCCGTCGGTCTGGTCGTCGTCGCGGCGCTCCTTCTCGTCGGAACCCTCACCCCCGCAGTGGAGTGGCTGGAAAGGAAAGGGCTTGGGCGGGGGTGGGGGATCGGTCTCGCCTTCTCGGGCCTATTGCTAGCGACCGTCCTTTTGATGGCGCTCACCGTTCCCTCCCTCGTCGATCAGATCGGGGTGCTCGTGAAGCAGGAGCCTGCCCTGCGAGGTCGGATCGCGGACGTGCTCGCGCGATCCGGTGCGACTGCCCCTCTGGCAGACTCGCTGCGTGGGGCACGTTACGATGCCCTGGCGAAATCCTGGTCCGAGGCTGCCTACGAGTACTCGACGCGCTTCGCGGAGGGGGTGGCTTACCTCGTGAGCGCCGCGTTCCTCGCGCTCTACGTCATGATCGACCGAGATCGCCTTCGCGGCGGCCTCTTTGCGGTCGTGCCTCGAACGCATCATGTCCGCCTTTCGAGGATCTTGCTGAACCTGGAGGTTATCGTCGGAGGCTACATTCGTGGACAGGCCGTCACGTCGGCCCTCATGGGTGGGTTCACGTTGGTGCTCCTCACGGTCTGCGGCGTTCACAACGCTCTTGCCATCGCTGCGTTCGCAGGATTGGCCGACGTTCTTCCCTACGTCGGAGTCTTTCTTTCGGTCGGCCCAGCGTTCGCCGCTTCCCTGGCGCGCGGTCCCGCGATCGCGGCGATCGTGCTCATCGCTATGCTGGCTTACGAGGAGTTGGAGAGCCGCGTCATCGTACCGCGTGTGTACGGGCGGGCGCTGAGATTGCCTTCGTCGGTCGTTCTCGTGTCTTTGCTAGCCGGCGGCACACTCGTCGGCCTCGCCGGGGCGCTACTCGCGCTTCCGGCCGCCGCGGCGGTGCGGATGTTGATCGAGGAACTGCGCGTGGAGCTGCCCGGCGAACAGATTGACGATGCGGTTGTCCGCGCGCGCGACGAGGAGGCCGAAGAGGCGTACGAGCGACGTGCCAAGGGGGTACCAGCGGTCGCTGCAGCAGCGATCGCCGTGGAGATCTCCGCAGAGCGCCGTGAGGAAGAGTTGGCTATCCAGAAAGCAACAGAGAGCGCGACGAACGAAGCGGCGCGCATCCCGGACAAGACCTGATGCTGACCCCCGGGACCCGCGGCGCCGGTCGACCTTCGGGCCCGTCGCCTCTCCAGATGAATGCGCGGCGATGGAGCTCTTCTCGTGTTCGAAGCGTCCTACGTCCGCGGGTGAGCGCCGGCGTAAGCTCAACGGCGAGGCCCTTCGCATGGGAGTTCGACCTGCCCGTGACGCACGACGGCTTTGCGCGAACAGAAGAGAAGAGAAGTCGGCGACGTTTTGTCCCGCTTGGCGGGCGCCGAGAGTGAGGCATTCGTGCGCGGACGAGGCATCCGAGAAGTTGGGTCTGTTGGGGTCGGCAGGACATGGATCGTGGCAGCGCGATCGACTTCGCTCTCTCGTCATCACACGGTGATAGCGCTCGCAAATCGTCCGCGATGTGACAGGCTCGGTCCATGATGGCGGCCACGAATGTCGTCCGGTTCCCGCTGCAGCCTACGACGGACGCCTCGTCCCATGCCGGGGTTCATCGCCACGTCGGGCATGAGTTCGTCGCCGATCCCGTTCATCCGAGTCACTTCGTTCAATTCTATGAAGAGGACGAAGCCCTCTTCGGCATGGTGGGCAACTTTCTCGCTCCCGGTCTCCGGGCGGCAGACCGGCTCATCGTCATCGCGACCCAAGCTCATCGAGAAGGCTTCCTCCGGCAGCTCGAAGCGGTCGGCGGCGAGCAGGCCACCCGATCGGGCCAGCTCACCCTGCTCGACGCGAGAGACACGCTCGCGAAGTTCATGGTCGACGGAATGCCGGACCGTGAATCCTTTCGAAGCCTTCTCTCCGGGTTGATATCGACGGTGAGGCAGGGCTGCCCCGACGCACGCCTTCGCGCCTACGGCGAAATGGTCGACCTTCTCTGGAGGGACGGCAATCCCGACGCGGCGATCCGCCTTGAAGAGCTGTGGAACGACGCGAGCAAGGAGCACGCATTTTCGCTCTTCTGCGCGTACACGGTCGGCAATTTCTACAAGGAGCGCGAACCTTCGCGGTTCTTCGACGTGTGCCGCATCCACACCCACGTAATCCCTACCGAGAGCTTCTCCCGGGCGCGGGCCCTCGAAAGAGAGATCGCTCGCCGCGGGGACCTCGAAGAGGAGCTTCGTGGTGCGCTGCGGAGGCGGGCGGAGGCGGAGGAACAAATTCGGGAGGCGCTTCGACGCGAGCAAGAAGCGCGAGAGGAAGCCGAGGCGGGCATCCAGTTTCGCGAGCTGTTCGTCGGAATGCTCGGCCACGATCTCCGTAATCCCCTGAACACCACGTTGAATACGGCGCGTATCCTCTTGTTGCGGAATGAGGTGCTGCCCGAAGCGCGCGGGCGTGTCGAACGAATCATCGCGAGCGGCGAGCGCATGCAGCGGATGATCGAGCAGCTCCTCGACTTGACGCGGGTTCGGCTGGGCGCGGGCATCGTCGTCGATCGGAAGTTTCAGGATGCGGATGCCCTCGTCGCGAAGATCGTCGGAGAGACGAGGGCGGCCCACGAGGATCGCGAGATCGCCTACCGCAGGCAGGGCGACTGCTGGGCGAGGCTTGACGGGGATCGCTTCGAACAAGTGGTGTCCAACCTGATCGACAACGCCGTCGCCTACGGTGACAAGGATAGGCCGGTCAGTGTCTTGCTTTCGGGAAGCGCCCTGGCGGTCCAGCTGAGTGTCCAAAATTTCGGAAGCCTGATTGAGCCGAAGTCACTGGGACATCTCTTCGATCCTTTCGCTCGTGGCACGCAGGCCAAGGGTCGCTCCGATGGGCTCGGGCTAGGGCTCTTCATCGCGGATGGCATCGTCAAGGCTCATGGCGGCGTCATCGCCGTTTCCTCCTCTATCGAGAAGGGCACGACCTTCGAGGTTACGGTCCCGAAAGATGAGTCCCTCCGCTTCTAGCCAAGAGTGGGTACTTATCGTCGAGGACGAGCCCGATGCTCGTGAGATGATGAAGGAGCTCGTTGAGCTCGGCGGCTGCTACGCCCGATTGGCAGCCAACGGGGTTGAGGCGCTGCAGGTGCTTGCGTCCCTCCGCCCTTGCCTCATCGTCATCGACTTGATGATGCCTGTCATGGATGGCGCGACCTTGATCGAAGAGTTGAAGCGGGAGCCTGCACTCGCCGACATTCCCTACGTCATCGCGACATCCGCGCCCGATCGGGCGCCCCGGGGCGCCCCCGTCTTGGCCAAGCCGATCGACGTGAAGGCGCTCTGGAAATGGATGGACCGAAGCCGTCGCGGCAACTGACGCTCGACTGATTCCTCGAGCGGAGCAGCTAGACGCGCGACGCCGGCCCGACGTTCGCTGGCGCAACGTTCGACGACGGCCCGGTGCGGCCGCTCGAGCGCGCGTGGACCTGCGTCGAAAAAAAGGATCATGGCTGTAGTCGATCTTCCTCTGCACCGCGCTTCCAGGCTTTGGCCTGCACCGAGTCATCCTTTCCGCACTGCCCTTGTAACAACGGGGCGCGTTCGCGCACCCATCGACAGATCGCGGGAACCGAGGCGCATGACGGCCTCGAACGGCCGCGGCCTACCCCACGTTCAAGGAGAAATGTCCATGCGAACCAAGCTCACCACCATCGGCTACTGGGGCGCGACCGGTCCAGTCGCCACGGCGTTCGTCCTCGGCGGCGCGATCGACGCGGCCCATCCGCCGTCCGCCGTCGCCTTCCTCGCGCACCTCGGCTACCCGCTCTACTTCGGCGTCCTCATTGGCGTCTGGAAGGTGCTGGGGGGGCTTGCCATCGTGGCTCCCCGTTTTCCGCGGCTCAAGGAGTGGGCCTACGCGGGCATCTTCTTCGATCTCACCGGCGCCGCCGTCTCGCATGCGGCCACAGGTGACGCTGCGAAGAATGTGATCGTGCCGCTCGTTCTGGCCGGCCTCGCGCTGACCTCGTGGAGTCTGAGGCCGCAGAGCCGAAAGCTGGCAGCCGGTCCTCGCGTGGGCGCCGATCGCCACGCGCGCCTCGTGCCTGCTAACGCGACCTGACCGTCGAGCTCGACCCGGAAGAGAACACCCAAGGAGCGACCATGACGACCGACAAGCAGACCGAAATCACCGAGATCCACGACCTCATCCAAAGATGGTCCCGCGCCGTGCACGAGCGAGATCTGCCCGCGATCCTCGCGGATCACTCGGCGGACATCCTCATGTTTGATGTGCCACCCCCTACTCAGCTCCGCGGGATCGAGGCCTACGAACGCTCATGGCTCCCGCTCTTCGACGCGTTTGGCAAGGACGGCACGTGGGGGATTCGAGACATCGTCGTGCACGCGGGCGACGACGTCGCGTTCGCGACGGCGCTCGTCGACTGCGTCGCGAAGGAACGCCTCGAGGTCCGCCTGACGGTCGGACTTCGCAAGGTTGGGAGTCGCTGGACCGTGGTGCACGAGCACCACTCGGTGCCGTCGCCGTGACCTACGTGGATCTGAACGGGGTCAAGACCTGGTACGACGAGCGCGGCATCCGTCGAGCGCGACCCGAAGCGAGGGCATCGTGATCATCGTCTCCGGATCCATCCACGTGCGACCGGGGCAACGGGACGCCTTTCTCGCATCGTCCCGAGATGCCATCGTCGAGGCGCGAGCCACCGAAGGCTGCCTGGACTTCGTCGTGGCGGCGGACCCGATCGAACGCAATCGCGTCAACGTCTACGAAGAGTGGGAGTCCGAAGGCGCGCTGATCGCGTTCCGTGGCGCTGGCCCGGGAAGCGGGCTCACGTCCACCATCGTTCGCGTCGGCGTCCGGCGGCATGTGATCGCGTCATCGGGGCCGCCTTGATATGACGCGGGGCCGGTCTACCCACGCTTGCCGGCGTGCACTAGGCTGCGCGGCGCAGCAATGGACGCGGCCGCCGAGGAGCAGGAGTTCGTCGCTGCTCTTCGCGCGGGCGACGAGAAGGCGTTCGTCGCGCTCGTCACGAAACATCAGGCGGCGTTCCTGCGCATCGCACGGGTCTGGGTGCGCGAGCCGACGGCGGCCGAAGAGGTGGTCCAGAGGACGTGGCTCACTGCGCTCAATTCGCTGGCGCGCTTCGAAGGGCGCTCGACGCTCCGCACGTGGCTCTATGGCATCCTGATCAACGTCGCGCGTGCACACGCTCGCGCCGAGCGCCGAATGGTTCCGATGTCGGCGCTGGCCGACGAGGAGGCTGCCGACGCCGAGCCTGCCGTGGAGCCCGCGCGGTTCCAGCCGGACGGGCATCGATGGGCTGGTCACTGGATCTCGATGCCTATCGCCTTTGGCTCGCCTGAGACGGACCTCGAGCGGGCCCGGCTTCGAGCGGTGCTGGAAGCCGCGATTGCCCAGCTGCCGCCGGTGCAGCAAAAAGTCCTACTGCTTTGCGACGTCGAAGGGCTGACTGGCGAGGAAGCCTGTAACATCCTGGCCATCTCCGGCACAAACCAGCGGGTGCTTCTTCATCGCGCACGCTCGAAGGTGAGGGCCATCCTGGAGCGAGAGCTCTCGCGGGAGGAGGTCGTTTGACCGTTGTCGATCCGGCCGTGCTTGAGTGCAAGGAAGTCGTAGAGATCGTCAGCGATTTCCTCGACGGGGCCCTCGCCGCGGGTGACCGCGCGCGGATAGAGCAGCACCTGCTCGTCTGCCCGCCTTGTGCGGGCTACATCGCCCAGGTCAAGTCGACACTCGTGCAGCTCGCCGACCTGGACGCGGCGCAGCAACCCGTTGCAGTCGGCTCGGAGCTGCTCGAAGCCTTCCGACGACTGAACCGAAAGCAGGTCGACGATGATGGCACGTAAGTTCCTCGCGGCTGGCGGCCGTGGTCCCTTCTCCCGAATGGCGTGGCCGGCACCCGCGGACGGGGCGCCGGGGGCTTGGCTCGTCGTGGACGGGGTCCTCGCGCAGTGCGAGCGCGGGCTCCACGTTTGCCGGGACGTCGACCTCGCCTACTGGATCCACGATGAGCTGTGGGACGTGGAGGTCGAGGGACCCGCGGTCGATGGATTGGATTGCCTGGTGGTGGCGCGAGCACGGCTCTTGCGGCGAATCGGGGCGTGGACAGAGAGCAGACATCAATTCGCGCAGGCGTCGATCGAGCACGCCGCCGCGTCCCCGAGCCTCAGCGACAGGGAAGAGTTCGGCGAGTTGCTCGGCGACGCGCGGCTCATGGCCACCCACGGATATCCGGCCCTCGCTTCCTACACGGCCGCCGTGGCCGTCGGGCGAGCACGCGGAGGAGACGCGGTGCAGGGTTTTCGCGCCGAGCGCTCGTGGCAGTCCGGGTGGATCGCCGAGCACGTAGTGCTTCGCTGAGGCCGCCGCCGATCTTCACGTCTTTCGTGCCGGCCGCCTTCTTCGCGGCCGGGGGTGAAGAGTCTCGTGACGCGCCAACATTCGGAGGAAATCCGCGATGCGCTTCGCGCGCGTTTCGGGCTTCTTCGCGTCGTGCACGCGATAAAGGATCGCGTACCGGTTGTGGCTGTCGAGGGTCGCGAAGAACGCAAGCGCCTCGGGGTCGGCCTCGAGGGCACGTTGCAGATCGGGGGGAACGGTCGCGCGCCCTTGCGAGGCGTAGGCCTGGGCCCATCTCCCGTCGCTCTTCGCGGCCTCCACGGCCGCGCGCCCGGCTGGTCGCATGCGCCCGTCCTTCATCAGGCGCGTCGCGATCGCGCGGTTCCTCTCTGACCAGCGGCTCTTTGCGCCGCGCGGAGTGAACTTCTGGAGCCAAAAGCGCTCATTGTACCTTTGTTTCTGGCCGTCGATCCAGCCGTAGAGCAGCGCGGCCTCCAGAGCTTCGGCGTAGCCCACGGACGCTACGCCCGCGCTCGGCTTCGCGATCTTCAGCCAGACGCCCCGCGAGCGGCCGTGGTTCGCATCGAGCCACTCCTCCCAGGCGCGCGCGGTTGGAAAGAGCTTCGTGGGTAGCTCCGCTGCTGAAGCGGGTTTCTCGGTCTCCGTCGTCTTCGCCATCGTAGTAGCCGAGTGTTTCACCATAAGGCGAGACCTGCCCAGACCTTGCGGTAGCTCTCGACCCAATGGTCGATAGCCTGGAAGGGCTCCGGGCGAAGGGAATAGAGGCGCCTCGGACCGTCGGGCCTCGTCGTGACGAACCCGGCTTCGCCGAGGACGCGCAGGTGGCGGACCGGGCGGGGTCACCGTGCCTGGTCTAATAGGATGGGCGACCGACGCCTCGAGGTGGAGGAAGACATGCCGGTGAAGCTGGACCACACGATCGTGACCGCGCAGCGCAGCAATGGGCGCGCCATCTACTTCGCCGACCCGAGCGGGCATTGGCTCGAGGTGCTGACGCGCAGCTGATCGGCTGCCGAGATCCGAACGAAGCCGCGCCGCGAAGCGTATGCCGACTTGGCGCCGTTCTGGCCCGCGTCCGTCAGCGACTCCAGGGTGCGAGCCGCAGCCTTCGACATCCCGAACCCCTACGGATACTAGGGCCTGGGATTTGTACCTTGTTGCGAGCCGCTCTCCCGCGCCGTCTTGGAGCCCCGATGGACACCGAAGCACACTGGAACCGCCTCTACGGGACGAGAAGGTCACCGACGAGCAGTACCAGGGCCCGCGCGGCGAGGGTTACAGGCGAATGGTCGAGGGATGCCCCGTTGAACGCGCGGGCACGCCCGACGAAGTCGGCAACGTGGGTGCACTGCTCATGGTCCCCCGAACGCCACGAAGTGACAAGGATGCGATCATGAACGAGTTCGTCGACACTCCAACTCCCGCCTTCGAGGGCGAGCTCGGCGAGCCGGCGATCGTTCTCAGCCTGCCGGAGATGCGCCACGCGGAGCTGCTCGAGACCGAGCAACAGTTCGACACCGTGGACGGCTTCGTCACCGGACACCCGGGTGAGGTGGCGATCACGGGGGCCACGGGCGAGCGCTGGCCGGTCCACGCCAGCGTCTTCTACGGGACCTACGAGGTGATTGGACGCATCGGGCGGCGCTTGATCGCCCGCCGATTGGTCCACCCGCGCAGAGCATGGCCGGTCATCTCGGAGAACGCCACCTTCAACTATGGCGAACGGCGAGGAACGGTCGTCGTCGAGAGGGGTTCGTGGCTCTACCAGTCGGACGACAATGATTTTGGGACCATCAACGCCAGCGTAATGCGCAAAGTCCACGCCGAAGTGGGGTCCGAAGCGAGCGTGCTAAGGCGCGACTGGCGAGCGGGGTTCGACGCGGTGATGACGGCGCTCGCGGTTCTTCCGGTGCTGCTGGCACTGATCGCATTGATGGCACTCTGGGCCGGCGAGGAGTGCAAGAATCTGGCGCAACTTCTTCTTCTCGGCGAGTCGGTGCTGCTCATGATCGGCGCGCTTCTGGTTTGGCGGGTGCGCCGGGAACGATGGGGCTTGAGGTCCGCCGTGAGATCGTCTCGGGAGCTCGCGGCGAAGTTCGAGGTCGCCGCGCGTCTGCTTGGTCATCCGGGATCGCAAGCCTTCCCGAGCATGAACCTATGGCGAGGCGCGCAGACAGACGCGTCGTTGCCCAGCCAGGCTGTGATCCCGAAAGAGCAGCT
>DATGJA010000487.1:0-13829 GCA_035295445.1 Polyangiaceae bacterium | reverse complement strand
CTCCCCAACGAGGGCTACGACCACCTGCTCTCGATCCCCCCGAAGCAACGCGTCGAGGGGACCATCACGTCGGACGACATGCAGGAGGTGGCCGTCAAGCTCGCGTCCGTGGAGAAGCTCCTCGCGAGCGCTCAGGCCATGACCCCCATGAGCACGACCACCGCCATGAGCGCGATGGATTCGAGTCTTCAGACGACGACGCTAGCCAACCACATCTTCGACTATCACAACCGATCGAACTCCGGCGACCCGCTCTATACGCCTTGGATACCGCCGGTCATCGCCGGCCTCACGGGGTTCGACTTGGGCCTTCGCACCGAAGAGCAGGCGAACGTGGCCGTCGAGGTCACCGTCGATGTCATCGATCTCAACGGGAACCGCTTCGTCGCACAGGACTCGACCGACACGAAGATCGGCCTGCCGCCGAAGGTGCTATCGCCGCCCTCGGCTCGCTTCTAAAGTGTAGTCCGCGGAGCGATCGCGATCGTCGGCGGGTCAGCTCGCAGGCTAATCGACGCTACCGAGCTTGCGCTCGAGCGCTTCGAGGTGCGCGCGCACTTCCGGATCGCTCGATCGGAGAGCCTGGACCTTGCGCACCGCGCTGATGACCGTCGTGTGATCGCGGTTGCCGAACGCGCGCCCGAGCTCCGGGAAGCTGCACTTCAGTCGCTGCTTGCACAGGTACATGGCGACGTGGCGCGCGAACGCGATGCTCTTGTGTCGGTCCTTCGAGAGCAAGTCCGTCGACCGCAGCTTGAAGTGGTGGCAGACGACACGCTGGATGTCCTCGACGCTGGCCTCGTTGGGGCGCGCGGCGGTGGTTGCGGCCATTTCGGTACGGGCGAAATCGATCTCGATCGGACGGCCCAGCAGCGATGCTTTGGCAGCCAATCGAATGAGGTTTCCCTCGAGCTCGCGGACGTTGCTGCGCACTGTCTGCGCGATGTAGAGGCACACGTCGTCCGCGAGCTCGATGTGCTCTTGGTGAGCCTTCTTGCGCACGATCGCCACGCGCGTCTCGAGCTCGGGTGCCTGGATGTCCGCGACGAGCCCCCACTGGAAGCGCGAGACGAGGCGCTCCTCCATCTTGTCGAGCTGCTGCGGATACTTGTCGCTCGTCACGACGATTTGCTTGCCCGCCTGATGAAGCGCGTTGAAGGCGTGGAAGAACTCTTCCTGGGTTTGGGTCTTCCCTGCCAGGCAATGAATGTCGTCGACCAACAGCAGGTCGCACTTGTCGCGGAATCGCGCACGAAAATCGTGCATGCGCTGATCGGTCAGGGCCTGGACGAACTCGTTCACGAACTTCTCGGCACTGATGTAGACGATTCGCGCGTCCGGTCGCTCGTCTCGGACCCGGTGTGCGATCGCATGAACCAAATGCGTCTTGCCGAGTCCCGTGCCGCCGCAAATGAAGAGAGGGTTGTGGCGACGACCCCCCGCGCCCGCGGCGGCCATCGACGCCGCATGCGCCAGCTGGTTCGTGGGCCCGACGACGAAGTTCGCGAAGGTGCACTTGGGGTTGAGACCATCGATGGGCGGCGCGACCGCGACGACGCGTGTCGAGGACGGGGGCGGGGGAGGGAACGTGGAGCGGGTCGTGACCCGCTGTGCCGAGGGCGCAGGGTCCTGGGCCTCGTCCGGAGCGCCCGGGCGGATGGACAGCGTCCGCGGCTTGACGGGCGAGAACGACGCCGGCCGGTCGACCACGGGGTGATCGAGGGCCGCGTCGATGGCCCAGCGTACTTGGATGCTCAAGCCCGTTTGGCCGCGCAGGCCGTCGCTGATCGAGGGCAAGAAGTGGTCATCCACCCATTGCCGGACGAATTCGTCACGTGCGCGCAGGCTGAGGACGCCGTCGGTCAAGCCGTCGAATTGCACCCCGGAGAACCACTGATCGAAGCTCGCGGGCGACTTGCTTCGAGTGACCTCCACGGCGGTCGTCCAGAGGCCGCTCGCCCCGAGGGGGTCGCGGCACCGTTGCGTACCGCCGTCCGGAGGAGCGGCCGCGCCATCGGCATGGTGTTCGTCATCGTGAATCCGCGCTTGCACGTAGCCCTCGACAAAGCGTCAGTGGCGTTGAGTTTCAAACGACCAAACCCACCAAGGGACCCCGCCGGGGTCTCTGTAAGCAGCTGTCCGTCCGTCTGCGATCGAAATCACACGTTATCCACACCCTGTGGATGACCACCCGCCAAGCCCGCCAAGTTGGTCGGGAAATTCGCAATAAGAGACACCTCGGCCTGCTCCGAACGTAGACGTCCGGTGCATCCGTTCGCTCCTGGCGATGGTGCTCCGCACGGCGCCGTGCCGACCCAGATGCTTCTCCGTAGCCAAGGCGCCGGGTCGCTTGAAATTGTGTCTTGAACGTCCCTATCGCAGAAAGCGCCGAAACTACCGACACGGTCTCCGTCCGAGCCGGACGGTCAAGATACAGTTTGCCCCGGTGCGGCAATCGAGTTCACCGCCCCGATGCGAACGACGCACTGAGCTATCACCGCCCGTCGCCGCGAGTCCATGGGGTTCCTTGCGCATTGACGTAAGATTATGAAATAGAAAAGTTTTATTGGTTGTACTCCACCCGCGAAACCGGGTCATGAGGGGTCAACCGGGGGGCCGCTCTGCCGAAGTGGCCGTCACGGCTTTCGAATCGGCCCGCTCGAAAAAGTAGCGTCTCACCCGGTCGCGCAATTTTCGCTGAACGGCGGTGTCAAGAGTCGACGGACCCGCGTCTTTCACGAAACGGACTCGTGAACCTCCGATTTTTTGTCGGCGTGTTTCGTGTGAACGCATCCGTTCGGAAGGGTGGTCTCCGTTTTCCGCAGAGATCCTCCTCAAGCACCGATTTTGGGGGAGATCCTCCGGCCGGGTGGGCCCCCCGCCGACAGTTTTCGTCACCCTTCGAGAGACCGACTGTTAGGGTGCGCACGGTGCGCCTCTCTTGCCGAGCGCTGCTGGTCGCTGCGGCCGTGTCGAGCTTCGCGGCGACGACCCCGGTCCGTGGCGATCCGATGTCCACGTCGCCTGCGCAAGCCTACGATCTTGGTCAGATTCCAAGCGCGCGCGCCGTAGGCATGGGCGGCGCCCTGAACGCGCTTGGGGTGTCGACGACAGCGCTCTACCTCAACCCGGCCAACCTTCCGCTCGCGCGCGTCTACCACATCGAGGCGCTTGGCGCGTTCTCGCCCGAAGCGCAGCGACAAACCTATGGGCTTGGCATCGTCGATTCCGTGCTCAATTCGAGCCATGTGTCCGGTGGCGTCGGAGGCACGTGGAACGAGATGGATCCGGACGGCCTCCACCGCACCTGGACCGACGCCCGCGGCGTCGTCGCGCTCCCTTTGGGGGATCACCTCTCGCTTGGCGCGACCGTTCGTTGGCTACGGGTTGACCAGTACCTCGGTCGCGGTCCGTTCGGCCCGAGCCTGCCGTCGGACGGTACCCCCAACGGCCCGATCTTCAACGCGCTCACCTTCGACGCCGGAGCGACGGGTACGATCGTCGAGGGACTCCGCGTTGCGGTGGTCGGACATAACCTGACCAACCCCGGAACGGCCCTCGCGCCGACGACCGGGAGCGCGGCCGTCGGCTACGCGACGCAGGTCTTTGCCGTCGAGGTGGATGGAATGCTCGACTTTACGACCTGGGGTAAGGCGCGAGGACGGCTGTCGGCCGGCGGCGAGCTCTTCCTCGCCGATCGCTACGCCTTGCGGCTGGGGTGGCAGTACGACGACGGGATGAAGCTCAACACGCCGTCCCTCGGGCTTGGGTACATCGACCCCCGATGGAGCGTCGAGCTCGGCCTCCGGCGCGACCTCGTGTCGGACCACGCGTCGACGCTGGGCGTGCTTTCCCTACGGTACTTCTACGACGCCCTCGGCACGGGCGCGACGCCCGCGGATGAGGGGGGAATGTAGGCGGACTAAAGGGAGGCCCGGTACAGCGCGGCGAGCTGGTCGCGCGTGACGGGTCTTGGATTGGACCGGTGGCAAGCGTCCTCGACGGCCTTGTCGGCGAGCCTGGGCACGTCGGCCTCCGTCACGCCCTCCGAACGCAGTCCCTCGGGCAATCCGACACGCTTTCGAAGGTCTCGAAGGGCTCCCGAGCAGGACCCGGCGCGCGGCTCGAGAACGCCGCGGATGCGTTCGAGCTTCGCGTGGGCCGCAGACTCGTTGAACTCGACCACGGCCGGCAGGCAGAGGGCGTTGGCGAGGCCGTGGTGTAGGCCCTTTTCGCTCGAGAGCGGGTGCGCAAGCGAGTGGCACGCGCCGAGGCCCTTCTGGAAGGCCACCGCGCCCATCATCGCGGCCTTCATCATGCCGCCCCGGGCCGCCAGATCGTCGCCGCGCTCGACCGCCTGCGCCAGGTGCGCCGCGCAGAGCTCGAGGCCGCCGAGGGCAATAGCGTCGGCCATGGGGTGGTCGCCGAGCGAACAATAAGCCTCGAGGCAGTGCGTGAGGGCGTCGAAGCCCGTCGCCGCCGTCACGCGCGGCGGCATCGAGCGGGTGAGCTCCGGGTCGAGCAATGCGACCTTGGCGAGGAGGTGCGGGCTGAAGATGACGGTCTTGCGCCCGGTGGTCTCGAGCGTCACGACGCCCGAGCGGCCGACCTCGCTGCCGGTCCCCGCCGTCGTAGGCACCGTGACGATGGGAGGCACCGTCGGGCCGATGAAGCGACCGCCGTCCACGGCGTCGTCGTAGTCGGCCAGGGGGCGGTCGTGTGTCACCTTCAGGGCGATGAGCTTGCCCGTATCGAGCGGCGAGCCCCCGCCCACGGCAACGACGCACTCGGCCCCGTGGCCGGTGTACGCCGCGACCCCGTCGAAGACGTTCTTTTCGACCGGGTTCGGCGCGACGTCGTCGAACGTGACGGCGGAGACTCCGCCTCGTTCGAGCGCGTCGCGGACGCGTTCTGAGATGCCCGCGCGGACGACTCCGGGGTCGCATACGACCAGGGCACGCTTGGCGCCGATCCTGCGCACGTGCTGCGCCACGGTGGATACGACCCCGGGGCCGAAGACGATCGTCGTGGGAAAAGACCAGGTGACGGACGGTTCGCTCATGGCCCCTCCGCGCCGCTCATACCACGTCAAACCGTCTCGAAGTAGCGGACGAGCTCCCAGCCTGTGACCGCACGCTCGTATTGCCTGCACTCCCAGTCGCGCGTTCGCACGAAGTGATCGACGAACGCGTCGCCGAGCAGGGCCCGGACCGTCGTGCTCTCTGCGAGACGCGCGGTCGCCTCGCGGAGCGTGCGCGGAAGCGGCGCGAGATCGCGCCGGGCCGACGCATCGGCGCCGACGGGCGGAGGCGGCTCGGTCCGCTGCTCGACCCCCCACAGACCCGCGGCGAGCGTCGAGGCCATCGCGACGTAGGGGTTGATGTCGGCCGCCGTCTGCCTGTATTCGAGCCGCGTGGACTTGGCGTTGCCCGGGATCGCCCTGATGGCGCACGTACGGTTCTCGACCCCCCAGCTCGCGTTGAGGGGCGCCCACACGCCGGGCACGTAGCGCTTGTAGCTGTTGATCGTCGGCGATACGAGGGCGGTCATGTCCGGCATGAGACCGACCTGTCCGGCCAGATAGAACCTGGCCGTCTCGCTCAGCTTGTTCGGCGCCGTATCGTCGAAGAACACGTTCTTGCCCTCCTTCCACAGCGATTGGTGGAGGTGGCCGCTCGAGCCCGGAAGGGTCTCGTTCCATTTGGCCATGAAGGTCACCGAGTAGCCGAGACGAGCCGCGGTCTGCTTCATTCCCGTCTTGAAGAGGGCGGCCTTGTCGGCGGCGCGGAGCACGTCGTCGTACTTGATGGCGACCTCGTAGACGCCCGGACCCGTCTCGGTGTGCAGCCCCTCGATGGGGATTCCGAACCGATCCATGTCGTCGAGGATCGCGTGGCACAGGTCCGCATTCTGACCCTCGCGCACCCAGGAGTAGCCGAACATTCCCGGCGAGAGCGGCGACAGGTTCCGGAAGCCCTTCTCGTGCAAAGACTCGGGCGTCTCCTTGAAGACGAAGAACTCGAACTCGGCACCCATCGACGCGGCGAAGCCCATCGACCGCGCCCGCTCGACGGTCCGGCGCAGCAACCCTCGCGGGCAGGCGGGGTGCGGCGCCCCGTCCTTCTGCAGGAAATCGAGGAGAAACGCGGCGGTGTCGGGCTCCCATGGAAGGACGCGGAACGTCGACGGGTCGATCCGGGCGAGCACGTCCGGGTACCCGGTATGCCAGCCGGTGAGCGTCGCGTTGTCGTAGAGGACATCCGCCGCATCCCAGCCGAAAATGACGTCGCAGAAGCCGATCGGCTCGGCGAGTGCGCCCCAGAATTTGTCGAGCGACAGGTACTTTCCGCGCAAGACGCCGTCGACGTCGTAGCCGCCCACCTTGACGCGGCGGATGCCCTGCGCCTCGAAGGCGTCCCGAAGCTGCTTTTCGTCCATGGCCGAGCTTACCCCGGCGTCCGCGCCTTCAGCGCGAGAGCTTCACGTAAGCGTCGACCATCTGTTCGAAGGCCGCCGCGACGAAGAGCCGGGCGTCGGCCACCGACTCCGGCGGGTCGCCGGGCGCGGCGACGGGAAAGTCGCGCTGCTCGGCGTGAAACTGCGCCCCGATGACGGGCCACGCACGGTCCTTCGACCGGAACGCTTCGGGCACAGTGTCGCACCAGCCCGCGCCGCTCGGGTTCGGGAAAACGCTGTCGCGCGGTCCGGCGGCGACCACGTCGGGCGCGCAAAAGGCGCTCGTGGCGAGGAGCTCGAAGCGCTCGAGCGGCCCGCCCGAGAGGAACGCGTCGGGCCGGATCGCGTCGGAGTGGAGCTCGGGGAGCGCCTGCGTGGACGCGCGGCGGAATGGTCCCGCGAGGTCCAAGAAGAGCGGGTCGTTCGGCGCGAACTCAATCTTCGCGCGCGGGGGGTGAGGATCGGTCGGCCAGGCTCGCTCGACGTCGGCCGGGGAGGCGAAGCCGCGGATCCTGCGACCGCTCGTGCGCCGCAGCACGTGATCGATGAGGCGAAGGTCGTCCTCGGGAGCCCCGTCGCCGCGCCGCGCCTCGAGCAGCGCCAGGAGCTGAGCGCCCCCGCAGAACCCAAGGAACGGCGCGACGCGGTTTCGCACGGCGGACGTGAGCTGGCCCATCCCTCCGGCGCGCGCGTCGCGGAGCGGGTCCCAGTACCAGCGCTTGGGGTGGAGCGGGTCGGGCCCCGTCTCGGGAGCGTAGTCCCAGTCGTTGGAGCCGCTGAGGACCGCGATCGGCGGCGGGCTGCTTTGCGAGAGCAGCTGCGCGTCCAGGAAGGGGTCGTCGCCCTCGATCGACTCGAGGGCCTCACCCGCTTCGTCGCTCGGCGGGGCGTCGAGCGCCTCGCCGTGCGGGCCGAGCGAGCGCGCGTAGCGATCGTCCCGCCCGAGGGCCGGGAGAAGCCGCGCGAATCGGCTCTGCAGGAACTTGGCGTGGTACGCGTCGTTGCACATCTCTCCGCCGGGCGTGAGGTGCGACTCGCCGGAGGGGTTCGCGTTCACGCTGAGGATCCAAGGGGCGGCGAGGATCGGGCGCCGATCGTCGGCCCGGTACGCCGCGATCTCGCGCACGACCGGCGTGGCGCCCGCGGCAGGGAGGCCGTCGGCGCCCGTGGCTCCGTTCATGACCAGGCGCAGCGACCGGATCGCGCGGCCTTCCGGCAGCGTGACCAGCCGGCGGCGCAGGGGAAGGATCGTCCCGTCGGGGCGCACGGGCTCCGTCGCTACGGTGGCGAAACGGCGTCCGTCCTCGCTTACCTCGAGCGCGTAGTGCACGGGACTCCATGCGACGACGTACGCGCGCCCGCTCGGTTGCCGTGGAATGCTGACCGCGTCGAACCCGAGGACCAGGCGGATCCGGTCGACGGGCTGGGCCTCGTCGAGATCGATCCGCAGCACCCAGCGCGACTGCCCCGCCGCGCCGACCCAGCGTCGCGCGTACGTTCCGTCGATGGCGTCGGCCGCGCGAAACCCCGGATAGGCGCCGTCGTCGGTCGCGCGCCCTCGTCGAAGCACGTCCTCGGCCCCCTCGATGGCCTGCACCTCTCGCACGACCGGTGGCCCGGCGTTGGTGCGATCGACCACCAGCCGCAGCGCGCACGCCTCGGCGTCAACGAACCAGGAACGGCGCGTGGGCAGCGCGGCGCCGTGCGCGGGCGCGTCCGACGTCTGCCCGGCGCCCGGGAGGGGCAGCCATCCATCGTCACTGGTGGCTGGGGCCGGCTCGCATCGAAGGGCGCCGGGTATCGTCGGCCGGATCTCCCACCGAAAGTCGGTCGGGATGCCGCTCGAAGGCGAACTCCCGAAGCGCGCGCGCAGCAGGGTCAAATGCGCGGGGCGGGCGAGGACGGCGGCCCACTTCCATTGGGTCTCGCCAGGGCGCCCGGTCCACTCGGTCTCGTCCTGGCCGTCGACGGCGAGGCGGGCGGCATCGCCGCTCGGATCGGCCGCGCGCACGGCGACGACGTCCGGCGTCCGAAGCGCGTCCCGGGCGGATTCGCGATCATGGATTGCACCGACCGCCGCCCCGGCGAACGCCCGGTCCGCCGACGGGACGACCGTGAGGAGCGCGGCGGCCAACGCGATGGTGGCCGCGGTGCGGGCCCGCGGCGCCCTTCTACAATTGCGGTCCGACGTCACGAACTCCCGAGTCATTTTCGCGGGCTTTCTTACGAAATCCAAGGCGCGCCTGGCAAGCAGGCAGGCGGCGAACCTACATCGGCCGCACGGCCAGGTGGTGTACGTCCCCCAGGCGCACGAGCATGGGCCCACGATCGCCGAACTCGAACGACGTGATCGATGCGGTCGGGCATGCGACGTGCGACCGGAACCGTCCGAGCGGCATTCCGAGCAGGGCGCACACGAGGACCCGGACCGTCGCCTTGTGGCTCACGAGGACTACGTGACCCTCGCCGTGCGCTTCGCGTACTCGATGGACGACGGGGAGCGCGCGCGACGCGACGGCAAAGGCGGTCTCGCCGCCCGGCGGTGAGGCCAGGGACGGATCTTGGCGCCATGGGTCGAACAGGGCCGCGTCCGTCTGCGCGACCTCTGTCTCGACCCGGCCCTCCCAGGCTCCGTACGCGATCTCGCGCAGACCGTCCTCGATGATCGGCTGGAGCCCGCACGCCCGCGCCGCGGGCTCCGCGGTCATCCGTGCGCGAACCTTGGGGCTGCAAAAAAGCGCCCGGGGGGCGAGGGCCGCGATCGCGCGTCCGACCCGCTCCGCCTGTTCGTGACCATGGTCGGTGAGCGGCGGATCGAGGTCTCCGCAAAGTATCCCTTCGGTGGCCTGCGCCGTGTCGCCGTGGCGCACGAAGTGCAGCGTGAGCATTGGGCCGAAGATGGTAGCAGGTGCATCCGGCGGCTCTCAGCGAACGAGAGGGATCGACGGCTCGAAAGCGTGCGCATCCGCGAGCGTGCGCGCGGCGAGATCCTTGTTCGGGTCTCCCTCGGCGACGACCGATGCAGCACGGGCGCGCAGGAGCGACGCGGCGAGATCCGCGAGCTCGGGCTCCCGGGGCTCGCGCGGGTCGCCGACGATGGCTCGCGCAAGCCGCTCGCGGTCCGCCGCGGACGCGTCGAGCGCGCGTACGCGGTCGCTCGTGCCTCGCGGCTCGGGTTCGAATCGATCGAAAATCGCGGCCGGCACGAGGTGGCGCGCCACGGCACGCCCCCAACGCGGCTCGTACGTCATCTCCACGGGTCGCGCGGCGGCCAGCGACGAGAGCGCCGCCTCGCCGGGTGCGCCGCTCAGCTCGAGGTCTCGCCGGAGGGGCAGGAGCGCGGGGTCGGTGTCTCCTATCGAGAGCGTCCGGCGCGCCACGCCCACCGGTACGAGGGTCACGTCGGCCCGGATTGCCCCGCGCGCCGCCGACGCGAGCGACTGCCGCGTGAGCCGAGGGTCGGTCACGAGCACGACGCACCCGGCCGGCAGCTCGCCCCACGCGACGTCGTCCCAGACGCTCGTCCCGGTGGTCGCGCGCTCGTCGAAGCGCGTGACCGTCCGATCGGTCGCCTCGACGGGAATCGTCGCCTCGAGCAACCAGATCATCGAGGCGCTCGCACGAGCGAAGGGAATGCGGGCGCGAACGACGGCGCGGACGATGGCTTGCATCGCGACGCCCGCCAGTACACACCCCGACGCGAACGACGCGAGGACCGGCGCCCCATAGCGGGTCGGTCCGACGGGCGAGCCCAGCCGCCCGCACGCCAGGCCGGTAGCGGCGAGGGTCGCAAGTGCACAAGCCAGCGGCCGCGCCGGCGCGACGAACGCGGCCAGGCCCGTCCCGAGCAGGCCGAGCGCGCCGACGAGCGTTCCCACCTCGGCCCCGACGAAGCCCGCCGCCGATGCGACCGCGGGGCCGCCGCTCTCACCCGCCCACGCGAAGCCCAACGCCGTGCTCAGCGGGTCCCCCGTCGCCCGCGCGCGCGCCATCGCCACGGCCAGCGGGAGCAGGCCTGCGAGGAGCCACGCGGCGCGCCGCGGGTCCGTCGCCGCTTCGGCGAACCCTCGGCGGGCGGTCGCGCTCGTGGCGACGAAGGCGGCGCACCCCGCGACCGCGCACGCGCCGACGAGAGGTTCGTGCCCGATGGCAGCTCCCAGCACGAGGGGGAGGGCGCTCCAGGCGCGCTCGGACCCCGTCGCGGCCGCGCGAACGAGGACACCGAGCGGCAGAAGGACCAGCAGCGCTCCAGTCACCGAGCCCCCAACCGAACCGCTCTCGACTTGCCAAGGCGGAGCGAGGAGCGCCGAGGCCGAGGCGATCGCGGCGACGCACGGACCGAGCGAGCGCGTCGGCGCGCAGGCCCCGAGCAGGCGCGCGGCAAGCGCGTACGTCACCGCGCCGGCGGCTCCGACGGCGAGGCTTCCGCCGAGGGCCGCTCGCGTCGCCAGCGTCCCGATCGGGAGCGGAGCCAAGAGCGTGCCCGTCGCGACGTCGAGTGCCCGCCACGGGCCCGCGCGCAAGCCGAGGACCCGAGCGACCCCGGCGTCGTGCGCCGCGTCCGCGCTGTCGACCGCGTGCGCCGCGGCCAGGCACGCGGGGGCGAGCACCGAGAGGGCGAGCATCGCGGCGCCGAGATGCTTCCGCTGTGCGGACACGCCGCGATGCTACATTGCCCCCCTGCCCATGGCCCGATTCATCGACGAGCTCAAACGCACCCACCACCTGAGCGAGCTTCGCGCCGCGGACGAGGGGAAGGTGGTGGTCCTCTTCGGGTGGGTGTCGAGCTACCGCGATCACGGCGGCTGCGTCTTCATCGATTTGCGCGATCGCGAAGGGATCACGCAGCTCGTCTTCGACCCGGAGCTCGCCGGGTTTGGGGCGGAGCCCAAGGGGGCCCATGAGATTGCCCGGTCGCTCCGGAGCGAGTGGGTGATCGGCGTGCGCGGCGTCGTGAAGGGCCGGGGCGGGAACAAGAACCCAAAGCTCGCGACGGGAGAGATCGAGGTGCACGTCGTCGAGCTTTCGATCTTCAACAAGAGCGACACCCCTCCTTTCGAGATCGCAGATCAGATCGACACGAGCGAAGAGAAGCGCCTCCAGTACCGGTATCTCGACCTTCGGCGGGCCACGCTGCAGAAGACGCTCCGCGTCCGCCACCGCGTCCACCAGGTCACTCGGCGCTACTTCGACGAGCGAGGCTTTCTCGAGCTCGAGACGCCCGTCATGGTGAAGTACACCCCCGGCGGGGCGCGCAACTTTCTCGTTCCCTCGCGCCTCCACGCGGGCAAGTTCTACGCGCTCGCAGAGAGCCCGCAGCTCTTCAAGCAGCTCTACATGGTGGCCGGGTTCGAGCGCTACTTCCAGATCGTGAAGTGCTTCCGCGACGAAGACCTGCGGCTCGACCGGCAGCCGGAGTTCACCCAGATCGACGTCGAGATGTCGTTCGTCAACCAGGACGACGTCTTTCGCGTGATCGAGGGGCTCGTCTTCCGGGTGTGGAAGGAGGTCCTCGGCGTGGACCTCGCCGCCCTCTTCCCGACCGGTCGGTTTCCGCAGATGCCCTTCGAGGAATCGATGGGCAAGTACGGCAACGACAAGCCGGACCTGCGGTTCGATCTGCCGCACGTGGACCTCACAGAGGCGATCATCGAGACCGGCGGGGGAGGCGTTCCGTTCTTTTCGGCGATTGCGCAGAAGTTCGCGAGCGGGCAATACCGACGTGACCTACCCGCCGAGATCGTCAAGGCGTTGCGCGTGCCGGCGGAGCTCGCAGGCAAGCTATCGCGCGCGGAGCTCGACAAGCTGGAGGACTTTGTCAAGGGGATGGGTAGCAAGGGCCTCGCGAGGGCGAAGGTCGACGCGGAGGGCGGGTGGGTACAGTCGCCCCTGGCCAAGACGATCACGCCGGACCTGCGCCGCGCGATCAACGCGAAGGCGCAGGCCGGCGACGGGGACCTCTTGTTCTTCCAGTTCGGGCGCGAGGCGTCCGTGCAGACGGTGATGGCGAACCTCCGCCTTCACCTGGGCAAGAAGCTGGGCCTCATCCCCGAGACCGGGCATGGGGGTCGGTGGAGGTTCCTCTGGGTGGTGAACCCGCCGCTCTTCGAGTTCGACGACGAGCGCAAGACCTGGGTGGCAGCGCATCACGCCTTCACTCGGCCCCATGACGATTGTGTCGAGCTGCTCGACAAGGACCCGGGCAAGGTCCTCTGCTGGCGATACGATCTCGTGCTCAACGGCTTCGAGATCGGGGGTGGGTCGATCCGCCTTCATGATCCGGCGGTGCAGGCCAAGGTGTTCCGGGCCCTCGGAATCGCCGACGAGGACGCGCGGGCCAAGTTCGGCTTCTTGCTCGACGCGCTCCGATTTGGCGCGCCGCCGCATGGGGGGATCGCGATCGGCATGGACCGACTGGCGATGCTGCTCAGCGGCGCGGAGAGCCTGCGGGACGTGATTCCATTCCCCAAGACGCAAAAGGGAACCGATCTCATGACGGATGCGCCGAGCGCCGTGCTCCCTGAGCAGCTTGCGGAGCTGAAGGTGCGCGTGGTCGAGCCGCAAGGGTAGGAGCGTCCCGGCGCGTCACCGCTGCAGCAGCGCCCTCAGCGCCGCGAGCGGGTCGAACCCGAGCAGCGCTGGGATGTCCTTGCCCGTCACGCGCGCGACGCGCGCTCGGGCAGCGTCGATCGCCGGGCCCATGAACGCGAGCGGAGCGACCCTAGCCGTGATCGTGAGCAACCCGCGCAACGCGAAGCGCGCTCCGTCGAAGCCGAGTGCGAGGCCGACGGCCGCCGGGATCGGGGCAATCACGACGTCACGGACCGCCACGGCACGGCTCCACGCACCCGGGCGCGGGTCCGTCTGCAGGGCGCGGAACGTCGAGAGCTCGGCGAAGCACCCGAAGCCGAGCGGGCCGTAGCAATCCTCCACGGCGTCGGCGAAATGGCGATAGTCGCGGCGCCAATCGCCTGACAGCAGGCCGATCCCGGCGCGCAGCTCTTCGGGTCCGGCGATGAGATCGAAGGCGGGTCCCCGGCGGCGGGCTACGAACGCGGTCCACAGGTCTCCGCCGTCGAACAGGGCCAGACCGATCGTGTGTCCGTCGGCGCAGAGGGCGTCCATGGTCCGGCGCACCACGGGGGGCGTCGGAACCGGGATTCCGCGCAGCCGCTGCGGCCACGTGGCGATCGCCCCCTCGGCGATGAGGTCGCGGACGATCGTCACCAGATGCAGCGACTGCGCCGTGAGGTCGTCCTCGCGGCGTGCCCGCTCTCCGAAGCGTTCCATGATCTCGTCGAGCGCGCCCAGGCGCATCGAGAGGGCCCAGCTCGCGTGGTGCTGGCGGGCGAGCGGGCCGAGCGCCGAAGGAT
>DATGJA010000486.1:0-13015 GCA_035295445.1 Polyangiaceae bacterium | reverse complement strand
AGGGCATCCTGGCTCTCGAGCCCCTCGCGGCGAAGGCGAGCGACCCGTTCCTCAGGCGCGCCATCGGGATGGCGGTCGACGGAGCGGACTCCGCCGCCATGCGCGAGTCGATGGAAGCGTCGGTGTCGCACCTCGAGGAAGAGGGGGAAGACGTGGCGAAGGTCTTCGAAGCGGTCGGCGGCTACTCGCCGACGATCGGGATCATCGGGGCGGTGCTCGGACTGATCCAAGTCATGAGCAACCTGTCGGACATCGCCAAGGTCGGCGAGGGCATCGCCACCGCGTTCGTGGCGACGATCTACGGCGTCGCGATCGCGAACATCATCGCGCTACCCATGGCCGGCAAGCTCAAGATCCGCAACCGCGAAGCGGTCGCGCTCAAGATGCTCATGCTCGAAGGGGCCCTCGCGATCCAGCAGGGCATGAACCCCAAGCTCGTTCGCGAAAGGCTGCTCGCGTCCGCCCCGCACGAAGAGAAGAAGGGCGCCGCCGCCCCGTCGGGGGCGACCGAGGGCGCCGGCGCCCCGGCCTGAGCCTTGCTGTTCGGGTGAGCCATGGCTCGCAAGAAGAAGCACGAGGAGCACGTCAACCACGAGCGGTGGGTCATCAGCTACGCCGACTTCGTGACGCTCCTCTTCGCGTTCTTCGTCGTCATGTTCGCGGTCTCGCAGGTCGACTCGAAGAAGGTCGGCCGGTTCACGCAGTCGTTCAACGCGGCGATGACCTGGGACGCGATCCAGGGCCACGGCCACGGCCTCCTTCCCGGAGAGACGCAGGCGCCCCCGCCACCGGCCATGCCCAAGAACGAGTTCGAGCCGCCGAGCAACGAGGTCGACAGCGAAGGGCGCGTGACCCTCAGGCAGATCCTCGAGCAGCGGCTCGGGGAGGCGGCCAAGCTCGAAGGGCTCACGATCGAGGACATCCACGGCGAGCTCGTTCTTCGACTCCCCGAGCACCTGCTCTTCGACAACGCGCAGGCCGCGCTGAAGCCCGATGGCCGTAAGGCGCTCGAGGCCGTGGCCGACTCGCTGGAGGGCCGAGCCGTGTTCGTACGGATCGAGGGGCACACCGACTCGATGCCGATCCGCACGCCGCAGTTTCCCACCAACTGGGAGCTCTCGACGGCGCGCGCGACGGCCTGCGTCCGCTTCATGCTGGAGACCAAGCGGATCGCGCCCGAGCGTCTGTCGGCGGCGGGGTACGGTCAGCACCACCCGGTCGCCACGAACGACACCGCGGAAGGCAGAGCCAGGAACCGCCGCGTCGACATCGTGATCGCGGTCGACGAGCCGAAGCGGGGACTGGAGCCGCCCCCCGTCGCCGCGGCCGTCCCTGCGACCTCGGCCGCGCCTGCGGAACCCCCGGCCCCCGCGCAGGAGACAACTCCATGACGCGTGGGATCGTCACGATCACGACGGCCGTCGCGGCGATCGCGCTTACTTCGCCCGCGTTCGCGCAGACCCTGCTACTCAGCGGGGAGGTCGGGCTCGCGAGCGGGGTCGAGGGCGGCGACCCCGGGACCGGCTCGACGACGTTCCGCCGCGCGCGGACTCGCTTCGAGGCGGGGGGGGACTTGCGGAGCGACGAGGACCGTGTGGACGCCTTCGCCCTGCGCGCGTTCGCCGAGATCGAGCCGCACGTCAGCGTCGGGGGAGAGCTGCGCTACGTCCGCTACATCGGGCAGCATTTCACGGGGTTCGCCGGTTTCACCGGGACGCTGGCTCCCCACACGCTCTTCGGCGGGGTGGTGGGGGTCCAGGGCTTCATCCCGCTGGGCAAGACGTTGAGCCTCCTCATCGAGCCGTCCTTCTCCGCCTTGCCGTTCGGATCCGATCTGCCGACCGACCAGCCGCTCCTCTGGGGGCTGCTCTGCGTCGGGATCCGCGGGGATTTCTTGGCGGCGAGCGCCGCGAACGAGGAGGGGCCCAAATGAAGGTCCTGGCCACGGCCTTGGCGCTCCTGGTCACCCTCGTCGTGCTTCAGCAGGCCGCGTGCTTGGAGGCCAACCAGTGCATGCGCCTCTCCGACTGTCCGACCGGCGATGTATGCACGGCCGGCCTCTGCGTCCCCGCCGGGATCACCGGAGACGGCGCGGCGGAGGGCGGAGACGCGACGCCGCCGACGCAGGACGCGGTCCCCCCGGCGGAGAGCAGCCTGCTCGACGAAGCGGCCGCCCTCGACGACGGGGCCGGAGACGCCGCGCCCGCCGCGGCCGACTGACATACACCCGAGAGAGGCTGGCACCCCCCGTGCACGGAGCATGGGCATGCTGCGCTCCCTCCACATCGCGGCGACGGGCATGGCGGCCGAAGAGTCGCAGCTCGACGCGATCTCGAACAACCTGGCGAACTCGAACACCGTGGGGTTCAAGAAGGTCCGGGCGGACTTCCAGGACCTCATGTACCAGACGGTGCGCGCCGCCGGTTCGCAGCAGACAACGACGACGCAGTCGCCCACCGGCTTGCAGGTCGGCACCGGCGTCCGCATGGTCTCGACCACGCGCCTACAGGGACAGGGGTCGCTGCAGCAGACGAACAACCCGCTCGACATCGCGATCGAAGGCAACGGCTACTTCGTCGTGCAGCAGCCGGACGGAACGCCGGCGTACACGCGGGCCGGCTCGCTCAAGGCCGACGCCCAGGGACGCATCGTGACGAGCGAGGGGATGCCCCTCGACCCGCCGATCTCGATCCCCAGCAACGCCCTGAGCGTCAACATCGGGTCCGACGGGACCGTGTCGGTGACGACGCCCGGACAGACGGCGGCCACCCAGGTCGGGCAGATGCAGATCGCCAACTTCGTGAACCCGGCCGGTCTCTCGGCGTCCGGGCACAACCTCTTCACCTCGACCGCGGCGAGTGGCGACCCTCAGGTCGGCGTCCCGGGGACGGACGGCCGCGGCACCCTGCAACAGGGCAGCATCGAGCAATCGAACGTCGACGTGGTCGAGGAGATGGTCGGCCTCATCTCGGCGCAGCGCGCGTACGAGATCGACACCAAGGTGATCACGGCCGCCGATCAGATGCTTCAGTCCGTCACGCAGATGAGGTAATCGACGATGCGCGCGTTGACCTGGCTGCCTCTGGCGCTGATCGTGGTCGGCGGCGAAGCGCGCGGCGACACCGTCCCCGGCGCTGCGCGTGTCGTCCATGACGATGTCGACGGGCGCGTCGTGGACCGCGCGCGCGTGCGCCTCGGCGACGCGGTCCCGTCGGTCCCCGCGTCGATGGCGGACGTCGACCTCGGCCCCGCACCTCCTCCCGGCGGCAGCCGGCTCGTCGGGCGAGACGAGATGATCGCCGCCATTCGCCGAGCGGGCTTGTACCCCAACACCACGCCGCTCCCCGTCAGCGTGCGGGTGACGAGCGCCGCGCGTCGCATCACGCCGGCCGAATTCGCGTCCCTGGCGGCGCCGGCCATCTCCAAGTGTCTGCGGCCGGGCGTCGAGCTCAAGACCGTCGAAGGGACGACCGACTTCCTGGTCACGCCGCGCGCAGAGGCTCGCTGCGCCTCGGTGTCGGGCGTCCCTTACCAGAAGGGCGAGGCCCACGCGAACGCCGTCGTCGAGTTCGCGAGCGACCACGTCGTCGTCGCGAGCGTACCGGTCGGCATCGTGGTCGACGTGAGCGAGAGCGCCGCGCACCCCGACGTCGCGAGGGGCGCGGTGATCAGCCTCGTGATCGAGCGCAGGTTCATGCGCATCTCCGCGCCGGGCACGTGCGCCATCGACGCGAACGTCGGCGACACGGTCGTCTGCCACGTCGCGGCCACGGGCCGCACGCTCCGCGCTCGCATCGCCTCGCACGACGAGGCGGTCGTGATGGAGGGCCCGTGATCCGAGGCTCGCTCGCGGTCGCGCTCGCCCTCGCGGTCCTCGGCGGTTGCGGCGGGCCCGCCCACATCAAGGCGTTCACGCCGCGCAACCGTCAATACGCGCAGGGCCAGTACGCCGTCACCCAGATCGACGCCAAGCCGTCGGCGGGCTCCCTCTTCAGCGAGGCGTCCCCAGGGTTTTTGCAGGACACCCGCGCCGTCCGCACCGGGGACATCGTCGTCATCAATATCGACGAGCAGGCGGACGCCAAGGGAGACGCCGCCACGGCCCTCTCCAAGAGCACGGACAAGAGCGGTCAGATCACCGCCCTGCTCGGCCTGGTTCCGGCCATCCAGAAGCTCAGCCCCAACATCGACCCGACGAACCTGCTCTCGCTCATGAGCAAGAGCGACTTCACGGGCACCGGCCAGACGAGCCGCAACGGGCAACTCACCGGCTTCGTGGCCGTCCGCGTGAAGAAGCAGCTGCCGAACGGCGACCTGTACGTCGAGGGCACGAAGGTCGTGATGATCAACAACGAGGAGTACCACCTCTACGTGTCGGGCGTCATCCGCCCGGCCGACGTGGGCCCCGACAACTCCGTCGCGTCGTCCAAGGTGGCCGATGCGCAGATCGAGTTCACCGGCCGCGGCGACATGGCAGACACGATCGACCGGGGGTGGCTGACGAAACTCCTCGACTGGCTGAATCCGTTTTGACCATGCGTAGCCTTCCCCGCTGGACGACGCGTCTCTGCCGCGCCCTGTTCTCTCGAGCTCTCTGGGCATCGGCCTTCTTGGCGGCGCTCCTCTGGACGCGACCGGCGAGGGCCGACCGCCTCGGCGACCTTTGCGACGTCGTCGGCGTTCGCGACAACCAGCTCCTCGGCTACGGCGTCGTCACGGGCCTTCAGAACACGGGAGACGACATCAACGCGCCGTTCGGCGCGCAGTCCCTCCTGGCGCTCATGCGTCGCCTCGGGATCCAGGTCGACCCGAGCCAGCTTCGCCTTCGCAACGTGGCGGCCGTGATGGTCACGACGACCATCCCGCCCTTCGCCCACCCGGGCGCGCACCTGGACGTCACCGTGTCGTCGATGGGCAATGCGCGTTCGCTCCAGGGCGGCGTCCTTCTGCAGACGATGCTCCTCGGGGCCGACTCGCACTCGTACGCCGTCGCCCAGGGGCCCCTCGCGCTCGGAGGCTTCGAGGCCAAGGGCGCGTCCGGCAGCTCCGTCCGCCAGAACACCACGAACACCGCGCGCGTCCCGGGCGGCGCGCTGGTCGAGCGGGAGATTCCGACGCAGTACTCGAAGGACGACGTCGTGACGCTGGCGCTGCGCGACGCAGACTTTCGGACGGCGCAGCACATCGTCGCGGCGCTGGACGCCGCCCTCGGCGAGGGGAGCGCGACGGCCGTCGACGCAGGGTCGGTGCGGGTGAAGGCCCCGGCGTCCCTCAAGGGAAGGCCCGTCGAGCTCCTCGCGAAGATATCCGACCTCGACGTCTCCGCCGCTACCCCGGCGCGCGTGGTCATCAACGAGCGTACCGGGACGATCATCGCGGGCGGCGACGTGCGGCTCGCCCCCGTGGCCATCGCGCACGGCGGGCTCACGATCGTCATCCGGGAGCAGGCCGCCGTCTCTCAGCCGACCGCGTTCTCGAAGGGTGGCGCGACCGTCGTCACGCCTCAGTCCGAGGTGAACGCGACCGACGGACCCGCGCAGCCGCAGCCCACCATGACGTTCGTCGACGGCGCCGCGTCGCTCGCCGACGTCGCCCATGCCCTCGCGACGCTCGGCGTCACACCGCGGGAGTTGGCCAGCATCCTGCAAGCCCTCCACACCGCCGGCGCACTGCGCGCCGAAGTGGTGATGCAATGAGCGCCCTACCCATCGGAGCCATCCCGGCCGAGCACGCCGTCGCGCAGAGCGGCGCGGCTCACGCCGACCCGACCCTGCCCGGCGCCCACAAGCCGAGGCCCGAGGTCGCCCGCGCGGCTCGGGAGTTCGAGGCCATTTTTCTTCGCAAGATGTTGTCGTCGCTCGAGAAGGCGAGCCACGTCGGCAAGCCGGGCGCGCTCTCGTCGTCCGGCGGGGACGTCTACTCGTCGATGATGGTCGGCGCGCTCGCCGACGCGGTGGCGAACGCGGGGGGCATCGGCCTCGCGAGCTACGTGACCAAGTCTCTCTCACCCGGGGAGGCTGCCTCGCACCCCCTGCACCCCACGGAACACGAACCGATTTCCCTAAGCAATTCCAAGTCTACCGCCATAACCCCCGACCCGGCTAAAGGTGTCACGAATCCGGCCGTTCCTAGCGGACGGTGAGCTCTTGCGCGTCCCGTACCGGAGCTTTGCCAGCATGTTGAACGAGGCCAAAGCATGAAGATAAACCACCAAGCCGTCGATGCCTACGTACGCACGGCGCGTGTAAGCGCGCCCACGCAGGTGGACCGGAGCGGGGCCGCCGAGCGGTCGCAGGCCCAACCGAGCTCGGTCTCGAGCGAGGCGGCGAACGTCACGATCTCGTCGGAGGCACGGGCGCTCGCGTCGGGTGGCCAGGTCGACGCCGCCAAGGTCGAACGCTTGCGGGACCAGGTCCAGAACGGCCAGTTCAAGGTCGACTCCAGGGCCGTCGCGCAGCGCATGATCGACGTCGTCGGGTAACGAGGTCGAGCGATGCCCCCCACGAGTCTCCAGGACGTTCTCGCCGAGCTCGAGGGGACCCTCGAAACCGAGCGGCTGGCGCTGCGCACGCTGCAAGGCGCCGGGATCGACGCGGCGGCGGCGCGCAAGGTGGTCCTCGAGGAGAAGCTGCGCGAGTTCGGCGCGTCGCGCGAGGCGTTCGGCCCCGCGGAGCTTCGCGCCCTCGAGCGGGTGCGCAGCGCCACGCGCCGAAACATGGTGCTCCTCGTCCATGCCCGCGCGTGCGTGCGCGGGGCTCTGGCAGCAGCGCGCGGCAGCGTCGAGGGGGGCTACCCCGCGGCGCGAGCGCCCTCGGCGGCGGCGCCGTTGCGCCTGGATCTGAAACGGTAGCGCCATGGGTTTGAACGGCCTTTACAACCTCGCCAGCGACGCCATGCAGGCGAACTCGTTCGCCCTGAACGTCACCGGCCAGAACATCTCCAACGCGAGCACGCCCGGTTACGTGAGGCGCAGCGCCATCCTGGAGACGCAGGTCGCGGGCGACGTGACCTACGGCGGGGTCCAGGCGACCGGCATCCATCGGGCGTTCGACCAGTTCACGCAGGCTCGCCTCTACGACGCCACCGGGCTCTCCTCGTCGGCCGACTCGCGCAACGGCGCGCTCGCGTCGGTCGAGGCGTTGTTCAACGACACGGGGGGCACGGGCCTGGCCGCGCCGATCAGCGCGCTCTTCAGCTCTTTCTCCGCCCTCGCCGCGAACCCGTCGGACACGACGACGCGCGCCAACGTGCTGTCGGCGGCGAGCAACTTCGCGCAGGCGATGAGCTCGACGTCCGCGTCGATCGCGCAGCAGCGCGCGGACATGCTCTCGCAGGCGCAGGGCGTCGCCTCCGAGATCAACGGGTACGCTACCCAGATCGCGCAGTATAGCGTTCAGATTACGCAGGCCCAGAACGCGGGCCAGGACGCCTCCGATCTCCTCGACAAGCGCGACCATCTGCTGACGAGCCTCTCGCAGGACGTCGACGTGCACACCGCGACCGACGGACAGGGGCAGCTCGTCGTCAGCGTCGCCGGCTCCACCCTCGTCGAGGGCGGGGTCGCGTCGAAGCTTTCGGTCTCGACGGATTCGAGCGGCGCGATGACGCTCCTCTCGCAGCAGGGCAACGGTCCGCTCACCGACGTCACGTCCCACCTCACCGGCGGCAAGCTCGCCGGCCTGAAGGAGGCGCGTGACGTCGACGCGGTGGCCGAGAACCAGAAGCTCGACCAGCTCGCCTACGACATCGGGTCCGCCGTCAACACCCAGCACGCCGCCGGCTACGCGCTCGACGGGTCGACGGGACACGACCTCTTCTCGCTCGGCGCTTCGGCGACGGGCGCGGCGGCGACCATCGCGGTCGACCCGTCGATGGTGGGCCACCCCGAGCTCGTGGCCGCCTCGAGCTCAGCGGCGACGGTGCCCGGCGGCAGCGACAACGCGGTCGCCCTGGGCAACCTGGCGACGGCGGCGATCGCGAACGGCGGAACGCAGACCGCGGCCGATGCGTACGCCAACATCGTCGGGGACATCGGGCTGCGCAAGGCCGCCGCGCAGCAAGACTCCGACACCCGGGGCGCGTTGACGTCGCAGGTCCAGGCGATGCGCGACTCGACGAGCGGCGTCTCGCTCGACGAGGAGATGGTCAACCTGTCGCGCTACCAGAGCGCGTACTCCGCCGCGTCCAAGCTCTTCTCGACCGCCGACGCGCTGATGACCGAACTGCTAGGGGACGTGAAGCCGTGAGAATCTCCGACGCGATGCAGACGAACGGGATCGCCACCTCGCTCCAGTCCATGGAGAGTCAGTACCAGAACGCGAGCCAGGTGGCGGCGAGCGGCTTGAAGATCAACGCGCCCTCCGACGATCCCGTCGGCGCAGCCCAGCTCGCGCGCGTGCAGGCGTCGATAGACCAGACGACCACGTACCAGAACACGATCACGAGCGTGCAAGGAGACCTCACGCTCGCCGAGTCGTCGTTGGCGAGCGCATCCGACGTGATCGCCAGCGTGAAGGAGCTCGCGCTCGAGGCCTCCGACGGCTCGATGACCGCCAGCGCACGGCAGTCGATGGCCACCCAGGTCGCGCAGCTCCAGAGCCAGCTCCTTTCGATCGCGAACACGAAGGGCACCAACGGGTACATCTTCTCGGGCTCGCAGACCAACACCGCGGCGTTCAGCGACACCGGCACCTACCAGGGGGACAACGTCGACCGTACGGCCGAGGTTGGCCAGGGAAACACCGCGGTGGTCAACGTCACCGGCGCCAAGGCGTTCACCGCCGCCGGCGGGATCGACGTGTTCGCCACCCTGAGCGCCCTCCAAACGGCGCTCAGCAACAACGACATGTCGGGTATCTCGGCGAGCGTCAGCGGGCTTGACTCCGCCTCGAGTCAAATTTCTGTCGCCGAGGGCGACGCCGGCATCAAGCTCGATCGGCTGTCCACCGCCAGCACCGCCCATCAGCAGACACAGCTCTCGCTCGCGTCGGAGCAGCACGGCCTGGCCAGCGCCGACCCGGCGCAGGCCTATTCGCAGCTCACGACGCTGCAGAACGCGCTGGAACAGGCGATCGCGACGTCGCGGCTGACTCTGAGCACGCTGTCCGCGAACCGCTTCCAGTAGCCGCCGAGAGCGCCCCACGCCCGCCCCCGACCGCGGGGCAGTCCGGGATGCGTGCGCGTCGGGAGGCCCCGACTTCGCCGAAAGGGCGCCGCAAGACCCATGGCATCGGCGCTGCAATGGACGCCCTTTCGAGGCGACCATGCTCATGGTTTCGCGCCGCGTAGGCGAGCGCATCGTAGTCGGTGACGGCATCGAGATCATCGTCACCGAGATTCATCGCAGCACCGTCAAGCTCGCGGTCAAGGCGCCGCGCGGACACGCCGTGATGAGGGGCGAGGTGTGGGACGCGGTCGCGCGGGAGAACCGCGCCGCCGCGGAGGCGACGCTCGAGCAGGAGACCGATGCGCTCGTCGCGGATCCGTCCACGGCGGAGCCGACGCCATGATGGCGGTCGCCGTACGAGTCGACGCCCTGCCGGAGCGCCACCTCCGGGCGAACGTGGACTCCCTGGGGGTGTTCGGCAGGACCCGAGAGGCCGTGCTCGAGGCGAGACCGCGCGGCGAGATCGTGCGCCAGCGCGACGGCAACCCCGCGCTGGTCGTCGACGGACGGGTCCTCGGCGCGCCTCCCGACGAGCGCACCCGCAGCGGCTGGCTGGCGAACCTCGGCGACACCCGCGAGGGGATCGTCGTCGTCTTCGGGCTCGGGGTGGGCCACGCGGCGCGCCAGCTCCGCGAGCGGACGGCGGCCAAGCTCGTCGTCTACGAACCCGACCCCGGCATCGTCCGGCGCGTCCTCTCGGCCGGGCCCTGCGACCTCGGCGGCATCCCGATCGTCACCGACCTGCGCGACCTCCAGGCCCTCTGGCCGGCCCTCGCCGGGGATCGGGACGTCGCCGCCATGATCGTCAGCCCGGGTTACCCGTCGCTCTACGGCGCCGAGCTTCGACAGGTCACCGAGTCGATCCGCATGCTCGTCGCGGATATCAACCTGCTCGAGAACACGCGCAACTCCCGCTACCGCGAGTGGGTGGATCACATCTTCGCGAACGTGCCGCGCCTCTGCGAGGCGCCGCCGTTCCTCGCGCTCGCCGGACAGTGTCGCGGTGTGCCCGCGTTCATCGTCGGCGCGGGCCCCTCGCTCGCCAAGAACGTCGCGCTCCTGCGGGAGGCGTCGGCGAAGGGCATCGTTTTCGCCGTGGACATGAGCGGCAGCGCCCTGGATCGACACGGCGTCGAGCCGCAAGTGCTCGTGTGCCTCGAGGCGCTCAACCTGTCCCACCACATGAAGGGCCTGAGCTTCATCGATCGCGTGGTGCGCGCCTTCAGCATGACGAGCAACCCGGACGGCTTCCGGATGCAGGGTGGCCCGCTCTTGCCCTTCTTCGAGACGATGAGGGCCTTCGCACCGCTCGAGGATCTCGTGGGCGTCCCGGGCGCGGTGGTCGGCGGAAGCGTGTCGACCGTGGCCTTCTCGCTGGCCGAGCAGCTCGGCTGCTCGCCGATCGTCATGGTCGGACAGGACCTCGCGTACACCGGAGGCCGCACGCACGCCGAGGGGACCGCGTTCGAACGATCCCGAGTCCGCGTGACCGAGGACGGCAAGCGCATCGCCTACGACTGGTGCGAGACGAGCAACGCGGTCCGCGAGGGCTCCCAGCTCGGACCGCCGCAGGCGCACGACGTCCTCTTCGAGGTTCCGGCGTGGGGCGGCGGCGAAGCCGTCGTCTCCTCACCCGCGTTCAACGCGTACCGGCTCTGGTTCGAGGTCGCCGCGGAGACGCTGCGGCAGACGCGGCCCGACCTGGCGCTCGTCAACGCCACGGAGGGCGGATCGCACATCACGGGATTCGAGGAGCGATCGCTGGGCGACGTCCTGGCCTCCCTCTCGCCCCGGCACATCAAGGCGTCCGACCTGGTAGCGCGGGCTCGCGAGCTCAGGCCCCCCCTCACTCAGTCCGAGGTGAACGCGTGGGCCGCGCGACAGCGCCGCCTGACCCGCGCGGCGGGCGCGGCGGCTCGGCGCGTACGCATCGCCGCGAGCGCCGCCGCGCGCAGACTCGACGCGCACGCGCCTCGCACCGTCGGAAAGAGCTTCGACCGCCTCGGCCGCCTCGAGGCCACGCTGAAGGAGGCCTGCCAGCGTCAGCCGCTCATCGAGGCATGGGCCTACGCCGAGCTGCAAGAGCTCATGCACCGCGGCACGGCGCGGCCGCACGGCGCGGACAGTCTCACCGAGGCCGAATGGGGCCTGCGCGTCGAGATGACGTTCGCCGAGATCGTGCAGCGAGCCGCCGAAGAGTTGGGAGGGGCGTTCGTCGCCCTCTCCGATGCCGCCCCCACAGGGGCCGCCACCACAAAAGACGAGGAGTTCGAAAGGAAACCGTCATGTCCATAAGCATCCAAACCAATCTCGCGTCGCTCACCGCGCAGGACAATCTGTCGAGCGCTCAGTCGAAGCTCTCCATGAGCTTCGAGAGGCTGTCGAGCGGCTACCGCATCAACAGCTCGGCGGACGACGCAGCTGGGCTGGCGATCAGCCAAAGCATGGACATGCAGGTCCGCTCGTACGTCGTCGCGCAGCGCAACGCCAACGACGCCATCTCGATGTCCCAGACGGCCGACGGCGCGCTCGGACAGCTGAGCGACATGCTCGGCCGCATGCGGGAGCTCGCGACCGAGGCCGCGAACGGTTCGCTCCAGACGAGCGACCGGTCGTACATCCAGACCGAGTTCTCGCAGCTTCAGCAAGAGATGAAGCGGCTGATGACGTCCACCAAGTTCAACGGCGTCTCGCTCATCAACTCCGCCTCGGCGTCCGTCTCCTTCCAGGTCGGGATCAACAACACGGCGGCCGACCGGATCACCGCGACCTTCGGCGGGCTGAAGCTGACGGCCCTCCTGTCCGCGACGACCAGCGTCGGCGGGACCGCCGGCAACGCGCAGACGGCGATGGACACCATCGACTCGGCGCTCACCAGCATCTCGACGTCTCGCACGCGCTACGGCGCGCTCATGAACCGCCTGGACACGACCGTCTCGAACCTGCAGACGATCCAGCTCAACGTCACCGCCGCCGAGTCGCGCATCAAGGACGTGGACGTGGCGTCGGAGACCTCCGCGATGTCGCGCGAGCAGGTCCTCGCACAAGGTGGTGCGGCAGTGCTGGCGCAGGCCAATCAGATGCCCCAGCTCGCGCTCAAGCTGCTCACCGGCTGATCGCGGCGAGGCGATGCCCTCCTTTCGCTCAAGGTTCCCGATGGTCTGCCGTTCTCCGGGGGTGCAAGGCAATCGCGCCGAGCTCGGCGCCCAAAAAGGGCGCTGCATGATCTCCACGAAGGAGAACGACCATGAGTCTCGTAATCAACACCAACTTGGCTTCGCTCGAGGCCGAGAAGAACCTTGGCACCACGCAGAGCATGCTCGCGACGAGCATGAACCGCCTCTCGAGCGGCTATCGCATCAACAGCGCCTCCGACGACGCCGCGGGCCTGGCCATCAGCACGAGCATGGACCAGCAGGTGCAGTCCTACACGGTCGCACAGCGCAACGCCAACGACGCCATCTCGATGGCGCAGACGGCGGACGGCGCCCTCGGCTCCGTCTCGGACATCCTCGGCACGATGCGCCAGCTGGCCACCCAGGGTGCCAACGGCGCGCTCACCACGGCGGACCGAAACTATCTGCAGACCGAGTTCTCGCAGATGCAGTCCGAAATCAAGCGAATCCTTACCTCGGCCAAGTACAACGGCCTTCAGGTCGTCAACTCGGCCAGCAGCGGCATCGCGTTCCAGGTCGGCATCAACAACGTTGCGACCGACCGGATCACGGTGACGTTCGGCGGCGTCAAACTGACGGCTCTTCTCACCTCGACCACGCAAGTGGCGGGATCGACGGGCGGCAACTCGCAGTCGGCGCTGACGGCCATCGACAACGCCCTGAACACGGTCTC
>DATGJA010000485.1:0-5467 GCA_035295445.1 Polyangiaceae bacterium | reverse complement strand
CGAAGGTACTTTCTCGCCACCGGACGCGGCGGACTCGAGCTCTATGCATCGACCGAGTCGCAGCCCTGCTTCGGCAACGCGTACCTCGAGCTTCTCGAGTCGCCCCGGGACGAGGCAGAGACCCTCGGCACCGTGTCGGCCTTGCGCGCCCTCTGCGAGAAGCTGCTCTTGGACGGGGTCGTCAGCTGCTTTTCCCTCGCCCCGATCGACGACGTGCGTCTGGCGTCGGCGTTCCTGCAAAACGGCTTTCGTCGCACGGGGTTACTCGGCGAGCACCTGCTCGTCGGCGGCCGGCGCAAGGACGCGATCCTCTGGTCCCGAAAGCTCGCCAACCCCGCCGACGAATAGCCGGCTACCGTCGCGACCGCTTTGCACGCGGCGCTGCTATTCTCGGGGGCAGGGTCGTCCGCACGCTCGAGCGAAGCGAGAGTTCGGACGACTCACCCGAAAAAAGTCCGCACGCTCGAGCGAAGCGAGAGTTCGGACGACTCACCCGAAAAAAAGTCCGCACGCTCGAGCGAAGCGAGAGTTCGGACGACTCACCCGAAACCGTCCGCCCATGCCGCGACCCGAGCACTCGAAGACCACGACCGACCGCGTCCTGGCCGTCTCGGAGCTCGAGGTCGACGATTCGCGCATCCTCGTGGCCCTCGCGGGACCGCGCAACGAGAAGCTCCGCATCCTCGAGCAGGCGGCCGACGTCACGGTGGGGCTACGCGGCAACAAGATCCGGCTCGAGGGCGACGCGGAGAACGTCGCGCTCGCGGAGCGCTTCCTGGCCGAGACGGCGGTCTTGCTGCGGCAAGGGGTCGACGTCCAGTCGGACGACATCGCCCGCGCCCTGCGGATCCTGCGGAGCGAGCCGCACGTGCAGCTTCGCGACATGTTCGACGACACGGTCCACCTGGGAAGCGGTCGTCGCCCGGTGGGCCCGCGGGGACTGGCCCAGAAGCGGTACGTCGAGTCGATCCGCGCGCACGACCTGACCTTCGGCATCGGCCCCGCGGGCACGGGCAAGACGTACCTCGCGATGGCGTGCGCCGTCGCGGCCCTCCAGGCGCGACAGGTCAAGCGCATCGTGCTGACGCGACCCGCCGTCGAGGCGGGCGAGAAGCTCGGCTTCTTGCCGGGTGACCTGGCCGAGAAGGTGAATCCCTACCTGCGCCCCCTCTACGACGCGCTCAGCGACATGCTCGACATCGACAAGGCGCAGGGCCTCATCCAGCGCGGACACATCGAGGTGGCACCGCTCGCGTTCATGAGGGGTCGGACGCTCAACGACTCGTTCGTGATCCTCGACGAGGCGCAGAACACGACGAGCGAGCAGATGAGGATGTTCCTCACCCGCCTCGGGAATCGCTCCAAGGCCGTCGTGACGGGCGACGTGACGCAAGTCGACCTGCCCGAGGGCCGCGCGAGCGGACTGGCCGAGGCGCGCGACCTGCTCGCCGACGTCGACGGGATCGCGTTCTGCCACTTCACGGAGGTGGACGTCGTGCGCCACCCGCTCGTGCAGAAGATCATCGTGCGTTACGAGGCGCGGGATCGCGAGCGCAAAGGGTGAACGTGTCGTCCGCGTCGATGGATCGCGTCGAGAAGCTGCTACGCGCAGACCCGCGGCTCGCGGGCGACGAGGTGACCCGCCCGCATGCGCTCGTCGTCGTCGCGTGGCGCACCGCCAGCCGGCCGAGCGGTCGCGGCCAGGAGCGACTCGTCGTCGCCTTCGCTCCCGGCGCGGTCTGGGATCGCGAGCGCGAGGTCCTCTCGGCCCTCGCCGAGCGCCTCGCCGACGGCACGGGCCTGCTCGTGCTCGTGGGCCGGCCGCGCGATCCCTCGCTGGGCGACGCGGCCGACAAGGGTCTGGCCGGGGTGGTCTCGGACGACGCGACCGCCGAGGATCTCTACCTCGCCGCCCACCACGCCCTCGAGCTCCTCGAGACGAAGGCACGCGCCGAATCGCGAGGCCGCTGGGTCCGGCGCTACCGCTACGAGCTCGGAGAACTCATCCACATCGCCCGCGCCATGACGACCGTGCGCGACGTGGACCGGCTCCTCGGTCTCATCCTCGAGAAGAGCCGGTTCGTGACCGGAGCCGACGCGGGGAGCATCTACATCCTCGAAGGCGAGAAGCCGGTGCTGCGTTTCAAGCTGACGCAGAACGACAGCGCCACGTTCGACTCGCGCGAATTCACGATGCCCCTCAGCGACCGCTCGATGGCCGGCAGCGCGGCGCTCAACAAGACCACGTTGAACATCCCGGACGTCTACCGGCTGCCCGAGGCCGCGACCTTCGCGTTCGACCCGAGCTTCGACCGCCGGACCGGCTACGTGACGCGATCCATGCTCGTGGCGCCGCTCATCAGCCAGCGCGACGAGGTCATCGGCGTCATCCAGCTCATCAACAAGAAGCGGGAGCCGAGCCGCAAGCTGCTGTCGGTCGCGGACGTCGACGCGCAGGTGATCCCGTTCGACGAGCGCAGCGAGGAGCTGCTCGGCATGCTGGCCGCGCAGGCAGGCGTCTCGCTCGAGACGGCGATGCTCTACGAGGAGATTCGCCGCCTCTTCGAGGGGTTCGTCAAGGCGAGCGTCGAGGCGATCGAGTCGCGCGACCCCACGACGAGCGGCCACTCGCGCCGGGTCGCGGACCTCACGGTGGAGCTCGCGAAGGTGGTCGACGCGGAGGCGTCGGGCCCGTATGCGGCCGCGTCGTTCACGCCGGAGGACTTGCGCGAGCTGGAGTACGCGAGCCTCCTCCACGACTTCGGCAAGATCGGGGTGAAGGAGCGCGTCCTCGTCAAAGCGAAGAAGCTCTACGACGAGCGGCTCGAGCTCATCCAGGCGCGCTTCGACTTCGTGAGGCGGTCGCTGGAGGCAGACGTGCTCGCGCGAAAGCTCCGCCTCGTCGAAGCAGGCGCCGGGACGGACGCGTTGGCCTCGCTCGACGCGGAGTTCTCGCGACGCGTCGCCGATCTCGACTCGGCGTGGGCCGCCATCTCGAGCGCGAACGAGCCGACGGTGCTGTCGAGCGGCGACTTTGCGCGTATCGAGGCGATCGCCGGCGAGTCGTTCGTCGACATGCGGGGCGAGACGCGGCCGCTGCTCGACCCGGAGGAGGTGGCGTGCCTGACGGTGAGGCAGGGGTCGCTGACGCCCGTGGAGTTCGACGAGATCCGGTCTCACGTGTCACACACGTTCCGTTTCCTTTCGCAGATCCCGTGGGGCAAGTCGCTTCGACGCGTCCCGTCGATCGCCGGCGCGCATCACGAGCGGTTGAACGGCACCGGATACCCGAACCGCCTCCACGCGGAGGCCATCCCGGTCCAGTCGAAGATGATGAGCGTCGCAGACATCTACGACGCCCTGACCGCGAGCGACCGACCTTACAAGAAGGCGGTGCCGCTCGAGCGGGCGATCGACATTCTGAACTACAGCGTGAAGGACGGGCACCTCGACGGGGAGCTCGTGCGGATATTCCGGGAGGCGAGGATCTGGGAGCGCGCGCGGCAGTAACGGGCGCGGGCGCGGGCGCGCGCGCGGAGAAGATGTACCTCCCCGCGTGAACGTCCTCGTTGTGACAGTCCTCCCGATCCCCGCGATCGACCTCGATGGACACGTAGTCGGGCTTCCCTTCTCGCTCTCGATTGCGAACCACACGTTGTCGCCCCGACTCCCTTCGCTCTCCATCGCGACGGGCTCGCCGTCGGTCCGCCTCGTCTCGTTCTCGACCGCGACGGGTTCGCCGTCGATCCGCCTCGTCTCGTTCTCGACCGCGACGGGTTCGCCGAACGATCCGCCTCGTCGCGTGCTCGACCGCGACGGGTACGCCGTCGATCCGCTTCGTCTCGCTCTCGACCGCGACGGGTTCGCTGTTGCACCGCCTCGTCTCGTTCTCGACCGCGACGCGTTCGCTGTCGGTCCGCTTCGTCTCGTTCTCGACCGCGACGGGTTCGCTGTCGATCCGCCTCGTCTCGTTCTCGACCGCGACGGAACCGCTGTCGCACCGCCTCGTCTCGTTCTCGATCGCGACCGGTACGCTGTCGATCCGCTTCGTCTCGTTCTCGATCGCGACGGAACCGCTGTCGGCCCGGCTCCTCTCGCCCTCGATGCCGATCGACACGGGTTCGACGTGCGAAGACCCCTCGTCGCCGTCGCCGTCCACGAAGACGCCGGCGACTTTGAGGACACCGACCTAGCCCCTCTGCGTGCCTGCGGCCCTCAGTACCTCGGTCACGATCTTCTGCGCGGCGCCGCGCCGGTCCGGCGCGTTCCGGATGGGACGACCGACCACGATGTAGTCGGCGCCGAGCGCGATGGCCTCGGCGGGCGTGCACGACCGCTTGTGGTCGTCCGAGGGGGAGCCCTCGGGTCGAATCCCGGGGCTCACGAGGAGCGCGTCCGGGTACTGCGCGCGCAGGAGGCCGATCTCCGGGCCGGAGACGATGAACCCGTCCACCCCCGCAGCCTTCGCCTCCGCGACACGCCCCTTCAGGTAGTCCTCGAAGGCGCGCTCGTCCCGCCCGGTCATGGCGGCGAAGTCGGCGCGACCGAGGCTCGACAGGAACGGCACGAACAGGAGCTGCGGGGTCGCTCGTCCCGCACGCCCCTCGATCGAAGCGCGGATCGTCTCGTTCGTGGCGCTGCTGCTCAGCGTCAGAAAGTTCACCCCCTGCTTCGCGGCGACGGCGACCGCGCGCCGGACGGTCTCCGGGATGTCGTTGGGCAGCTTCACGTCGACGAAGACGCGCTTCTTTCTCTCCGAGAGCCGGCCGATGAGGCCCTCCAGGCCCCCGGCCATGAGAAGCTCGAGCCCGACCTTGTAGAAGGACACGGCGTCCCCAAGCTCTTCGACCAGCTGGAGCGCCTCGTGGGCGGTGGGGACGTCGAGGGCCACGATGACCCGATCCTCAGGCTTGACGTGCGGTCTCATGGGTCTTGGGTCCGCATCTTATCCGCTCAACCGCCGACCACCACCGGCACCGCGCGACGCCCCCGCTTCGCGGCGCCGGCGAACGCGCTCTCGTACGCGCGAAACGAACCGCCTTGCTCGACCGCGTCGATGACGGCGAGGCCTTCGGCCTCACCTCCCTGCGCGAGCACGTACTCGACCCACGCCCAGCGAGCGCTCGTCGCGCGGACGTCCGCCCGGCCGCGCAGACCACGCCGCAGTCGATCGAGCCGCGCGTCGACCACGGCGATCCCGGCGAAGGGCGCCCCGTCGAGCGGCGTGTTCCGCTTCGCGCAGAAGGGAGCGATCCCGAGCGCGACGGGCAGGATGCGCGATAGTTCGGTCACGAACGCCGAGCACTCGTCGACGTCGGCGTCCTCCTCGCCCGGCGTCCCGATCATCAGATAGAGCTTCAGCCGGTCCATCCCGTGCTTCTTCGCGAGCTCGGCGCATCGGACCAGCTGCTTCGGGCGAGCCCGCCGTTCGAGCCCCTCTCGCACCCGCTCGCTCGTGCCGTCCATC
>DATGJA010000484.1:0-4298 GCA_035295445.1 Polyangiaceae bacterium | reverse complement strand
AGCGTGACTTGGGCGAGAACACGGTGCTCTTGCACTCGGATATATCCAAACAATATCTACGTGTGGAAGAAGGCGCGGTCATTGTTACCACGGGGCGCGATGAAGTGTCACGATCGGATCTCCAGCCTCACGCGAGAGAGCCTCGGCCCGCTCTGGTTTGCCCTCGTGCCCATGCATGTATCGGTGAGGACCGACACGTTGCCGGTGCTCGCGCGGGCGCCGGGGGCTGCGTACGGCGTCCATCGGGCGTGGCGCAACACGCGGAGGTGTTGCGCGTAACACCGACCGTGTTGCGCGCGCGGTCGCGCATCCACCGGCTTTCGCGCCGTGCGCATGACAAGCCATGGGCACGACCCCGCGGGCGCGTCCGCGCAGGTCCTGGCTGCGTGGGTGCCCGGGCCGTTCGTGAGCGGTTGGTTTCTCTCGATCGATCGGGACGGCGCCGTGCTCGCCTCGGCCACGAGCCAGCTCCTTCAGATCAACCTCACGGCACGCATTGCCCTCGATACCGGAAGCCCCCTCATCACGTCGATCTTCCCGGACGTCGGCTCGATCTTCACGACGCCCGCGGTGGACGACAACGGATACTCGGTGGTGGTCGGAGGGGCGGTCCCCAACTCCCTTGCAATCCATCGGTTCAGCGCCGTGAGCGGGCTGGTCTCGCAGCCGGAGACGTGTGATCAGCTGGCGCAGCTCGAAAAAATGGGTCACTGAATGGCCATGCGCAGGGGCGGCGTAGCGGCCTTGGCCGCCCTCGGGGGGGCTCTACTGGCGGCTCGCGGGTGTTCCGCTCACACGGGTGCGCCCAACGAGACGGTGGCGGCCGACGGGGGGCAGGACGCGGGCGCGGCCGCCCCGTCGGCCCGGCCGCGCGCAGTGTGCAGAGCGCCGACCACGGTTCCCGACGGAATCCCGACCGGGTGGGATTTTTTCGGCGACCTCGAGAACTGTTGCCAACTGTACGTGCCGCGGAGCCCGAGCGATTTGCCCGCGCCCGTGCAGTGGCGCGCGTGCGACTCCACGGCGCGACCGCAGGGGCTCTCGTGCCAGCAGATGGTCGAAGACTGGCTCCCCGACGCGGTCAACTCGGGCATCAGCCCCTGGGTCCTCGGGGACGTGCAGGCGGACGGGCAGGTTCGGCTGCAGGTGAGCCGCTTCACGTCGACCGTCAACTACCGGTTGATCGCGGACGCAGACGGTCTCCGTCGCCGCCCAGACTTTCAAGCTGAAGGTCTCCACGGCGGCCGCCGGAGTTCGCGATTTCATCTCCTTCGGCCAGGGCGCCCCTCACGGGGTCTCCTCGCTCGGGACGGACGGTCATGACCTGGTTTGGCTGCAAGGCGACGGCCTCAATCCCAATCCGACGGCGCTCGACGGCGGCGGCGTCTATACGGTCGTCTCGGTCATGACGTCGCCCTATACGACAGACCCCGCCGCCGTCGTGCCGCGCCGTCTTCGCTCCGAGGGCTCGGGATTCTTTGGCGCAGCCTCCCCTTTTCACGTCGGCTGCGGCTACGCGGCGCTTTTCACGCAACTCGGCACATGGGGGGTGCTGATCGTCCGCCTAGCCGACGGCCAGTCGTGGTTTCTCACGACCCCGGATGGCACTTCCTGGAGTTGGGTCGACGCGGTGGCACTAACATGCACCGAGTTCTTCGGCGTGGTCGCACTCGAGAAGTCGACGCGCACGGTCGCGCGGGTCCGGCTCGACTCCCTCGGCCCTGGAATGCCACCGGACTGAGCGAACGATGTTTGGCGTGAACTCGTCGCCCCTCCGCTGCTTCCTCTGGTATTGCACGTTCTGATCCAGAGCCTTTCCGAGGCCCTCACACGCGCCGAAACGCCTCGCCGTCCAGCTTGAACCGCGCCATCCACCGATAGATCTGCATGCGTGCCTTGCCCAGCTCGCGCGCCACCTCGGCCACTTCGCCCCGGTGGCGCACGAGGGCGTCGACGAGGATCTGGCGCAATGGATCGGGCGGCGCGTCGGCTGAGCTCGAACCGAGCGGCCGTGCCTGCGCGCGCACCACAGCCTCGGGGAGATGCTCCACTCCGATCGCGCAGCCCTCCGCGAGCGCCGCCGCAACGCTCAGCGTCCGGTGAAGCTCGCGCACGTTGTGTGGCCACTCGTACCAGAGCAGCGCACGCCCCGCAGCTCGCGTGAGCGCGATCGGGTGCTCGGCTGCAAAGGCCGCCACCAGCACGCCCACGTCTTCGGGGCGATCGCGCAGGGGCGGGAGTTCGAACGTGAAACCGGCCAAGCGCGCGTACAGGTCCTCCCGGAACGAGCCGGTTCTCACGAGCGCCTCGAGCGGCCGCATCGTCGCTCCGATCACACGGAGGTCCACGGGCGTCGGGCGCGCGGCGCCGACCGGGACGACCCTCGCGCTCCTGGAGCGCCCGCAGGAGAGCGGCCTGTGCCGGCGGGGGTAAGTCGCCAATCTCGTCGAGGAGCAGCGTGCCGCCGTCGGCGCCGCGCAAGAAGCCTTGCGCGCCGATCGCGCCCGTGAAGGCGCGGCGCACGTGGCCGAAGAGCTGCGCCTCCACGAGCGCTGGCGGCAACGCCCCGCAGTTGACGGCGACGAACGCGCCGGGACGACCCGACGCGCGATGGATCGCGCGCGCCAGGACCTCCTTGCCGACTCCCGTCTCACCGAGCAGGAGCACCGGGTTGTCCGAGCGGGCGACGCGAGCAAGCGCCTCGGCCCGCCGCGCCAGCGACGGGTCGACGGTGGCCACGAGGGCGCTATCGTCCGAGCGAGTCGAGTCGAGTCGACGTCCGGGGCCGTCTTGACGGGTCGGCACCGCCGCGCGAAAGCGAAGGAGCGTGTGGCCAACCCCGATGAGGTCGCCGTCGGCAAGAGGCGTTCGGCCATCGACCGCGACGGCGTTGAGGAACGTGCCGTTGCGCGACCCTACGTCCTCCACGACGAAGGCGCCGTCCGGGGTGCGTTCGATCCGCGCGTGCACGCTCGACATATGCCGATCGGGGATCCCAAGGGTCACGGCCTTCGTGCTGCTTTTCGTTCGGTCGAGACTTCGCAGCGCGGCGCGCCCGACGACGATGCGCTCGACGCCGAACAGGGAGTGACGCGTGCACCCGGCGGCCGGTCGCGCGCACTCGAGTGCCACGAAGAGCTGTGGGAGCGGCATGTCTGGCGGACTGACTGGCTGCGACGACGGCGAATCCGTCCACGTATCCTCTGCGGCGGCGTCGTTGCCAGACCGGACCGGCACGCGCAGCACCGTAGCAGATGCAGGATCCGCGGCACCACCCACGGCCCGCGCGGCAGACACGATCAGCTGAAATAACAACGCCCTTCGCGCGCACCCTGTGCCACGCGTGAACCGCCGACGGCCGCGACCCTCCGCCGTCGGAAGGCTCGGGACCTTCCTCGCGAACCCTTGTGATGTTTCTGCTCGAAACGAACACGCTCATCTACTTTTTCAAGGGACTGGGACGGGTCGCGGAGCGGCTGCTCGCGACGCCGCCGAGCGAGACGGCGGTCGGCGCCCGAACTCGAATGACGGGCAGTGCAGCTCGCGGGCGCGCCCTTGGGGCCACGTCCCCGAATCCGTCTCGGAATCGCCAGCCGCGCAGCGGCCTGCCCGAGCCTGCCTGCGCCAAGTGATCTCTTCGGGATCGCCGCACGCACCTTGTTGGTATGGAGGCGATTCGAGCGCTCACCCTTGGGCTCTACGCGGCCACCCTCGCCTGCGACCTGGCCCTCGGCGGCGAGGAGTTCGTCGCGGGCGGCGCGCCGGAAGGGGCGAGCATGTCGCTGGGCGACGCGCAGGTCATCGCGTTCGACGCGAGCGCCTCGATCGGCCTGAACGGCGACGCGGGCGGGGCTTCGAGCCCGTCCCCTTCGCAGGGCGAGACCGACGTCCCGGACGCGATCGTGCGCGACGCGAGGGACGAGGGCGCGAGGGACCCGGACGCGGACGTTCATGTGCGCCCCGACGCGCCGGGCGACGCGCAATCCGAGGCGGACACCGCGAGCGCTTCGGCGGAGGCGGGCGCGCCGGACGCGGTGGTCGCCGACGCGCCGGTCACGGGCGCGGAGGCCGGCGGGCCTTGCACGAGACTCGCGCAATGCTGCCAAACGCTCGCGCTGGCGCCTCCCCTCGCCTTCGCGTGCTACGCCGCGATGGCCGGCGCGGACGGCGGCGACGGCGGCAGCACCGGCGGGTGCGAGACCGCGCTCATGACGTTCGCGGACGCCGGGCTGTGCATGTAGGCGCGCGAGGAGCGCGGAGCGCGTACACCGAAAAGGCCTCAGGTTGAGGGGGTGGGT
>DATGJA010000483.1:0-4097 GCA_035295445.1 Polyangiaceae bacterium | reverse complement strand
TGACCGGCGTCCGTTCGCCGCTCGATCTCCGCGGCGCGCGCGATGCCGAAGTCCGTGAGCTTCACCGCTCCGGTGCGGTCGATGAGGACGTTGCCCGGCGAGACGTCCCGGTGCACGAGCGCCAGCGGCTTGCCCTCGTCGTCCTTCGCCGTGTGCGCGTAGTCGAGCGCGCGCAGGATGGAGAGGGTGATGTGCAGGCAGACGTCGAGGGGGATCTCCTCGCCGCGACCCGCCGCCGCGCGAATCAGGCGCGCACCGGTGGTCCCGTCGACGTACTCCATCGCCATGTAGAGCTCACCGTCCTGCTCCCCGAAGTCGAAGACTTGGACGATGTTGGGGTGCCCGAGGCGCGCGCAGACGCGCGCCTCGTCGACGAACATCGCGACGAAGTCGGGGTCCCGCGCGAACTGGGGTAGGATTCGTTTCACCGCGACGATCTTCTGGAAACCGTGGGGGCCGGCGCGCCGCGCCAGGTAGACCTCCGCCATCCCCCCCGTCGCGATGCGCCGGAGCAGCTCGTACGGCCCCAGGCGCAAGGGCGCGGGGATGCTGGAGATGGTCATCGCTCCGTCGAGCTTAACATGGCCACCGCTCTCCTCGCCCCGAGCTTGGAACCTCGAGGACCCCGAGCAAGCCGGCCCTCGGAGTCGGCTGGCAGCGACGCGCGGGCCCCGGTACGTTTCGCCCGACATGCTCGAGGGCCGGTCCCACACAGGGCTCTATGGTGCGCATCGGGCCGGCTCGACGAGCGCACCGAGCGGGGTGCTGGTGGTCGACAAACCGAGCGGACCGACGAGCCACGACGTCGTCTCGCGGATACGGCGCGCGCTTCGCATCCGCGCCGTCGGGCACGCCGGGACGCTGGACCCGCTGGCCACGGGCGTCATGATCATCGCGGTCGGCGAGGCGACCAAGCTCGTCCCTTGGCTTTCGGCCCACGACAAGGCCTACCTCGCGACGATCGCCCTCGGGGAAGAGACGGACACCCTCGACGTCCAGGGTTCGGTCACCCGCCGTCTCGCCGTCGACCCGTCGGTCCTCGAGGCCCTCGCGGCGTCGAGCGCCGGGGCGCCCGCCACCCGGATCGCCGACGCGTTCGACCGGGAACGGGCTCGCGAGACGCAGGTCCCGCCCGCGTATTCAGCCATCAAAGTGGACGGACGGCGCTCGTTCGCCGAGGCCCGCCGAGGGCGTGTCCGTGCCCTCGCCCCGCGCCCCGTTCGGCTCCACCGCATCGCGCTGCTCGGCTGCACCGCCGACCCCCCCACCCTGCAGATCGCCGTCGGGGTGAGCAAGGGGTACTACGTGCGCGCGCTCGCCCGAGATCTCGCCGAGTCCCTGGGCACGGTGGGGCACCTCACCCGGCTGCGCCGGACCTCCTCGGGCTGCTTCGGCATCGAGGAGGCCGTCACCCTCGACGCTCCGGCCGAAGTCCTGCGGGCTCGCCTCGAACCCGCCGCCCGGGCGGCGGCGCGGACGCTCCCCGTGGTGCGCCTGGACGAGGCGGGCACCGTCGACGCGCGCCACGGCAAGCGCGTCGCGCCCGACCGGCTGCGAGGTCAGCCCGCGGAGGCTTGCGTCTGGTTGGGCCCGGACGGCGAGCTCGTCGCGATCGGACGCATCCACGAAGACGGCTCGGGGACCGTCGTCCGGGGCTTCCGGGAGGCTACTTCTTCTTCGGACCGCCCTTGACCTTGGCGGCCGCCTGGGCGGCCTTCAGGCGATCGCCCGCGGCTTGGGACAGCGAGCCGTGGGGCTCGAGCTGCAGGTACTTCCCGTACTCCGCCGCCGCCTCCGGGAAGCGCTGCGCCATCGCGAGCCGACCGCCCAGGTAGTAGTGCGCGGGCGCGTAGCCGGGCTCCTTCGACACGGCGGCTTGGAGGTCGTCCATCGTGCCCTTGTCGTCCTTGAGCCCGAGGCGACAGAGGGCCCGCTCGGTGCGTACCTCGCCCCCGTCCTTGATGCTCACGGCGTGGTCGAACGTCTTGACGCACCCGTCGAAGTCGCCCGCCATGCGGTACTCGTGGCCGATCGACGCGACCATCCCGTAGTCGTCCTTGACGAGATCGCGCGCCGCGTCGAGGTGCGGCGAGGCGCCGCGGACGTGCCAGACATTGAGCCAGTGGGCCAACGTGAGGTGAAACATGGCCTCGGAGGGGCTGATCTTGACGGCCGCCTCGAGCTCCTTTGTCGCCTCGTCTTGATCGCCCCGCGACGCGAGGGCGACGCCGAGGTTCTCGTGCAACGGTCCGCTGCCCGGGTGCTTGGCGAGGCCCGCGCGACCCACGGCGAGCGCGTCGTCGTTGCGGCCCTCGTCGACGTAGAGCGCGGTGAGCTCGGCGGCCGCCGTGTCGAGGTCCGGCTTCGCGGCGAGCGCCGCCTTGTACGCGGCCTCGGCGCCGGGCTTGTCGCCGAGCTTCTCGTTCGTCATTCCCAGGTTGTAGAAGGCCTCGTAGTCGTTCGGATTCTTCTTGGACGCGGCCTCGAACGACCTCTTTGCCTCGGCGTAGTTGCCGGCGTCGAACGCCTTGATGCCGGCGAGGAGCTCCGCCGTCGGCGCCGGTTCGGGCGCCGCGGGGGACGCCGGTTCGTTGAGGCTCGACTCAGGCGACGGCGATGCCCCGCCCGCCTGCGGGGCGGGCGTCGCGCCGCCGCACGCTGCCACAACGACTGCGAAGACCGTGGACACTGCCGCAGATCGATCGACTTGCCTCATGGCGCCCCATCCTCCCACCGTTTGCGCTCGATGCGGACTCGTTTCAGCCGACGGCGCGGGCGAGCGCGTCGTGGATCTCTTCGAACCGCCCGGGGCTCGAAACCTTGGTCATGTCGAGCTCGTTCACGTAGAAGACGTCGGCGACGCGCGTCCCCTCGGTGTTGATCTTCGACAGCGCGATCGACAGGCCGAGCTCATGGAGCGCGTGCGCGAGGGTGTAGAGCAGGCCCGGACGGTCCTTCGCGAAGACCTCGACCACCGTGTGACGGGGCGAGGCGCGGTCGTCGATGAGGATCTCGGTGGGGACCGCGGGGCTCGGGCGCTCGCGCCACGGGGACGCCGCGCCCGTTCGTACGCGCATGAGGTCCTCCGCGGCAACCCGGCCTGAGCACACCTCCTCGAGGTCCGCGGCCAGGCGGGGCAGCGCGCGCTCGACCCCCTCGATGCTCCCGTCGCGATCGCGCACCCAGAAGACGTCGACCGCCTCGACGCGCGGCGGCCCGGAGGTCTGCGCCACGCTGCGCGAGTACACCTGCGCCGCCAGGATCTCGAGCCTCCCGCTGGCGATGGCCGCGGCGATGCTCGCGAGCAGGCCGGGCCGGTCGTCCGCGACGACGCAGAGCTCCGCGGCCTCGGGGTGACGCGACTGCGTTCGGCCGACGTGCGCCGCGCGCGACCCGCGCTCGTCGACGACGCGGGCATGCTGGGCGATCGACTCGGGCCCGTTGGCCAAGAGATAGCGCTCGGGCATCGTCGAGAGGAACGCATCCAGCCGGTCCGGCGCGCCCGACCACGATTGACGCACGGCTTCCCGGACGCGCGCGATGCGCTCGGCGTCGGCTCGCGGCTCGTGCCCCGCGAGGTACCCCTCGGCCGCGAAGTAGAGCTCATCGAGCATGCGAGCCTTCCACGACGTCATCGCCGTGGGCGACGTCGTGCTGAGGTCCGCCACCGTCAAGAGGTACAGGTTGCGCAGGCCCTCCCGCCCGCGCACCGACCGGCAGAACTCCTCGATCGTGGCGTCGTCGTCGAGGTCGCGCCGCGTGCCCACGTGGTACATGAGAAGGTGCTGCATCACGAGATCGCCCGCCTCTTCGACCTCCTCGGGGGTGAAGCCCAGGCGGGGCAAGATTCGAGCGCACAGCTCGGCCCCCACCTTCGAGTGGTTTTTGCGGGATCCGTCGGCGTCGGGCCACCCCTTTCCGACGTCGTGCAAGAGGGTCGCGAGAAAGAGCGGCCGCGGTCGAGCAATCTCCGCGGCGAGGCGCGTTGCGAGGGGCGACCCGGCGGCGAGCTCGCCCCGCGCGAGCTGTCGCAGGCGGTCGACCGCGGCGACCGAGTGCACGTCGACCGTGTACACGTGGTAGACGTCGTGATGGAC
>DATGJA010000482.1:0-18042 GCA_035295445.1 Polyangiaceae bacterium | reverse complement strand
CCGATCTAGGCATCCCGGAGACATTGCGGTCAACGAGACGCACGTCTACTGGATCACCGACCTCTCGGTGCTGAAGTGATCGTTCACCACGCCGCCCAGGCGTACGGCCCCACGGGCGGATATTGGACCATCCACCACCGAACCGTGATCGAGGGATTGCGGGCGTTCTACGCCGTGAACGCCGCCTTCGGCTTGGGTCTGTTGTTCCTCCTCGCCGGGTACTTCGTCCCCGGCTCCTGCGAGCGCAAGGGAGCGAGGCGTTTCCTGAAGGACCGGTTAGCGCGGATCGGAATGCCGCTGGCGGTCCTCACGCTCGGCGTGCATCTGCCCTTGGTCTACCTCTCCCGGTCGCGCCCGCCCATCGGCGAGTTCGTCCACTGGCTCTACCAGAGCGGCTGGCTGCCACTCTACTGGCACCTCTGGTTTCTCGGCCACCTGCTCCTCTACTCGGCGGCCTACGCGGCCTGGCGCCGGATCGCGCCCCGACAGGATCCTTCGAAGCCCCTGCCCGTCCCCGGGCACGCCTTGATCCTCGCGTTCGCGGCCGCACTCGCCCTGGTCACCTTCGTGGTGCGACTCCGATACCCCGTGGACCGGTGGGAACCGCTCTTCTGGCTCCTGGCCGCCGAACCGGCGCACCTGCCGCAGTACGTGAGCCTCTTCGCGGTGGGGCCCCTGGCTACTCGGGGGACTGGCCGTTAGGGTGAACGCCGCGCTGACGCCCGAGTATGGTGAGTCAGCCACTCACCATACCGGGCACCGAGCGGATCAGGACTCAGGGGGAGTCGCCCGTGGCATAGACCTCGACGTACTGCGCGTCGGCCGGGGCTCCCGATGCATTGAAGCAAAGAGACCACACGCCGACCCCATCGCCGTCCGAAACCCAATCCCGAATCTTGCAATAGTTCGAGTCGGCACCGTAAGAGGTGATGTGGACCGCGGAATTGACGGGATCCATCAAGGAATGGTGCAGGAAGTAGGTGCCGGTGCCGTATCGGTACGCCGGCGTCGTTCCCCGGGATCCGCCGCAGCTCTGCGAGCTGTTCGGGTCTCCCGTCGCGCAGGAGGTGCCCGAGTCGTAGGTCCATGACGAGGCGGGCGTATAGTATGCGGAGGTCGGGTCGTTCGCCCAGGTCCATGCGCCGCGATTGCCGTCCCACGTGACGCCCCACGAGTAGTAGAGCGAGAACACCGTGTCTGCCGGTGCTCCCGCCGAGTTGAAGCAGCGCACGTTGACGTATTCGTCGTACGTCCCAGACGGGTACCAGTTGAACGCCTTGCAGTAGTTGGTCGTAGTCCCGACGGCGGTGATCAGCACCGTTCCGCCGCTCGAACCCGTGTAGGGCAGGTACACGGAGTACGCTCCCGGGCCTTGCCGCGTGATGCTGTTGCCCTTGAGCGTATTGGTGGCGGCGATGTTGTAGCTGTACCCACTAGCCGGGTAGTAGCTACTCGCGCTGGGCTGGTCGGCCATGAGGTATGCGTCGAACCCCGGGCTTCGTATGTAATGCATGACGAAGGCCGAGTTTGTGCTCGTCCCCGACGGCGTGAAGCAGTGAACCTCGACGCTCATGTCGCTTCCCGAGGGAGACCAGTTGACGACGTTGCATCGGTCGTTGTCGCTGCCGTACGCGACGACCTGAACGTTGCCAGGGTCGCCGGAGACGAAGGCGTTGGGGACGGTGACGAAATACCAGCCGGGGTTGGGGTTCCAGGCGTTAGAGAAGGCACTTTCCGAGTCGGTATAGGAATAATTCGGGATGATCGTACCGTTCGCCTGTACCCACGCGAACGCTGCCCCGGTCTCGAACAGGGCCTGCGAGATAGTCCCCACTTTCGAGTCGGTCGCTGATCCTCGGTCGGCGCGCACGCTGCAGCCGATCGCAAGAGTGCCGAGGAGCAACGCTCCCGCGGTGTGCGGCAGGATCGAAACACACGTATTCGTTTTCATCGAGTTCACCTTGTTTCCAGTTTTGCGCCGAAGCGCGCGCCGGACAGAGCACCTTCCGTGCCGGTCTTGCGTGAGGCGCGTTCGTGCGTCCGTTGCGGCGATCGAGGAGCGTCGTGCGGCGACGAAGTCACGACGCCGCACATCCGTGCGCACGCTTGTGCGCGCCTACGCCTGCTCGAGCGCGAGAAGAAGCCTGGTTCGCGGATGCGCGCTCCCCCGGGGGAACCGGCCCCTCGAGGGGCAGTAGCGCACGTGCGTGCGCACTACCGTGCGGCACCCGGTCGGGTATGCTCGCGGGCCGAGGCGGGAGGCAAAACCATTACCTGGCAACTGAAGGGAACCTATTTCGAGAACTGCAACTGCGATGTTCTCTGTCCGTGCGGGGCGAGCAGCCTGGCTCTGCCCGGCGACAACGAGGGTGCGCGTGATGATGGTGGGAATGATGGTGCCGTCGGTGGCGCCGACGGTGCTCGCGTTTGCTGCGATCAATCGCAAACGCGCGGAGCGGGGCGGGCCTTACGTCCCGCGTGTTCGTCGAGAAGGTCGCGCCCTGGGGGCGAAGGACCTCGCGGATCGCGGCGGCGGGGTGCGCCGTCGCGGGGGTCGCGCTGATGGCGAATGCGGTCTGGGTGCGGTGACGGTTACGGTCAGTCAGCCTGCGCGTCCGCTAAAGCTACGGTGCTGCAAGAGATGCCTCTTTGGCACATGCCCGCCCGGCAGCACGGTCCGAAATTGAAGGGGCAACCGCAACCAAGGAAGTGAGCGTCGTTCGACGAGATCGTGCTCTGGATGGTGGCCCATGCAGATGTCTTCTCGATATCGGCTTGATATTGGGACATGGCCGCGGCGCTTATGGCTCCGCCGGTCGCGCATTCGATGATGCACGGAAAACAGACGTTGCCTGTGGCGATCGCGATGCAGTCTGAGTCCTTCGTACAGGACTGGTCATAGTTGGAAGCGGAAATGACCTCCTCGCCGCCGTCGGCGCAGACATTGCCGACACCGTCGAGGCAACAGATAGAGCCCGCAGGAATGCCTCCGGAGGTGCAATCGCCCGTCGCCGGGGTGCCGCAACCGCTGTTCGCCGGGACGCACTTCCCACCGATCGCAGCGCACGCTACGGCTCCGGCGGGAGCCGCGTCCCCAGCGCCGTCGCCCAGAGAGGCGTCCGGGGTCTTCGCGTCCATCGGCGTCGAGCCATGGGCGGTGGTGCATGCCGCAGCGGTCACCGAGAGGAGGATCAGCGGAAAAGCGCGCAGCACGCGGCATCGCCATCAACGTCGTAAACCTCACGAGCTACCCACGCGCGCGAAGGCCGGTTGGAACCACGGCGCGCCGTAAGCGAAGGCAGCCGAGATGCCGACAAGCGAACGGTCCGAGGGTCTGGCGAGGGTGCGGGCGAAGGTCCGGCGAAGGCACGCGCGAGGCGCCGCGACATGCAGCGCAAGCGGCCACGAAAGGCGCGAGCAAGGATGCCGCGGCACCCCGGGCGAGGTCGCCAAAACGGCTTCCCTGCGGATTCCCCGTAGGCAGGCAGTGGATGATCCGATGGACGTCGCGGAGACAGAGGGCGAGCCAATCCTCGACGCCAACGGGATGCGCGAAGTGGACGGGCACCGCGGTCACCTACGGTCGGCTGTTCACTCTCACGGCAAGGACCGCTAACGGTCCCTATGTGAACTCGATTCGGCTGGCCCCTTGGGCCCGCGACGCCCCTTGGTCCACCTATTCGCTCGAGGACCGTGATCGCGTTGGACTCGTCGCGCAGCCTGAGCTCAACCGGGCGCGTTCCGCTTCCTCTTACGACGGTCCGTCATGATCGCGTTGATCGTGGCGCTGTCGACGTACTGATCGAAGCGGACGATCTTGCCGTCCGAGATCTCCAGGACGTGGGCGACCGCCGCGCGCACGCTCTTCCGTCGCCTTGCCCTTGGCGACGTAGTGTCCCTGCATGACGACCACGTTCCCCGCGTCGACTCGCCACTTTCGATTTGAGCTGCAGCGGGGGTGAGGACCCGCGTCCAACTGCGGAGAGCGTTGGGTTCCAAACCGAACCGATAGTGGCGGACGAAAACGCAGCGAAGTCAGGCACCTCGAAGCGCTGCGTCCCTACGTGGATGAATTTAGAACCGCCTGCTTGGCGGCGTAGGCTCACGGCTCACGCCTTCTTGCAGGCAAAGCGCTCGTTGCTGGCCCACGGCGATCGCACCGCGGTCCTCCGGGGCGCACGAGGCGCCCATCCGCTCCCCCCTCAGACGGCGCGAACGCTGACCCGTCGTTCGTTCTGGAGGAGCCGGTCGAGATCGTCCGGGTCCGACGTGAGAACGACCGCGGGCGATCCGTCGCCAACGGCCGCGGCGGCAACCAACGCATCGATCCCGTCGTCGGTCTTGGCGAGGTAACGCAATCGTCCGGCGCGACGAGCCGTCGCCTCGTCGGGCGCTTGCAGCACGCTCGCGGCGCGCTCAAGCACGCTGAGGATGCGGTTGACCTCCGCGTCGCGAGCTCCGTCGCCCGTAGTGCTCTCGACCAGGATCGGTGTGGGCACGCAGATCACGCCATCATGCTGGATCACCCAGCGCAACCATTCTCGGGCTCGCTGCGAGCCGCCAACGAGCGCCGTGAGGCCACCGCTATCCAGCACGCATCGCGGCAGGTGGCCCCTGACGCGCTTCGAGCTCCGGCGCCTCATCGAGCGCGGAAGATGCGCCGAGCGTCGCGGGCGACCTCGGCCCGAACAGCCGCCGGCGCTGCCCCATGCTTGGCATCGAGGTCGTCCAGCAAACCCCGTAGCTCCAAACGAGCGAGCCGCTCGCGAGCCGCCTCGTTGAGGAAGCTCGACACGCCGCGCGGGCCGGCTACATGTCGGATCTTCGCTAGTGTCTGCTCGTCCAAGGTCGCGGTAACGCGCTCCATACTGCAAAGCATACTCCGAGTAATACTTCGACGCCAGAGCCCGAACGCAAACACTTATGGTAACGCGAACGGTGGGATCCGCGGCGTCCGCGCCCCGGTCGGCGCCTACGAGATCGTCCGGCCGCTCGGGCGGGGCGCTTCGGCCGTCTTCTAAGACGTTCCGGCCCCTACAGCCACCCGCCCACGGTCAGCGCGGCGCCGACGGCCGTCGCGAGATTCTGGACGGAGACCCCCTGGGGAGACGAGTACGAATGGGTGATGTCGGCGTCGATCGACGGACCGAACCCGGCCAAGACGTGGGGCGCCGGATGGACGAGCAGCGGCGCGTACGCCTCGAACGTGACGAAGCCCGTCGAATACTTGTTCTCGCTGCCCGCCGACGTCTCGTCGAACGCCGACCCGCCGAACGCCAGGCCCGCCCTCGGGTACCACGACAGCCACGACGCGAGAGGAACATGGTAGCCGACGCGCGGCTCGATCCCCGCGCCGGTTGCCGTCGTCTGGACGCGGGCGCCGGTCGCCGCGTCCACCCCGCTGATCTGCGAGTACGTCAGGAAGGGCGCGACGCCGAGCGACACGTGATCGGCCACGAAGTAGTCGAAGCTCGGCTGCAGACCGAAGGACAGGCTCGACGACTGCGTGCCGTCGTACGTCGTCGACAACAGGCTGACGTCGATCTCGGCGTCAAAGACGAATTCCCCGGCCTCGCCGAACCGCCGCGGGCGAACTGGCGGCGTTTCGTCGGGGGCGAGGGCAGGCGTCACCGGAAGGGATCCGCCCCACGTCCCACCCACCACCGCGGCGACGCCGACCCTCGTCCGCTGGCCCCCGATGTCGGGTCCTCCTTGCACCGAGCCGAAATCGCGGAAGAGCGACGGCCCCCCGCCGATGAAGAAGTGGGGCGCTGGATGCACGAGCACAGGGACGTACAGGATGGCGTACGGACCCGACCGCGTCGTCGTCGGATACCCTACGGGGTTCCCCGCCACCGACAGGCTCTGCCCCGACACGACCGATTCCTCGGTGCGCGCCCACTCGAAGCCGAGCGTGACGCGCGGGAACACCGAAACGATCGGGCCGAGCGGAACGTTGACCCCGAGGCGCGCGCCCGCCGAAAACCCTGTCGCCTTCGTCTCGACGAGGCTGCCGTCGGATCCGTAACCCTGGCCGTCCGAGTACGAAGCGGAGAGGTCCACGCCCGCCGCCACGTTGCGCACGAAGAAGTAGTCGAGCGCGGGGGACAGCGACACGCCGATGGACTGGGCCTGGCTGCCGCTGTAGGTCCGGTACGACACACCCGCGCTCGAGGCGCCGCTGATCATGAATTGCCCTGGCGCGCCGAACGGCGGCGCGGGGGGCTCGGCGGCGGAGCCTTGCCCGCCCGCGTCCTCCGGCGACGATGGTGGCGAGGCCGGGGGGAGTGCGTCGGAACCTGAGTCTGACTGCGCGTAAGCGGATCCTCCCGCGAGCCAGACCGCGGCGAGCGAAGCCCAGCGGGTGAACGTACGCTGGGCGTCGGCCATGGGCCGCGGACCTTAGGGCAAACCCGCGCGGGCTCCCATAGTCATCCTTTTGGGCCGAACACGATGCAACCGCTCCTCGTGCTCTACCTTGACGGTGCCAGCATGCTCACGTCGGGGTCATCCAGAGGTTCGAGCCCGGCCTCGCTGATGGAGCAGCCCCCATCCCGGTTGTGCTCAGCAAGTGGGACTCGGTATCCGGGGAATATTTTCACCGGGTCAACGATCACCTCTTCGGCGGATCGGTCGTGGCCGAAGTCTGGACGGAGCGACCTTGAGGAACGATGAAACCACTGGATGACCTAAAGGACGAGGCGTTCGAGATTGCAGTGGGACCTTTGCTAACGACGCCCGTGCTGCGTCGCCGGCTGAAAGGGATGCCCGAAATTGTAGCCATCCAAGAGGCCCTTGGCGCCCAGCTCATCGGCGACGACGACCTGGAGCGCTTCGTGAACGACCTCATGCCGGCCTTCCGAGCAGGAGCGAGGTTCGCCGAACGCTTCGCCGGCACACTCCAACGCGAGCTCCTCGACCACGTCCTTGTCCTCGGCGAGCAGCACCTTCGACCTCTCGTCGCGGAATTCGTGCGCTTCTGCAACCGGGCGCGCCCGCAGCAAGCTCTCGCCCATCAGCAGCCCGTTCGCCCACCGCCTCAGGTGCGTGGTCGCATCGAGGCCCTTCCCGTTCTTGTTGGGCTCCATCATGACTACCGCCGCGCTGCCTGACGTCCGAACCGAGAAAGTAGCCATCTGGCGCCCCGGCCCGCGCTCACCAAGCGTACGTTCCGCATCAACTTACGTTCGAGCGTGCGCCCGATGACCCTACTCGGGCTCCCCCAACACGATCCGATGCCCGGTCTTGGGGAAGACGAAGACGACCTCGCACTCGGCGCCGATCGCCGCCGCGTACTTGCGCAACGTCGACAGCATCATGTCCTCGCGCTTCTCGAGTCGTGACATCTCGGCCTGATCACTGCCGAGTGCAGCACCGACTTCGGCCTGCGTGCGTCCTGCGGCTTCACGCATCGCGCGCAGCGAGAGCTTGAGCGTTCGGCCCGCGCGAGGACCGCGACGGAGTAGCTTGGCCCGCGTGACGTCCAGTTCCGGAATCTCATCGAGCGTTTCTTTGGAGGGGCGAGGCATGGGGTTACTCTTGGGCGTAGATGGCCTCTTCCGAGGCGGTGGCAAACCGGGCGCTGACGATGCGGTCGCGCTCTCTGCGCTCGACGTGGACGACGAAGAGAAGGCGGGCGGAGGCGGAGAGGCCGATGACGGCGTACCGCGTTTCGTTGCCGGTGCTCGCGTCGAGGCAGGCGGCATGTGGATCCTGAAGAGCCGATGCGGCTTCGAAGAAAGAAACTCCGTGCTTTTCGAGGTTCGTGGCGGCCTTGTCGGCGTCCCACTCGTAGTCGCCGAAGACCACCGTCGCCACGACCACAGCATGTGTCCGGACACATGCAGCGTCAAGGCCACAACGGCGCCGGTTCGAGCGCGACCGTTCACGTTGCGCCCCCTTGCGGCGCAGTCAGAGTTCTCCAAACCCCCCTGGGCGTCCACCGCCGCGGGGACCCCGCTGCGTTGCCGTCAGGTTGCCGTGACTCCGCTCTACCGCGTGGAACGAGACGGAACGAGAGGGACTCGAACGGCAGCAATTTCTCGAGCAACTCCCGCGACTTCAATGCCAAGACCGCGTTCGGGCTCAGTTCTGTCGAATCGCAATTGCCGGTTTCGAATCCCCCTGAGGACGCAGAGTTAGGCGCACTTGCGAAAAGTCCTGCGCCTGCCGGGACTTGACCGTCGATTCGATAGCGGTTGCCTTGCGCCGTGAACTTCAGAGGCCCGGCCAGGATCTGGCGCAAGAAGGCTCGTGACTCGGCGGGATGCGCTTCCTAGGCCGCGCGGAACTCCGAGAGCCGGCCGCGAGCCTCACGCTCGAGGCGATGAAGCTCGGCACTGGTGGACTTCCTGCAGTTCATGCTGAGGCTCGCGACCGATCTGATTCGCTCGCGAGCCACCCTGGTCGCCGAGAACGCCCTGCTCCGCCAACAGCTCGTCGTGGCGCAACGAAAGGGCGCTTGGCGGAGGAGCGAAGTAGCCACAACAGCGGTCGGGTTGGGCATTCCTGAAGCCGCAAGCGCGACCGGCATTGCGTCGCGCAAGTCGCGCGCCGGGCATTTGCCAGGAGTGATTCAGGGGAACACCTTCGACAAGGTCTCCACTTCTGCACGTCGAAAACCGGCGGGATAGCGATGGAGGTATTCGATCCCGGCCGCTCTCATGCCGTCCCGATCGCCACACCGCTGCAGGGCGATGACGCGCAGGTACGCCGCGTCCTCGGCCCGAGCGTCGCTCGCATGGATCCGCAGGAAATGCGCGAAACCATCGGCCGCCGCCCTGTTGTCGCCGCGATCGAGGGCAGCCATCGGCCCGCTCAGGTCGCCCGACGCGTCGTGCGCTACTTCCGACGACGTGGCCACACGCGGCGGTTGCGCGCTGGACCTGACGGCGGACGAGCGCGCCGGCGTGACGCAAGACCGCTCGGTTGCCGGCGTCGAGTTCGCACATGCTGACGCCATCGCCGGTGGTGGCGCGGTCGGCGACCATACGTCGCCGGCACTCAGGGCAATGGCAGGTTGACCGCGCAAGCGCAGCACGACGCTTCCCTCCTGGACGGCGACGCGCGTGGTTCGGCCATCGTCGGCGCTGACCCTGAACGTCGTACCCGTGTCCTCGAGCTGGCCATCGGGAAGAACGACGACCAGTCGTCGTGAGTTCGTCGCATGGTCAACGCGGATCGAAAGCGCGCCGTGATCGAGCATGACCACCTCCCGATCTCCGTCCACCCGCTCGGACCATGCCGTTGCCGGATCAGCATGCACGACCGCAGGCGACGTCTCGGCATGCGCGGGTGAACGCCCCGAGATCCGCCAGACAAGAAGAGCGCTCGCGGCGAGCGTCATCGCCGCTATGGGCCAGAGCAGTCGACGTCGTACGCGCTCACCGTCGCCCTTCGGCGCGAGCAACTCGCGATCGAGCGCCGCGAGCAGGCGTGTCCTCTCGCGTCGCGCGCGAAGCTCGTCCGCTTGCTCCAGCGGAGCCGCGCGAAGAGTCTCGGCCAGCGCGTCGAGCTCCTGTACTTCCCGCGCGCACGCGGGGCAAAGTTTCGCGTGCCGCTCGAAGCTCGCGCGCTCGGCGCCTCTCAAGCGGCCGTCACGCATCGCTTCCGCTTCGAAGAGCCTGGGGCACGGCGTAGATTTCATTCCTCGCGCCCCTCCTCGAGCAGTCGACGAAGCTCGCGGCGGGCGGCGTGGAGTCGCGTCCAGACCGTACCGATCGGGACGTCGAGCGCCTTCGCGATCTCCGCGCAGCTTAGACCCTCGACCTCGGCCAGGAGCAAGGCGACGCGCTTCGGCTCGCTGATGCGCGTCAGCGCCCGATCGACGTCGATCCGCGCGTGCAACGTCGGGCGCGGATCGTGCGCCACGCCTTGCACGCCGCGAAGCGAGGAAAGGATGGCGAAGAAATGGCCCAGCGAGCGTCGCCTTCGGCGCAAGAGCTGGACCGCGATGCCCATGAGCCATGGGCGGCACGATGGTCGCCCGTCGTACCGCGCGGCGCTCTTGGCAGCGGCGAGGAAGGTCGCGTGCACCAGATCGTCGACGTCCTCCGCGTTCGATGTGGCTCGCGCCAGGAATCGCCGGACGGGTTCGCTATGGCGGTCGTACAGCTCGCCCAGCGCGCCGATGTCGCCGCTTGCGAGCCGACGCAGCAGGTCGGGATCGGGGGCTCCGACGTTCTGGGTGGTCGCGCGGCTCGAAGTCGAACGCGTGATCATCGCGTCCCTACCGTGGCACCGAGCGCAAGACCGAGTGTCCAGGTTGGCAACCGGGGCGCGACCGGCAAATCATTTCCGCCAGCGCGCGGTTGTCCGACCTCTCCGTCGAGGCCGACGAACGCGTGCAGCGTCGATTGTGCGGCGAAATTCAGGCGGCATACGGCGAGCAGCCGCGGTACCGTACTCGAACTCGATTGCTTGAGGACGGCCCCCCCCGTTTGGGCTCCCGCTTGCCCTCGAGGCACCGTTTGCACTTGAGAAGTGCTCGTGCCTTGGATCGCACCAGCGGGGCCGACAAGGAAGTCGATTGCGAGGCTATCGAGCCGAACGCGTCGGCCGCCGAGCACCGCCAGCTCCAGCGCAGCAGAGGCGCCGTCCGGGGAACCTTGCCAGTCGTTGAAGGCGTCGAGTCGCTGATATCGGTCCAGACGTCCTTCGAATCCGACGAGCCATCCAGAGAAATCGAGGAACGAGAGCGCTCCCAGGCCAAGGCTCGTCTGGTCGTCGCCGATGCGCGCCCCCGTCGCCACCGACAGTTCGATTCGAAAACGGGACGGCGCGGGCACTGACGACGGCAGCGCGTCGTACTCCACCGGGTTCGGACGGATGATGGGAACATCCGGCGTCGGCGGCGAGGGCGCGCGCGGAATATCCGACTGCGCCCTCGTCAATGACCGCGAACCCGACCGCGCGTCACTCTGAGGCGGCGGCGGTACCACCGCGTCCCGTTGTGGGAGCGGCAAGAGGAGCAGCGCTTCGAGCGTTGGAACGACATCTTCGGGCCGGGACGCGGACCTCAAAGCGAACCGGCCGTCCGGCAGTACGACCTCCACCGCGATGGCTGCGTCCCGAGACCTCAGCCTGACGCGCGCGCAGCGGTCGATGTCCTCACGGGCGGCGAACGCCTCTCGTACCGTCGCCAGGAGCCTGGGCCACCGCGCGCCCACGGAAGCCTCGGCCTCGGCGGCGAGTCCAGAGCACGCCGAGTCGTCCGCGCCCGCAGGCCACGCCCATAGCACCGCGAGGATGCCCGCAAGGACGGGGAGAGCCGCATGACGCCTCATCGCCAAAGGTGCCGTCCTTGGTTCGCTCCGGCGGGCCGATTCCTTCATTCGCGCAGCCACTTAAAAGGAGGCTTGTACCCCCACGCTGGGGATTGTAAGGGGGCCGATGGTCGGCAGCGTGCACTGCGTCGTACCGCCGGCGTTGGTTTGTGTCCCTCTGCAGCTTAGCCCGAACGTCGTCGTTTCCTTGCTGAGCGTCAGGTTCTCTACCTCGGCGATGAACGCGATGTAGCCATCTTTCAGGAAGGACCACCGCTTCTCGACGCGGGCGTCCACCCGATAGAAGGCGGGGGTACGCTGGTCGTTGTACGGGGGAACCGGCACGTTCCCGGCCATGCTGGAGTAGGGGGTGCCCGTGTAGAAGACGAACCGGCCTCCGGCGCGCCATCGCGCCCCCAGGTCGTAGGCGAGCATCGCGTTCAAGACGTGGGTGCGGTCGTAGTCGCTGACCACCGTCGCCTGGACATCGCCCCCCGACGGGGTGAGAAAGTGCTGGTCCCGCGTCGATCGCGACAGCGTGTAGGAAAGCCAGCCACTCAGGCGCTTGGAGAGCGGCCGTCGCAGCAACACCTCGACGCCGTACGCGATGCCGCGGGTCGGGTCGTTGTTGGGGCACGTCCAAAGGGGAGGTGCGATCATGGCGCCGCTTTGTGCAGGGATCTTCGCCGGCATGATCTGAATGCATCTGTTGGTCAAGTCGGTGAGGCCCGACCATTCCGAGAGAAACCCCGTCGTCGTGAGCGAGAAGTCAGCGGGAAGGGTGAACTCCAGACCCTGGCTCGCCTGCGCGCCGGTCTGAAGCTGCGAATCGCCCGTCGGAAACCCGGGAACCGACACGAACAATGTCGGGACCAATCCGACCCGCAGGACGGGATACTGATGCGACAGCCCGAAGGTGGAGACCGATGCGAGCCACGGCGTGATCGCCACGCGCGTCGAGAGCCGCGGATCGATGGCCGGGACCCTCGTGCTTTCCTCGGCACCGGATGGCCCGTTGGCGCGAATCCCGTCGAAGACGTCGAATCGAACGCCGGGCACGACCTCCACGCGGGGCGTGACGCGCCAGACGACGTCTGCGTGGGCGCCCCCCGTGATGTTCGTGGGGGGAGGGTTTGCGCTCGACGGAACCACCGGCTGCTCGGCTTGTGCGGCGCCCTGCGAAAACCCGTAGTGATCCACCTGCGCGTCGGCGCCGCCGCGGACGCGCACCGCCGAGGACAGCTTCTTTTCCACTTCGAAGCGTGCAGCGGCCGACAGGTTCGTGACCGTCGTGACCAGCGGAGCTTGGGGTGGCGGCGGGCCATTGCCTATGGCCCCGCCGCCCTGAGGGCCCGCTGTGCTGCTGCTGCCGCTGCTCGAGTCCATGCCCGCGCCTCCCTGGGAGTCGTATCCGAGCGTCGCCGCGACTCGGAGGTGGCCGTCGTCGAGCGTGCGGTCGTAGCGGAGGTCGATCCTGTGAAAGTCGGAGGCGAGCTGCTCGACGATGGGGCCGGTGACACCGTTGTTGGTCGAAGCCGTGCCGAGGTAGTCGTGGCTCCCGAACGCGAACACGCCGATCGTATCTCGATCGCCGAGGTGCCAGGTCGCGCGCGTCTGGTAATCCCAGTAACCGAGCGCCACGGTGGAGGTGATCGCGCTGACGATCGGGCCGGGGTACCCGTAGCGCCCTGCGACGAGCGCGCTCCCACGTCCTTCGTCCAGGGGAGTCTCGAGCAGCGCTCCCGAATCGACGAGTCGCAGGTTCACCTCGCCGTGAGGCGTCCTCGCCGGGTCACGCGTCTCACCCGCGATGACGGCGCCCGCGGTGTGACCGTGCGCCGCGGGGGCCGCGCCCGGGTAGAAGTCGACGCGATCGATCAATGCCGGATGAATGACCCCTTCGCCGATGCCGATGTGAAACAGCAGGGGAACGCGGATGCCGTCGACCAGGAAGGCGTTGTTGGTCGGCGGAGCCCCGCGGATGTAATAGAATGGCAGACCGCTCACCAGGGGGACTACGCCGGGGAGCGCCTCGATCGCGCGAAACGGATCTCCGAAGGCGCCCGGCATTTCGCGCACGTCCGTGGCAGACAGCGTCGTCTCTCCGATCTCGTGGCGCACGCCGTGAACGCTAACTTCCTCGGGGACTTCGAGGACGACCGACGAGGGGGGAGCGGATGAAGGCGAAGTCGTCGGGGTGCCTTGCGGCGGCGCTGGAGATACCGCGGGGCCAGAAGTGCTGGGAGATAGTTCTTGGTGAAATTGGACGCGCGCGCGGATGCGCACCGCTACCGGCGTTATCCCCCGACGCGCCGGAATGAACAGCCATCCGAGGACGACTCGGCGCGCCTGTTCGGCGAATGGATCCGCGCCGTCGGTCACGACGGCGTTCGACACGCGGCCGTCTCTGTCGACGTCAAGGTCAAGAACGACGGTGGCATCACCGTTGGCACCGGCGGGATAAGGCACGTCGGTGCTGCCCTGCACGGCGGGAGGCGTAATCGTGAGTTCGTTGCTGGTAGGCGCCGCGGGGCGAGCAGGTACCGGCGCCCCTTGGCCGAACGCGGGCGCAGCGAACACCGGGGGGACCGCCAAGGTGGCTGCAGCGAGGAGGTGGCGGAACATTTGGGTCGCGGGTGGCCGTGTCGAACCGCGCCGCCTGCCCCCTATTCACCCGAGGTTCCTCATTCCTTCATGCGCGGCGCACCCCTCGTATACACAACCTCGCAGGGGACGTACGTCGTGTTCCCAGGTCCTAACGTCGGGCTCCTTCGCGGCGATCCGCCCGCGGTCTCGTCTCCTCCTGGCACCGTCTCCGGATACATGTCGGCGGGCACCGCGCGAGGCTGGCGGTTCTCGCAACCGCTCGAGTCCTTCCCCAATCCCGCGGCCATTCCGGCCGACGAGATCGAGACGGCAGCCGACGGAGACGAGCGTGGGCGGGCCCAATGCGCCTCGCCGTGTCCGGGAGTCGCGCCGCTCTTTCTCGGTCCCTTCTGCCGCGTGGACGGGGGTGAAGCGAACAATGCTCGGGCGTAGGGCCTGATTTCTGGATCGCGTCCTCGCCGGTCGCTTTTACTCCGGGTTCTGACCACCGCGGCTTCCCCGGGCATTCGGCGTCTCCTCCCGCCCCCCGGCCTCCCAGGCCGGGGCTCCGCCGAAAGTCATGGGGCGTGGCTTCCGAAGGGGGGCGGGCACGCGGGACGGACTGGACGGGCGGCGCGTCGGGCGACCGGGCGCGCGCTAGTAAGTAGGAGCAGGGGATGCACCCGAGTTCGCCATGGGCTTTTTCCAGGGGATAGGCGCCTTTTTCGGCGGCGTCGGCTGGGTCGTGCGGACTCCGCGCGTGTGGGGCCTCGCGCTCGTCCCCGTCGTGACGGCTCTCGCGCTCATTGTGGTGCTCGCCTTCGAGGGGGTGCGCGGGGCCTTCGTGCTCGCCCACCGCATGGAAGGGGCTGTGGTCGCGGGCGTGCTGGCCGTACTGCTCGTGACCACGGCGGTGCTGCTCGCGGTCGTCCTCGGCGTGTCGCTCGCGCAGCCGCTTTCGGGATGGGCGCTCGACCGGCTCGTTCGCGCGCAGGAGCGCGATCTGGCCTTGGAACCCGCCGCGCAAGAGGCGTCCGCCGGCCTTCGCGGGGCTCTGCGATCACTCGCCTCCGCGTTGCTGGCGCTCATCCTCGGAGTCCCGCTCGTGGTTCTGTTGACTGTCGTAGGCTGGGCGTTCCCGCCGGCGGCGGTCGCGACCGTACCGCTCAAGATGCTCGTCGGAGCTCTTATGCTGGCGTGGGATCTGCTCGACTACCCGTTCGCGTTGCGCGGCGTCACGCTCGGCGCCCGCATTGGGTGGTGCGCCCGCAACGTCGGCGCCTTCACGGGATTCGGGCTCGCGTCCACGCTTTTCTTCGCCGTCCCGGGACTTGGCTTGCTCGCGCTGCCGTGCGGCGTGGCGGGCGCGGTGCGGCTCGTGGCACGAGCGAGACGGGCGTGAGCGACCGCTGCGTTGGTGAGGACACCCCGGCGAGCCCGTGACGCGTCAGCACCGGCCTCCAATGCCGGAAGGAACGAGGCTCCCCGAGTCGTAACGGATCGTCGGGGTCGCCGACGCGCAGAATGCTCGATGCGCTCTGGACGAGCAGCTGCCGCATATACCCGTTGCCGGCCTTGGTAACGGGGGGAGCAGGATAAAGGAGGACCCGGTATCGGAGGCGCGCGATGAGACAGAGGGAGCCGTAGGCGACGAGGACCCAAGCGAGGCCCCGCAGAACGCCACGGCATCGTCCGTTTCGGTCTATCGGGTCAACGGCTTCCGGGCGACATCGACCCTTCCGTCGCCTCGCGACGAGAGCGACGCACACGATTCCGAACAAAGCTCCCACGTAGGACCCGACGTGGACGCCCCATACGATCACGAAGCGCCATACCCGAGCGTTCGGAACGCCCAGCGCGCGTGCCGTGGCGGTCCCGAGCTGCGCGGACGCGTTGGCGGCTCCGAGGCCGCCCGCCAGAAACGCGGCCCCGACGATCGGCGCAAGGGCCAGTCCCATCAGCGTGCGGTACCCAAGCTGGGGTGGCACCCTCGCTCGTCGCGGGTTGTTCGCGACGAGGAGCGCAGTCCCGCCAAGGAGTCCGACGGGCAGGCCGGCGCGCACAGCGAGCCATGCGACCTCCCAGCGAAGGGAAGACAGAGTGAGTCCCTTCCCGTAGACGAAGTACTCGGGCGAGATCGTCGCGGTCACCTGGTCGTGGGCAACGGCATAGACCACGGCAAGGAGCACCACGTAGAGTAGGAAGGCGAACTCCTTGGCTCGTGCCACGTATCTCCCGGGAGCTTCCGACTCGCGTGAGGGGCAACGGGGGCACGCCTTGAATCATTCCGTCGATCGAGCCCGCAAGACGCGACATGCCGGGTTGTGCACCGCTCGCACTACTGGGGGCTGCATCTGCATCCGGCGATGCACGCTCACTTCCACGTCGCGGAACAGCGCGCCGACCAACGGTGCCGGCCGCGCTGCGGTCCGCAAAGTCGCCTCCACGACGTCGGCTGTGCGGCGCGCGATGCGATCTACCCACCGAGCCACGGCCTCGAGCACGAGGCCGGGTGTGCAGGATCTCGTCGTCCCCTTCAAATCTTGTGCGTTCCGCATCCTACGTGGTCCTGCGGCGGACGCGCAGAGTAGCCAGGTCGGTGCTCGCCCCGGGCGTTGAGGGCTCGAGTTTTTGTGGCGACAGGCTCCCCGGGCGTGTGCCGACGGCTCCAGCTCGGGTTGTCGTGCGACGTGCGGCGGATGAGGACCGCCGGCTCGCTCGTACGCCCTGCGACCATCCTGCCGCGACACGTCTCTCCCGCGCGTACGCCCCTCGCTCCGCGGAACACGCGCGCGTGCCTGCTCGCAAGACGCCCGCACCGGCCGCTCGCGCCCGCGGCCACGAACGGACACGCACGGCTCGCCCCAGGAGAGGCACGCCTCTCCGGCTCGCGCGCGGCGCGTGACGGCGTCACGCTGTCCACATGAAGCCAACGGCCCGAACCATCGCGCTCCTCGTCGTGAGCTGCAGCACCTCACCTGCGCCTCACGCAGCCCCGGCGGCCCCCGCCTTCCCCGCCCCCGCGTCCGGGTGCACGGCGGAGGGCGGCTCGCTCCCTCCGGACGACGCGGGTGCCGACGGCGCGGTCGCCGCTTGCTGCAACGTGCCCGGCTCGCTCGTCTCGTACCTGCACACGACGACCACGGACACGACCGACACCCGCTGCGGGCCCGTCGCGGCGGGCTCGTGCACGATCGACCTCGAGGGCTACCTCTACGCGCCGGCGTCCTCGTCAGGGCCCTCGCCGGCGATCGTCTATAGCCACGGGAGCGAGCAGCTACCTGGCCCCAAGTGCACCATCGCGGACTACTTCGTGCCGCTCGGGTACGTCGTGTTCGTGCCGCATCGTCGCGGCCAGGGGCGGTCCACAGGGATCTCGATCAACGGCTACGCGGGCGGCACGCAGATCTCCTATCTCCAAGACCAGGTCGCCGACGTGACGGCGGCGTGGTCGTACGTCCGGGGGCTCGCCGGCCCCCACGGCAGCACGCTCGTCGATCCGAAGCGCATGGCCATCGCCGGCCACAGCTACGGCGGGATCATGACCTTGCTTACGAACGCGACCGCCCTCGGGCAGGCGGCCGCGATCGACCTCTGCGGCGACTCGGAGTCGTGGGGCTCCACGGACAATGAGACCGCGCTGCTCGCCGCCGTCGACGCCGCGAAGTCGCCGATCTTCTTCGCGCAGCCGCTCAACGACGTGCACACCGACCCGACGATCGTCTACTCCCACCAGGCGGGAACCGACGGCCAGATGTTCCAGGCGGCCATCTACCCGCCCGTGCCGAACGCCGCGAGCCCCGAGGACGCGCACGTACGCTTCGTCGGCGACGCAGCCGAGGTCGCCCTATGGGGCCCCGGCGCCGTCGACTTCTTGCACCGCTACGGCATGTGATCTGGCCGCGGAGCCGCCCTCCCCACGGTTTGTTGCGAAGAACGCCTTCACGAGACGACTCTCGCGAGCCGGCGGCGCGCGGTAGGTTGGAGCCGTCCGGATGGGTGGAGCTTACGCCATCCCCCTGGGGACGCTTTCAACCCGGGTGGGTTTTTGTTTACCCGGGGCCTTGAGGTTGAAGCCGTTGGTGATGCGGTGTCGAAGTAGGCGAGGACCTCGTAGCCATGGCGATTCTCCTTGTTTGGTGGTGACGTTGTCTCCGTTTCCGTCGAAAGCGACGTTGCTTCTCGACAAAGC
>DATGJA010000481.1:0-6526 GCA_035295445.1 Polyangiaceae bacterium | reverse complement strand
ACGGCATCGTGACGACGACGTATGCCGAGGACCTCGTCACGAGTTCGACGGGTCAGTATAGCGACAATGTCCTCGTCCTCTGCTCGACCGGCGCGATCAACCAGAACACGAACGCGAACGGGAGCGTCATCGTCGCCTGTCCGTTCTTCATCGGAACCGTCCTTCAGGGGGCCGGCTCCGTGACGTCATATCCGTAGTCGCCGGGATGTCGCCTTGCCGGTGCGCCGGCGCGGTGCTACACGAGCTCCGGGTTGGCGCGCCGGCGGCACACGGCGAATCTCAAATTCACCCCGATCGTGAGAAGGGTCATGTCCGTAAGGACCTTGATGGCGTACCTGGGCGGCGTCCTGTGTTCGGCTTGCGGATCCGCGCCGGCCGAAAGCGGTTTCTCAGACGCAGGGGGCGCCGATACAGCTGCGCCGGTGGACGCTGGCGACGCGAGCACGGTGGACGACGCCGGCGCGCCGACGACCCAAAACGAAGGAGACGGTTTCCTGGGAAGCCTGGAGGGACGCGTCCCCAGCGGTTGTTCCGTCTGTTCGACGGACCTGCATCAACTCCTCGATTGTTCGACTCACCAAGTCCTGCAGACGTGCTCGGCCGATACGGGCTGCGGCTCCGGCGGCCAATGCATGGCGCCCTGCGACGCTGCGACGTCGAATCACAGCAGCGTCGGTTGCGAATATTACGTGATAAATCCCGATGCGTTCACCAACATTCCCGACTCCCCGATCGGCAACGCGTCCCTCGCCGGAAGCTGCTTCGCCATGTTCCTGGCGAACACCTGGACGACGGCTGCGCGCGTGACGCTGGAGTTCGACGGACAAGCGCTGGACGTATCGAAGAGCCTTTACTCGACTCAGGGCACGGGTGCGGGTCTCACCTACGCGCCGATCTCGACGGGGGCGATCGAGCCCAATCAGGTGGCCATCCTGTTCTTGTCGCAGACCACCGCCCCTGGCGACGGGAGCACGTCGAGCGGCGCCAACAAGGCGGTCGCGTGTCCCTCGGGCGTCACCGCCTCCTACGCGTTGGATCCCGCGGTTCACGGGACCGGTACCGGCCACGCGTTCCACGTGTCCTCGTCGGTCCCGATCGTAGCGTACGATATCTATCCGTACGGCGGCGCAATCAGCCAGATTTCGAGCGCAACGCTTCTTTTGCCGACGAGTGTGTGGGACGTCAATTACGTAGCAACCACCGGATACATCGGGGAAACGAACGGCAGTCTCCATTTGAACGGCAATCTCGTCTTCGTGGCTTCTCAGGATCACACGTCCGTGACGATGCGGAGCGTGGCGGACGTCGTGGGGGGCACCGGGGTCGCGCCCGCCACCAGGGGCTCGCCGCAGACGTACGTGATCGACCACGGCGAGGTGCTTCAGTTCGAGCAGTCCGACGACCTGAGCGGGAGTGCCGTTCTGGCCGACAAGCCGATCGGGGTCTGGGGCGGGCACTATGCAATGTACATTCCCGATTCGTCGGTTCCGTACGCGGACGCGGCGCACCAGCAGATTCCGCCCGTGAAGGCGCTGGGCAACGAGTATGTCGCGGTGCGCTACCGCAGCCGCACGGCGACCCAAGAGTCCGTTCCCTGGCGCCTCGTGGGCGCCGTCGATGGTACGATACTCCGGTACGAGCCGGCTGCTCCGGCCGGTGCTCCGGCCACGTTGAGCCAGGGACAGGTCGTCGAGTTCTCGGCGCCCGGGCCCTTCGTCGTCGCGAGCCAAGACGCCATGCACCCGTTTTACGCCGCGGCCCACATGACGGGCGGGAGCCTGACGGGCGGAGGTAGCTTGGGGAGCACAGGCCTCGCGCTCGGCGATCCGGAGACGGTCAACATCGTCCCGCCGTCCCAGTTCCTCGATCACTACGTGTTCTTCACGGACCCCACCTACGCAGAAACCAATCTCGTCGTCGTCCGCGACAAGAACGCCGGCCGGGACGTCTCGCTCGATTGTGCGACCGCTCCGCTCGGCGGGTGGCAGCCGATCGGGGTGCGCTACGAGTACACGCGCGTCGACGTGCAGATGGGCGGCGCCAAGGTCGGCGGCTGTGACAACGGCCGTCATGAGATGACGAGCGCCGCGCCGTTCGGCGTGACGGTGTGGGGGTTCGACCGGTCGGTTAGCTACGCCTACCCCGCAGGCGCCTCGGTGAAGCCCGTGAACATGGTCGTCGTGCCCGTCATGCTCCACTGACGGTGGCGGCGCGTTGGCGCAGGAGCGCGCCGGCAACCTCGTCGATAGTGGTCAGTCCACGCGATACGACATTTTCGAGGCACCCCGGTGGGAAGTCGAGCCGGACTCGAGAGTTCGAAGTGTGATCCGATCAGGCTGCCTCGCGGCAACGAGATTGTCGCGGGACTCATGCGCACCTTGACACTGCATCGATACGTGCCGACCATCCGCGTGCCCGCGCGAGCCACGGGTGAGGAGCGAGAGGAGTCACGTCATGGACCAGAAGACGGAGCGGACCGATGACCACGGCATATTGGCGGTTGGTGTCGATTCCGTTGCGCGAGCAACCGAAAAGACACTCGGCGAATACTTCGCGGTGTTGCGGGACGCGCGCGTCGAGATCACGCAGCGTGTGACCGGAGCCATCGACTGGGTCGACGGGGGGCAGCAGGGCTTGCTTCGCCTGGCGCGCTCCATCGTGAAGCGGCTCGATGACGTCGCCGGGACCTGGACCGATGCCCAAGAGCACCTCGCCCTCGGGGTCCTGCGCGCGCTGCGAACGACGAGCGAGGGAGCCACGCACTTCGCCTCTCGCACGGCCGCGACGTTGACGAGCACGCGGCGAGACGGCGCCGTCGCGCAGGCCTGAGGTCCACGCCGACCTAGATAAATTCCATCCGCGCACTGCGGGGACGCGCACTCGCCACTATAGGTGAGAGTCATGTCCACCAAAGTTCGCGCCGTCCTCACCGATTCGACCGCGCCCGGCAACGTACGACTGGGTGAGATCGCCGCTCCCCTTCCGCTCGCCAGTGAAGCCCTCGTCCGCGTTGCGGCCACATCTTTGAATCGAGGCGAAATCCGCAGGGCGGGGCAAGGGCCCGCGGGCCGGCCCATCGGGTGGGACTTCACGGGCACGGTCGAACGGGCCGCCTCGAACGGGTCGGGGCCCAAGGACGGAACGCGCGTCGTCGGAATGCTCGCGGTCGGGGCTTGGGCCGACCGCATCGCGGCCCCGACCGAATCGCTCTGTCCTCTCCCGGACAACGTGACGTTCGAGCAGGCCGCCACGCTGCCTGTAGCGGGGCTCACCGCGCTCTACGGCCTCGACAAGGCAGCGGCCCTGCTCGGCTGCAAGGTCCTCGTGACGGGGGGAACCGGGGGCGTCGGCCACATGGCCATTCAGTTGGCCGGCGCCGCGGGCGCTCACGTGGTCGCGACGGTGCGCGCGGAGACGAAGGCGGGCGTGGTACGCGAAGCCGGCGCGCACGAGGTCATCGCAGCGACCGACCCGTCGGTACGCGCGCATGGCCCTTACGACGTCGTTCTCGACGGCGTGGGCGGTGCATCGCTCGCGGCGGCATTGACGACCCTCCGCAAGAACGGCACGTGCGTGGTCTACGGCACTACCGCGGCGCCCGAGCTGACCTTCGGCCTCCCCGCGTTTTACGCGACGGGCGGTGCGACGCTTTATGGCTTCATATTGTTCCACGAGCTCCTCCGGGCACCCGCCGGGGTGGGACTCGCGAGGCTAGTCGACCTGGTCGCCAGCAGGAGACTGCGTCCTTTGATCGACGTCGTCGCGCCGATCGATCGGATCTCCGAAATCGCCAAGGCCCTCACGGACCGCTCGTTCTCCGGCAAGGCCGTTATCACGTTCTGACTTTTCGGGCGGGCTCCGCCCGGCGCGGAGATCTCCTGGGGAAGCGAGAGGACCGGCGCTCACCCCCACGTCAGGCATTGGTTGGTTCGACGAATCCAGCACACGGCCGCGAATCTCCCGCCGCGTTCGACCGTGACGCTCGTCTCCACGGTGCGACCCGCGGTCATGTTGATGATGTCGTGTCCGGGGCCGGGCGCGTGGGGATTGACTCCGTCGCTGACGTGAAGCTGGAACCGGCTCGGGGCCAGCGGGCCGACACGGAATCGCCCGTCACCGAGCGCCACGCCTTCACAGGTCCGACCGGCCGCTGCGAGCCCGGCAGGTGCGGCGCCGGCTGCCGCCGAGCTGTCGAGTGCGACGACAGAGACCTTGACTATTTCTCGAACGCTGCCGGCGGTCGAGACCTCGTGATCGTCGCGACCGAAGCGAACAACGTTTACGCCCTCGATGCCGCCAGCGGCTCGCCGGTGTGGATTCGAAACCTCGGCGTCTCCGCTTCGGCCTCAATCACGTAGTGTGGAAACATCAATCCCTTGGGGTGACGAGCACGCCGGTCATCGACCCTGCCTCGCGCACCCTCTACGGTGCCGCGTTCGCCTTTACGCTGTGACCGCGCGCAGCGCCTGGGTGGCGGTCCCGGGCAGGACCAAGACGGTTCGCCTTGAACTGGACGGAGTCCACCCATGACAGGTACCCGGGGCGAGCTCGTTTGCTACGCAACGAGCAGGGGGGTGACCGACGGGTTTCGAACTCTAGCAAGCGGCATTTCATAAACAGGTGATGCTGCTCGTCTTTCGTCGCTAGGGCTCGAGAAGTTCACGGGTTTCGGCCATGCTGCGCGTCCGCCGTTGTCCCCCGCAGTCCACTGGAATCGACCCAGTTCTTGGAGACGGATTTGGAGACGAGATGCGGACCGGCGAAGGCGCCAGCGATGCGCTCGAGCAGAAACCTATGCACGGGCCGTCGGCTCGTCGCCCTCCTGGGCTGCGATGCCGATGCTAAGGTCGAGGCGTGCCCACGGTCGTTTGCGACGACTTCGAATGGGACGACGCCAAGGCCATCGCCAACGAAGCGAAGCACGGGGTCCGGTTCGATGAGGCAGCCCAGGCACTTACAGATCCGTTCTCGGTCGACTTCAGCGACGCTGCTCAGCCCGATCGCCTCGTCACGAGCCCAATGCAGACGGAGGTTGACACCGGCACTCCGCTGCAAGCGTCGTAGGCCTGTTGCTGCTGGTCGCACGACGGGGAAAGGACGGTCACGTTGACGACACCGTTCGTGCACATGATCGACGTCGCTCCCGAGAGGCACACCAAGTACGAGACGAACTTGTCGACACAAGTGCCCTGGAGCCCGCCGAGCTGCTGGCAGCTCTGTAGGCACTGACTAACCGAGGGGGCCGACGCGCCCGCGCAGCGTCCTACGACATTGGCAGACGTCCTCGCAAGTCGACGCCAGGGTGGAGTCGCTCCCGGAACTTTCGCCGCTGCTGTTGCTGCTGCACGCGGCCGCGGCGGCCATTGGAACGAAGACGAAAACAAGGGAAGATGTTCGGGCTGCGGCCTGCCCGCCGTTTGGCCTGGTTTGCGTTGCGCTCATGTCCATGCGTGCTGTTACTGACTGAGCCGCCCGAAGCCTGGCAAAAACGCATGATTGCTCGATGGCCGACTTTCCCGGAGATCAGGCGCGCACCAGGCTTCTCTGTCGGCGCGCCGAGTCTGGCCCGTCGGACGCCAACGACCGCTGCTAGAGTGGACGGATCCCCCGTGTCGTCCGCCACGCGTCGCGTCAAAGGGACCCTCTTCGTGGACTACGTTCGCATGCTCCGCCGTCGCAGTGACGTCAACTGGTCCCAGCAGCTGGAAGCGGTTGACCTGGGATACCTGGTGCAGCGGATCGATCCGAACATGTGGTACCCCATGGAGGCCTTCGAGCGCATGGGCGTCGCCATCCTCTCGGAAATTGCCGAGGGTAACCTCGACACCGTACTTCGGGCGCGTCTCGATCGACTGGCTATGCCTGACGTACAGCAACCTCATCGCACCGGGCGACCCGCGCGACACGCTGATGCGCTTCCAGGTCTTGCGGCGGAGCCTCTTCGACTACCGGGCGCTCGAGATCGCTTCGATCTCGGACGGCGAGGCGACGGTCGTCGTGAGCTACGGCATGGGGCGGCGTGCCGAGGAGGCCGCATCGTGGCAGACGCTCGGCTTCTTCGAGCGCCTGCTGGAGGTTGCCGGAGCCTCGGAAGTGAAGGCGAGGTTCGCGTCGCGGTCGTGGACGGGGGATCTCGTCACGACAATCGCGCTCGAATGGGAACAAGCACCGGTCAGCAGTGGTCCGCGTTGAAGGGTACCCCCATGCCACCCGGCCGAGGAGCTACGCGGTGACCTCGCGGCGGCCAAGCGGTACGGAGCGAAGTAGGGCCCTTGACCCCTGATTCCGCGCACGTTAGCCGGGGCCAATGACAAGCGCGCAAATCCCGGACGGTGGCATTGCCCTCGTCCTCTCCGGCGCTGTTGCCAAGGGCGCCTTCAGCGTCGGCGCCCTCGGTGCGTTCGCCGCCAGAGGCTGGTCCATCCGCCGCATCGCCGCGACGAGCTCCGGTGCCCTCACCGCCGCAGTCCTCGGCGCCGGCATCGCCACCGGACGGCTGCAGTTTGCCGCCGAGGTTGCGAAGAGC
>DATGJA010000480.1:0-2891 GCA_035295445.1 Polyangiaceae bacterium | reverse complement strand
GTACCGGTCGGACCTCGTCCTCGACGTCCGGCAGATCGAGGTGGCGCTCCGCAAGCTGCGCCTCTTCGCGCGCGAGGGGTTCGAGGACGAGCTGGATCTCGACGCCACCATCGACGAGACCGCCCGCAACGCGGGCGAGCTCGAGGTCGTCCTGCGGGCGCCCAAGAAGTCGAACGTCCGCGTGCTCCTGCTCATGGACGTCGGCGGATCGATGGACCCCCACGCGGAGCTCGTGAGCCAGCTCTTCTCGGCGGCCAAGCGGGCCTCCAACTTCCGCGAGCTTCGCACCTATTACTTCCACAATTGCATCTACGGGAAGGTCTACGAGACCGAGACGTTCCGCGACGCGGTGCCCCTCACGGACGTCTTTCACCATTGCACGCGCGAGTGGAAGCTCGTCCTCGTGGGGGACGCGTCGATGCACCCGGCGGAGCTCCTGGGCGGCGGCGGCTGGTACGGGACGGGCGAACCGAGCGGCGAGCGGATGGCGGGCGTGCGCTGGATGCAGCTCGCGGCCGATCACTTCGATCGCAGCGCGTGGCTCAACCCGGAGCCGCCGACGTACTGGAAGGGCGGGACCGCCGAGATGCTCGCGGGCCTCTTTCCGATGTTCCACCTGACCCTCGAGGGCCTCGGCGAAGCGATGGCGCACCTCTCCAAGGGCCCGGCGCGCAAGAGGTGAAACGCGGGCTCGGCACGCGACGCTTGCTCCAGGACGCCAGGGTCGCCAAGAAAGAATGATCGACGACCCTACAGCCGGACGTCGATGTAGACGTTGCGGCGAAGCTCCTGGAGCCACTGCTTGCGCGCGCGCTCGAGGCCGTCGAGGAGCGCGTTCTGCATCATCTCGTTCTGGACCTCTTCGAACGGCTGCACCGCCGCTCTACCCATCGGCATGACGAGGAGCACGACGCGATCCTGACCCGTGTCGATCGGGATCGGCTGGGACACGTGCCCGGGCGCGACGGAGCGGACCGCGTCCTGCAGCGGTTGCAGGAGGCCCGCGAAAGGCTGCGGCCCGCGCGAGCCGCACGTCTTGCGCGTCGACGCGTCGTCGCTGAACTGCGCGACGAGGTCGCAGAAGTTGTCGCCGGCGCGCACCCGGTGCGCGAGGTCCTCGGCGAGCGTGATCCTGGCCTGGACCTGCCCCGGGGTCGCGAGCGGGTCGATGCGCAGCACGAGCGTGCGCACGTCGACCAGCTCCTTCTCGCGCGTCTCCTGCACCCAGTGCTGGTAGGCAGCCCGAGCGTCCTGGTCCGTCACTCGGACGCGCGGCCTCACGCGGAGCTCGATGAGCTTGCCCTCCAAGATCTGACGGCGGATCTCGTCGCGGAAGTCCTGCTCGGTCATCCCGCGGTGGGTGATCTCGGCCATGACGTCGGCCATGGTGACCGGCCGGCCCTGCTGCGCCTGCGCCTGCGCCGCGATGTTCTGGATGCCGCGATCGATCTCCTCCGCCGATACCCCGACGTGCGAGCGCTCGGCGGTCTGCTCCTCCAGCCGCTCGTCGATCATGTGATCGAGGAGCTCCCGGTACATCATCTGCTCCTGCACGGAGATGACGTTCGGGTCGCGCGTCTGCATCCGGATCTGCACGCGCCCGGCCTGCGCGCGTCGCACGAGCTCCGTCCAGAGGATCGGTCGCTCCCCGATGACGGCGACGACGCGCTCGACGATGGTGGCCCCGGCATCGCGCGCGATCGCCGCGGCTGCGAGCAGCGCCGCCAGGCCAATCGCCGGAAGGAGCCTCGTGGGCTTCACGCGTCAGCGCTTGCTGTACTGGAAGCGCTTGCGTGCGCCCGGCTGGCCGTACTTCTTGCGCTCCTTCTTGCGCGCGTCGCGCGTCAAGAACCCGGCGCGCTTGACCGCCCCGCGCTTCTCCGGATCGAGCGCGATGAGCGCGCGCGAGATCCCGTGGCGCATCGCCTCGGCCTGGGCGCTCTTGCCGCCGCCCGAGCAGGTGGCCCACACGTCGAACTGGTCCTGCGCCTCGATGAGCTCGAGCGACTGCCGGAGGACCATGCGCGACGTCTCTCGCTCGAAGTACTCGTCGACGGGGAGGCCGTTGACGACGATCTGCCCCGTGCCCGCCTTGAGCCAGACGCGGGCGATGGCCGTCTTGCGCTTGCCGGTGGCGTAGGTGCGAGGTTCCGCGGTGGGCATGGGCTATCGCTTCTGGGTGGCGTGCGCAGCGGCCCGAACGGCGAGCGGCTTCGGCTGCTGCGCCGCGTGGGGGTGGTCCGGCGTGGAGTAGACCTTGAGCTTGGTGAACATCAGGCGCCCGAGGACGCCCTTGGGGAGCATTCCCTTGACGGCCTTCTCCACCGGGAGCGTGCCCCGGCGGGCCAGGACGTGCCGGTAGCTCTCGGCGCGGAAGCCGCCGGGGATGCCGGAGTGGTGGTAATAGAACTTCTTGTCGAGCTTGTCGCCCGTCAGCGCCACCTTGTCGGCGTTGACGACGATGACGAAATCACCGCCGTCCTCGTGCGGCGTGTACTGGGGCTTGTGCTTGCCCCGGAGCACGTGCGCCACCGCGCTCGCCAGCCGGCCGAGCGGCTTGCCGGCCGCGTCCACGACCCACCAGGCGCGCGACTTCTGCGCTTGCGCCTTCGTGAGGACGAACGTCTTCTGCGTTCGATGCGGCCGGGGTTGAGACTCCGTCTGGGTCATGTCGATTCTTGAAGGGAGGGCCGCGCAACCTATTCGGGGGGGCCGATCCTGTCAAGTCCCGGGGGGATTCGTCGAGCGTGCTAGGGGCCGTCCCTAGTTTTTGTCGACGGGAAGCTGGATCATCTCGATCACTTAGCGGCGTGGGCTGAGACAACCATTGCCTCGGCACAGCTGGCCATGATCAAAGATCGGGATGCACCGGCACGCGCTCACCGACGCTC
>DATGJA010000479.1:0-3917 GCA_035295445.1 Polyangiaceae bacterium | reverse complement strand
GTCCTCGGCTCGGCGGCCTTCGTCGCCACGGCAAGGACGCGCAGGCCCTTGGCCCCCGCCGCCACAAGCCACGCACGCCGGGAGGCGAAAGAGCGCTCGTCGCCGTCGCACACGCTGCACACCGAGTCGGGAGCGCCCTTGGTGATCATCCGGTAGCCGCCCTCGCCTCGAGCGACGACCGACAGCCGCCTGCGCTCGAAGTCAAAAGGGATTTCGTCCACCTTGGTCCAACCGGCGTCCAAGCCCGCGGCGGTGTCGGCGAGGATCGCGGCATCGAGCGGGCTGCGAATGCCTGTCTGCAAGCGGCTGTTGATGCGCGCGAGCCCGAGCGGGCGATCGCTCGGCTCGCCGTCGGGGCCGAAGGAGCCATCGACCCTCATCTCCCCCCGCGTGAGCGTCCCGGTCTTGTCGCTGCATAGGATGTCGACGCTGCCGAGATCCTGGATCGCCGAGAGGCGCTTGACGATCACATGTTCCCGCGCCATCCGCGCGGCCCCCTGCGCCAGCGTCACCGTCGTGATCATCGGCAGAAACTCCGGCGTCAGCCCGACGGCGAGCGCGACGGCGAAGAGCAGGGACTCGAAGGGCGGGCGATGCATCGCGAGACTGGCGGCGAGGATGACGAGGACGAGCACCAGCACCGTACGCGTGATGAGCAAACCGAAATGGCGCAAGCCGCGTTCGAACTCCGTCTCCGGTGCTCGCGCCTGGAGGCGCGCCACGACGTCTCCGAACTGGGTCGAACGGCCCGTCGCCACGACCTCCGCGGTCGCCGTTCCGCTCACGATCGATGTCCCGAGCCAGACCATCCCGGACGGGTCGTCCGGAGGACGGCCGGCGGTCTTCTCTGCGGGCAGGGACTCGCCCGTCATCGCCGACTCCTGAACGTGCAGGTCGGTCACCTCGATCAGCCTGGCGTCCGCAGGAACGAGATCACCGGCCGACAGGCGGACGACGTCTCCGGGAACGATGGTCCGTCGGGGTCGCTCCGTCCAGGTACCGTCCCGAAGGACAGTCGCCGTGACCGCGACGTGCCGACGGAGTTCGTCGGCGGCCCTCTGGGAGCGCCAAGTCTGAAAGAGGTTGATGGCCACACTGAAGACGACCATGCTCGCGATGAGGGCAGCATCGATCTTCTCCCCGAGCAGCGCAGACAGTCCGCTCGCCACGAGGAGTACCAGCGCCAGCGGGTTTCCGAGGAGCGGAAGGAGCTGCGCGAAGGACGACCGCTTCTTCGTTCCGGCCTCGTTCGGCCCCACCTCGGCAAGGAGGGCGGCGGCTCGCTCGTCGGTCAGCCCGCGCGGTCCGATCCGATCCAGATCGGGTGGGTCGCTCACGCTCTGCCGAACCTTGCGACCGCGCGATACACCGCGTCGCGCAGTGCCTTCTCGCGCGGGTCGTCGAGTAGGTAGTAGCCGAGATGGTTCATCACGTAGGCGTAGCCGAGGTGAGCGTCAGGATCCGCGAAGGCGAACGAACCGCCCGCCCCCGGCGCGCCGAACGCCCGCACGCTCGAGCCGAAGCTGATTTGCGGCCCTGGGCGGAGAAAGCCGAGCGAAAAGTAGGACGGAACGCCGAGCACCGCGTCCTTCGGACGCGAGAAGTCCGCCGGCGCCGTGAGTCGTGCCAACGTCCCGGACGTAACCCCCAACTTGGCGCCACCTTCGGCAAACGCAGAGTAGGCTTGTGCCATCGCGCGTGCGGTCCCGACGCCGTTGCCTGCGGGCAGCTCGATTTCGAGCGTTCGCCGCTCGTTCCAGTCCACGCCCGACGGAATCGCGAGGGACTTACGCAAGAGTGACCAGGGCCAGAGGACCTTCCTGATCAGCTGTGGCGGCGTGTCGCGAAGCGCGGCCACGGCACGGATGGCGGAGAGCGTGTTGACGCTCGCGATGCGCTCCTGGGGAACCTCGCGCGGCAGCCCGATGTAGAAGTCCAAATGCAGCGGCTCGGCGATCTCCTCGTGAAAGAACTGGCCCAGAGTACGGTGCGCCGGGTCCACACGCCGGATGATCTCCTGCATGTAGAGGCCGAGGGTCATCGCGTGGTAGCCGTGCCGCGTACCGGGCGGCCACTGCGGCCTCTGGCGCGCGAGGATCTGCGCTACGGCGTCCAGATCGCGCATCTTCGCGATGGACAGCTCCTCGTCGAGCAAGACGAGGCCCGCCTCGTGGCCGAAGAGCTGGCGCACGGTAGTCGTCTGTTTGCCGTTTGCCGCGAACTCCGGCCAGTAGCGCGCAACGGGCGCCTCGTAGTCGAGCCAGCCCCTCGCGTTGGCGACCGCCAGAGTCATCGCCGAAAGGCCCTTCGTGCTCGACATGACGACGACCATCGTGTCTTCGTTCCAGGGCGCGTCGCCGACGATGGTCCGCCGGCCACCCCACAGATCGACGACTTTGTGGCCGCGCCAGTACGCGGCGACGTCCGCCCCGACCTCTCCGCGCTCGGCGAAGTTGCGTTCGAACTCGACGCGCACCACCTCGAAGCCGGGCGCGACGCGACCACCCACGTCGGCGCGGGCCGGGTGAGGACGCCTCGCGCGTTCGGTTCGCGCAGCTACTGCCGTCGCATGGGGCCCGTCCGCTCCAGTCGTCTGCACCATGACGTCCTCGTAGTGGTTGGCGAGATGATCGAGGTCCAACGCGTGCGACGCATCATCCGGACGCCTTGACGACGAGCACGGGGACCGTCGACGCGCGCACGACGTGCTCCGCGACGCTACCGAGCAGGGCGTGCTTGATTCCCCGGCGACCGTGCGACCCGACGACCAGCAGGTCCGCCCCCAACTCGACGGCGAGCTGGGGCAGCGCCACGCGTGCGTCGCCCTGCCGCAGCAGGCCCTGGACAGCGACGCTCTGGGCGTTCATGCGCTGAATCTCGGCGTCGAGCGCGCTCTGAGCCTCCGTGGAAAGGCGTGCTGCGGTCTGCGCGTCCACGACGAGCGTCCCGTCGAGGATGCTTACGATGGGCAGATCGTACACGTGGGCCACGAGCAAGTCGGCGCCAAGGGCCTGACCGAAGCCCGCCGCCCAATCGAGCGCGGCTTTGCTCGGCGAGGTGAAGTCGGTACCGACGAGAATCTTGCGGGGCAACAAGGCGACCTCCTCTTTTCGTTCCGTCGCACGGCGCTGCCATCGCAGCACCAAGGGTTCTTACGTTTCCGTCCCGGCCTCTCGCCCGAGGGTCCAGCGAAGCTCCTGCGCGAGCAGATCGAGGTCAACTGGCTTGCCCAGGTACGTCGTTCCCCCCGCCGAGAAGGCCGCGGCGATCCGCTCCGCGTCCGTCTCCGCGGTGAGAAAGATGACCGGGATCGGCGCGCCTCCGCGGCGGCGTATCTCCTCCACCATCTTGATGCCGTCCACGTTCGGCATTCTCACGTCGCTGACGATTGCGTCGAGGTCGCCGTGAGCGGCGCGCACGAGTCCTTCGGCGCCGTCGCATGCCGTGACGACCTCGTACTCATAGGCGAGGAAGGTCGCGATCGCCGACCGCGCCTCGCCGTCGTCTTCGACCACGAGGATGCGCCGCCGCGTCTCTTCGACGGCTGCTGGGCCACTCTCCGGGGCTGCGTTCTGGGCTGGATGCTCCGACCGATGCTTGAGGAGATCCCGCACCGTCGATACCAGACGCGCAGACTCTGCGACGGCTTGTTCGCGCAGTACCTCGGAATCCGAGCCACCCGCGTCGCGTCGCGCGGCGTCAGCGACCGTTCGTACAATCGCCGTCTGTGCACGGACCGCCTTCAAATCCGAGTCTTCCACGAGAGCAACTCCTGCCGGGGGGGGGGTCAGCAAGTCTCGAGCCAAGAGCGAGCGCCCGTTTCACATGTGCTTTTGCGCCGATGCGGGAGCCGGAGCCATCGTGTCCTCGGCCGCCTTCTGCGCCCGGTACTCGGCATCGAGACGGTGCATCGCCAC
>DATGJA010000478.1:0-8489 GCA_035295445.1 Polyangiaceae bacterium | reverse complement strand
CCCGCGATTGCAGCGTCACCCATCCGCTGGCCCGGCGGTCGCATGAGCCCCGGCCATGCGCACCCACGCCCTGGTCCTTACCATCGCCGCCGCGTCGGCCTTGCCGCCCTTCACTCCCCCCTGCGCGCTCGCCGCCGATCGCCGGCCACGCGCCTTGGAGCTGACCGCGGTCGACCGGGAGCCGCCGCGCGCGGCTCCGACCGCGACCCAACTGGCGGCGCTCGCCCAGGACGTGCGCGAACACCCCGACGATCGAACCCGCCGCCTGGCGCTGGTCCAGGGGCTGCTGGCGGGCAAGCAGCCCGAGGCGGCGCTGGCCGAGGCCAGGGCCTGGCGCGCGAAAGACGCCTACAACCTCGTTGCCGTCCGGGCGCTCGGGGACGTGTACATGGAGCTCGGCGACAAGGCTCAGGCCGAGCGGGTCTACTCCGCGATCGTCGAGCTCCTGCCCAAGGACGCCGATGCTCAGCGCGCGCTCGCCACGCTCCTCAAGCAGCAGGGCAACCTCGTCTCGGCGCAGGACAGGCTGCTTGCCGCCGTCCAGGCGCGCACCGGAGACGCGCGCCTCCTCTTCGAGCTCGCCGACGTCGAGCTGCGTCTCGGACGGACGGACGAGGCGACCGGCCGACTCGAGGACGTCGTCGGGGCCAGCTCGACGCCGGAGTCGATCCGGTTTCCCGCCAAGCAGCGCCTCGGCCAGGCCTTCGGCGAGGCGCGTCGCAAGGCAAAGGCCGCGGGAGACGAGGCCGCAGCCGCGTCCCTCGCGAAGCGGATCGACGGACTCGGCCTCCAGGGAGCGCTCGAGAACGACCTCCACGTCTACCTCACCTGGGACACCGATCGGACCGACGTCGACCTCTGGGTCACCACGCCCGCGGGGGACAAGGTCTTCTACGGGAACCGCAGCGGCAAGGGGGGAGAGACGCTCTACGACGACGTGACGACCGGCTACGGGCCGGAGAGCTTCACGGCCGCGGTCGCGCAGCCCGGCGAGTACCTCGTCCAGGTCAATTACTTCAGCGCGCACCGAACGTCCTTCCCCGAAGCGCGGGGCGAGGTGGTCGTCTTGCTCGACGAGGGGCGCGCGACCGAACGCAAGTTCGTCCTTCCGTACCGGCTCTTCGCCGAGCGCCAAACCGTGACCGTCGCGCGCGTCCGCACGCTCGAGCGAAGCGGGAGTTCGGACGCTGCACCCGAACGCGTCCGCGTGGGCGTGGGAGGTGTCAAGTGAACCGCTCGCTGCTCTTCGTCTTCGCGTGCGGCCTCGCCGGATGCGCGCGACCGCCCGTCCCCTTCGCCGGCGAGGTCGATCGGCTCGCCGCGGCGGTCCGCCTGCCGGCCGTGCCGGCGGCCTTCGTCGGGGAGGGATCCCTCGAGGCGCACGGAGACAAGACCGAGCGCACCCGTCTCGCGATCGAGAAGCTGGCGATCGCGGCGAAGACGACCGGCGACGTGGCCGATACAACGGTCGAGCACGTGTTCCGGAACGACACCGACGAGCGGCTCGAGGGCACGTTTCGATTCCCGCTGCCCGCGGACGCCATCGTGACCGGACTCGCGCTCGAGATCGACGGCAAGCTGGCCGAGGGCGAGTTCGTGGAGAGGGACAAGGCCCGGAAGACCTACGAACAGGTCGTCGACCAGATGCTCGACCCCGCCCTGCTCGAGTGGGAGAGCGGGCAGACGTTCAAGCTCGCCGTCTTTCCGATCGAGCCCCACGCGAACAAGCGCGTCGTCCTGCACTTTCTCGCGCCGCTCTACCGCGGGCAGGGCGGCTTGTTCTTCGCCGTTCGGCCGCCGGCTCCGGGTGCGGCCGTGCCGATCGAGAAGCTGCGGATCGACGTCGACGGGCGATCGGTCGACCCGGGCCGGGCGACGCACGCGCCGAGCGGGGAGCTGCTCGTCCACGTGGCCGACTCGGCGCCCGACGCCGTCGAGGAGACGCGTCCGGAGGGCAAGTACGTCCACGTTCGCCTGGACCCTGTGCCCGCGGACGCACCCGTTCCCAGCGCGGGTCCGAAGGCGATGATCCTCCTGTGCGATCGCTCCCGGAGCATGCTCGAGGCGGGGCCGCTCGAGGTTCAGCTGGCGTCGATGCTCCTCGGTCAGCTCGGCGAGGGAGACGAGTTCGGCGTCTTCGCGGGCGACGTCGGCGTGCGATCGCTCGCCGGCGGCCTGCGAAGCGCGCGGGAGGCGGACGAGCGAGAGGCGCTGTCGCGCCTGGGCGAATCGGAGCCGGACGGTGCGAGCGATCTCGGAGCCATCCTCGCCGCGAGCGCGGCGGCAGTGCGCGACGCGCGGGCGGCGCATCTGCAGCCCGTCGTCGTCTACCTGGGGGACGCGACCCCGACGTGGGGCGAGACGCAGGCGTCGCGGCTCGAGCGCGTCGCGGCCGACGCGTTGGCGGGTGCGCCGCTGCACGTGGTCCTGATGGGGAAGTCGACCGACGACGCCACGGCGAGGGCCCTCGCGGAGGCGGGCCACGGGCGGCTGCTGCGACCCAAGACGGAAGCCGATGCGCACCGCGCCGCCGCTCTGGTGGCCTCGGCTGCGACCGCCCGCCGCATCGACGACGTCCACCTGGTGGGCGCGGACGCCCTCGACGTGCCGCTGGCTCCGCCGCCGACCGTCTACGAGGGAGACGAGATTGGCCTCTCGCTGTTCATCCCCTCCGGCGCGGACGCGACCGGTCTGCGGATCGCCGGTACCGTCGGCCGCCGGCCCTTCGCCCGGCCGATCGATCTGGCGGGGGCCGTCGCGGCGCCGCACGTCGCGCAGCGCTGGGCCACGGCGAAGATCGAGGCCCTTCAGCGCGACGGCGAGGCGACCAAGGACCGCGTGGTCGCGACCAGCCTCGAGCACGGCGTGATGAGCCGCTACACGTCGCTCCTCGTCCTCGAGAGCGAAGAGGCGTACGAGCGCATGCACATCGCGCGCAGGGCGAAGTCGAGCTCTCCGAGCGAGCCGAGCGTCTCGGGCCAGGATCTCGACGGCGCCGGGGGCGCGCCGGCGAGCGTCAGTCCGGACCACATCCAGCCCGGCGACCCCGAAGTGCGGGTCGACGCGCCGTCGGACGCGCAGAGCGTCGTGGTGGTCTTTCCCTTCGGCGACACCAAGGTGGCGTCGTTCGAGCCGGACGAGCGCGGCGGCGCCTGGGTGGTCCGCTTCCTCGTCGACCGGCGCACCCCGGACGGCACGTACGAGATCGCCGTCCGGATCACCCACCGGGACGGCCGCGTCGAGATCGTCAAGGTGCCCTACGTCGTCGACACGCAGCGCCCCCACCTTCGCGTGGCCGTGACCCCCAAGAGCGGCGCGTACGAGATCCGCGCGACCCAGGAGCTTACACCGGAGGAGATCGCGGCCCAGGCTCCCTCGGCCCGCGGCACGCTCGAAGAGAGACGCCGGTCCTTCGCGCGCGTGCTGACGGACGCCAAGCGCGTCGAGGTGCGGACACCCGACGGACAGGTCCTTTCGCTCACGCACGTCACGCTGGGCGAGTTCTTGGGCGTGTGGCGACCGCATGCGCCGCTCCTCCCGTCCGACCGGTTGCGCGTCGTCGCGGTCGACCGTGCGCTCAACGAGTCGGCGACGGAGGTCGAGCTTCCATGAAGCGCGCGGCGCCTGCCCTCGTCATCGCGACCCTGGTCTTGGGGGGTGTCCTTGGTCCGATCTCTCGCTTCGCTCGAGCCAGCGGACCAGCCGTCGCGAGGATCGGCCGAGCGCAGACGGCGCGAGCGGTGACGAACCTGGACGACGCCCAGGCATGCCAACCCCTGGACGACGGCCGCGTCGCCGTCGCGACCGGCGGAGGGCTCGCCATCGTCGCGCCGGACGGCGGCACCCGCGTCCTGACGGCGATGGACGGCCTCCCGGGAACCAGCGTCCATGCCGTGGCCGTCGACGGCGACGCGGTGTGGGTGGGCACCGAATCGGGCGCGGCCCTCGTCGCACCGGGCGCGCCCAAGGTGGTGCGCGTCGTCCCCATGGCGTCGATCGCGGTTCGGGCGATCCTCCCGACCGCGTCCGGCGTCTACCTCGGGACGTGGGGCTCGGGCGTCCTGCGCATCACGCCGGGCAGTGTGTCCGCCGAGCCGGTGGGAGGGCACGTCGCCGGGACACGCGTGGCGGCGCTCGCGCTGCACGAGGGCTCGGTCTACGCGGCTTACGCCGACGGACCCCCGGCGCGGCTGGAGAACGGCGGCCTCCAGGCGATCGCCGGCGCCCCGGACCACGGCCAGGCCCTCGCCTCGGTTGCGCGGGCGGGGGGCGCGTCCCTCTATCTCGGCGACCTGCAGGGACTCTTTCGCCTTCAGGCTGGATCTTGGCGCGCGGTGTCCACCGTCGACGCACGGGCCATGGTCGAGAGCGAAGGGCGGTTGTGGGTCGGGACGTTCGGTTCGGGACTGCTGGTCGAAGGCGCCGGCGGCGCGCCGGGTCGGGTGGACGGCGTCCCGAGGTTCGTGCGCGGCGTCGGCGCGGCGGGGTCACCCGACGAACTCCGCTGCGCCGCGTCGTCCGAGGGGGTGTTCGTCGCCAAGGGCGGCGAGGGCTGGCGGCGGCTCTCCCTGGGGCGCATCCCATCCAACGACGTGACGGCGGTCGCCGCCGACGGGGAGCGAGTCGCGATCGGAACCTTCGATCGCGGAGCGGCGCTCTACGACGACGGGTCTTTCCGTCCGGTCGCGGGCGTCGACCCGAGCGAAAGCGTCGAGGCGCTCGCGTGGCGGCGGGAGGGGGGTGCGCCGACCCTCTGGATCGGCACGCCTCACGGTCTCCTGCGGACGTCGGCGGACGGATCGGTGCGCCGCTGGGGGGCGCGCGACGGATTGCCCTCCTCGTTCGTGCGAGCGATCCACGTGCTCGCCGACGGGCGGGTGCTCGCCGGGACCGACGCGGGTCCAGCCTTCGTCGACGGCGACCGGGTCGAGCCCCTCGTCGCCCGCGGGGTCGGGGCCTCCGCGAAGGGACACGCGCAGCCGCTCGATTCGCCGATGCGCGCGACCTGGGCGCTGGCCGAGAGCGTGGACGGTACGCTCTGGATCGGAACGACCGCGGGTCTCTACTACGGCCTCGGGGGCCGCTTTCAGCGGGCCGCCGTCTCGACGGGCGAGCTCGCCGACGACTGGATCACGTCGCTCGCGACCCACGCGGCGGGCGTCTTCGTCGGGACCTACTCGGGCGGCGTCACCCACCTGCGACGCGCGGCCGACGGGCTTCACGCGACCCAGCTCGGCGGCGGCTACGTCAACCCCGACGGCCTCTCGGTCGTCGGCGGAGAGCTCGTCGCGGCCACCATGGACGGCGCGCTCGTCCGACCCGTGGACGACGACGGCGCCGCGTGGCGTCCGAGGCACGACGCCGCGCCGGGCCGCGACGTGACGGCGGTGCGGCGCGTTGGCCCGACGACCTGGTTCGCCAGCCGCCGCGGCATCGCCATCTGGACGCCTTGAAGTGACGGGACCGCTCGGCTCAGGTGGGGGGGGGCGGCGGCGGCGGCGGCGGGGGAGGCGGCGGCTTGTTCTCGGGGGCGACGCAGGCCGCAAGGTCGAACAAGAGGAACTCGAGCGCCTGCTGCTGTGCCGTCAAGGCGGCGCCGCTGCACGCCCCGGGCACGTCCCCGGACGGTCCGCCGCTCGTGTGCAGGTCGGTGAACACCGCCTTGCCGCAGTACTGCGGGCTGCCGTTCTCCCCCGCGTCGGCCGCGGCGGGCAGACCCCCGATCGGCGTGAGGAACGAGAGGTACTTCGTCTCGGTCGTCGTCGGCGCGCCGTCCGGACCGATCCCCGAATTCGGGTCGTAGATCCAGCGGGTCGTCGGGGGGTTATTCACCGTGGCTACGCTGTTGGCCACGCTGGTCAACTTGATCCCGTTGTTGGTGAGCGCGCCGACGTTGGCGAGCCAGTCGTGGAAGGTCTGACCCTTGGGGAACGACGTATCCAGCGAGAACGTCCCCATCCCGATCCCTGCCGACGTGCCGAGCCAGTTGGCCACGCCCTTGAAGTCGGCCGGCCCGTCCATAAACCATGTGTAGTGGTAGTGCGTCGCGAAGACCTTGCCGCCCTCGTTCAGCCAGTCGTGCACCGCCTGGACCGCGCTCGGGGGCTTGGTCTGCCTGTTCTCGTCGCATTCGCAGGCGAGAAGGACCATGTCGTAGTACTCGAGGTCCTGCTTGGTGGCCCACAGCGGGCAGCTGCCGCCGGCGTCCGCCCCGCTCGTGCAGTTGCCGGCCGTCCCGCCGCTCGACAGGCCAGGACCGTTTCCGAGCGCAATGCCGAGGGGGGTGCTAAGCCCCTGGTAGATGTCCAGCCGACCCCCGCCGTGAGGCGCGGAGAACTCGGACGCGTCGATGCCGATGCTGCGCATGAAGCACCCGAGATCGTCGCAGCCCCCGGTGAGGAGCCCGATCTGCGGCATGTCGCCTTCCATGTGATTGCGAGGAAGGCGCAGCGCCTTGTCGGGCACCACGTTGTCCTGGCAGCTCTTGATCTCGCTGATCGTCACCTCGCGCCGCCACTTGCCGATTTGCACGACGATCGGGACCTGCTTGGTCGCGGGCACGCCCGTGATCTTGAAGTGTCCCTTGGAGTCGGTGACGCCGACCGCCATGTAGTTGCCGATCTGCGCGTCGCACGAGTTGCACGAGTTGGTGCCCGGGGTGATCTGCGGCAGCGCCTGCGTGGGATCGGCGGGGATGTAGACGACGACGTTGTAGATGGGGTTCTTCGCCGCGGGGTCGTACACCGTGCCGCTCAGCGTCGTCTGGCACGAGGTGGTCTGGTAGCACCAGAGGCCAGGCAGCTTGCACGTGGAGGGGGGCGGGGGCCGCGAGCCGTCGCCGCCGAACGAGACCACCGCGCCGTCGGCGTTGCTGATGAGGTCCGAGGCGTCGTCCCCCGTGGTGATGGTCGTCGCGTCGTCTCCCGTCACCTGAACGGGCGGTGGGGTGTTGTCGAAGCCCGAGCCGGACTTCGACCCGCATCCGCCCGTCCAGACGAGCGCGATCGCCACCGCGACGATGGTCGCCACCAGGGATCTGCGAGCCGTTGCCATAGCGTGTCTCCTCCTCATTATTGAGCCTGGGCGTACGGTCCCCTGACCCCGCCGCGTGCCCCGGGGAGCGCGGGCAATACTTTATCGGCCCAAGGCCTTGCGTCCCTTCTCCCCCCGCGCCAATCATTTCTCGCTCGATGCCCCCGTCGGTCCAGCAAGCCACCGGGTCGGTGCAGACTGGCGTCATGCCTGGCGCCAAGGAGGCCAACCGCGACACTTCAGCTCTGACGAGCTGGGGTCTGGCGATCGCGCGCGCCCTCCAGGCCCGGGGGCACGAGCCCCACGTCCTCTTCGCCCGTGCCGGGCTCGACGTCGCCGCGCTCGGGGACCCCGACGCCCGCTACCCGGTCACCGCGATGGGACGCCTCTGGCGCCTCGCCGTCGAGGAGACGAGAGATCCGTGCTTCGGCCTGGAGGTGGCTCGCAACGTCGCGCCCACCACGTTTCACGCCCTCGGGTTCGCGATCCTCTCGAGCACGACGCTCCGCGAGGTCTTCGACCGGGTCGTTCGTTACTTTCGCCTCGTCTCGGACGCGGCGTCGATGAGCTTCGAGCGGGTCGGTGAAACGTATCGCTTCGCCGTCACCGCCACCCACGGCGAGCCCCCGGCGGTCGAGGCCATCGACGCGCTCTTCGCGGTGGCCGTGCGCCTGGCGCGCCTGCTGACGGACCGACGCTTCTCGCCGTTGCTCGTCGAGCTGCGCCGCTCCGCGCCCCCGGACTCGAGCCCCTTCGCGCGCTGCTTCCGCGCCCCCGTCGTCTTCGGCGCCGCCGCCGACGCCCTCACGCTCGAGCGCGGCTCCTGCGAGCAGCGCCTGCGCGGCGCCAACCCGGAGGTCGCGCGGTTGAACGACCAGGCGGTGACGAACGCGCTCGGTCGGATGCGCAGCGCTCGCGCCACCGATCGCGTGAAGGCCGCCGTCGTGGATCGGCTTCCGAGCGGCGAGCCCTCGCAGCACGAGATCGCGCGGGCCGTGGGGACCAGCACGCGCGCCTTGCAGCGGAGGCTGGCGGCGGAAGGGACGACGTATTCGCGCGTCGTCGACGAGACGCGGCACGGGCTGGCCACGCAATACCTGCTCGACGATCGGTACTCCCTGACGGAGATCGCTTACCTGCTCGGCTTCTCCGGCGGCAACAACTTCACCCGCGCTTTCCGACGGTGGGAGGGCGAGTCTCCCTCCGAGTATCGAACCTCACGGCAGCGCCGTCGTTGAGGCGAAGTAGCTCGCGACGGCGGTCTTGAACTGCCCGCCGTCCGAGTCGATGTACGTCTGGTTGGCGGCGCCCGTCCCGAACACAGCGCCCAGGCCGCCGGCTGCGACGAACTCGGCCACGTGGCCGAACATGTAGTGCACGCGGTTGTCCCGGTAGTGGCCGGTCGTCCCTCCGGGCGTCGTGCTCGGCACGCCGAACGGGACCTGCCACCACATCAT
>DATGJA010000477.1:0-2596 GCA_035295445.1 Polyangiaceae bacterium | reverse complement strand
CGACGGAAGCGCGCGTTGCGCTCACGCTGCGGCTTCTGGGCGGCCTCACCACGCCGGAAATCGCGCGCGCGTTCCTCGTGCCCGAAGCGACGATCGCTCAGCGGATCACCCGCGCGAAGAGGACGCTTGCGGACAAGAACGTCCCGTTCGCGCTTCCGCGGGCGGAGGACATCACCGCGCGTCTCGAGTCGGTCCTCGAGGTCATCTACCTCGTGTTCAACGAGGGATACACCGCGACCGCCGGCGACGACTGGATGCGGCCGGCCCTGTGCGACGACGCGCTCCGGCTCGGGCGCATCCTCGCCGAGCTCTTGCCGGAGCAGGCGGAGGTCCACGGCCTGGTGGCGCTCATGGAGATCCAGGCGTCGCGCGCGAGGGCGCGCGTCGGTCCCAACGGCGAAGCCGTGCTCATGGCCGACCAGGACCGGACCCAGTGGGACGCGCTGCTCGTCCAGCGCGGGCTCGCCGGCCTCACGCGGGCCGCGGAGCGCGTGCGCGAAGCGGAGCGTCCCGGCCCGTATCTCCTGCAAGCAGCGATCGCCGCGTGCCACGCGCGCGCACGGACGGCGGCCGAGACGGACTGGGCGCGCATCGCGGCGCTCTATCAGGCGCTCGCGCAGATCGCGCCGTCCCCGGTCGTCGAGTTGAACCGCGCGGTCGCCGTCGCGATGGCGGTCGGGGCGGAGGCGGGCCTCGAGATCGTCGACCGGCTCGCGGACGAGCCCTCGCTCCGGGAGTATCCGTTCTTGCCGAGCGTACGCGCGGATCTGCTGGCGCGGCTCGGGCGCTTCGAGGAGGCGAGCCGCGAGGTCGAGCGCGCGGTGAGCCTGACACGCAACGGGCGCGAGTGCGCGACGCTGCGCGAGCGTGCCGCGGTGTACGCGGAGCGCGCGAGGAGGCGCGAGTCGCCCTGATCCACGGGACGACGACGCCCTGCGGTTGTCCTTGCCGCCCGGGGGCGGGCCGGCCAACATTCAGGCGTCGACGGCGCGGTCTGCACCGCACAAGGAGGCGCGGCCCATGCTCTATCGAAAGTCCCCGGCTCGCCCGACCCGACTCCTCCTCGCCATCGCGGCCGGGGCGGGGGCGGGCGTCGCGTTCCCGCTGGCATCGTGCGGCGGCGCGACCGACAATAACGGCATCCTCAACGCACCCGAGGGCCAGAGCGGCTCGGAGTCCACCGGCTCAGCGAGCGGTGCAGGCAGCGGGACCGCGACCAGCGGCGCGACGGGAAGCGGGGCCACCAGCGGTTCGCCCGGCGGCGGGACCTCCGGGGCGCCACCGCCGCCACCGCCCGCGTCCGGCACCTCGAGCGGCGCGGGGTCCGGGTCGAACCCATGCTTGGGTTTGGCGGGCCTCTGTATTTTTCCCGACGCCTCCGTGGTGACGGGCGTCGTCCCCCTGCCGGCGGACGGAGGGTCCGACGTTCGCCTCGGCCTGATCATCCACCCGGAGGGCGGCGAGGACGTGCTCCTCGGAACGATCGTGCATCCGGAAGGCGGCGCCGACGTCCTTCTAGGCACCATCATTCATCCCGACGGCGGTCCCTTCGGGGTCATCATCCGACCCCCGGACGCCGGCGACGGATGACCGACGGCGTAGCCATGCGCCGAGAGATGGCTCGCCGCCGGTGGGAACTCTGCGCCGTGGGGCTGACGCTCGGGGCCTGCGGGTGCGGTGGCACCCAGGGTGCCCTTCACGAATCGCCCGACGGGGGCGTCGACGGCGCCGCCTCGCCCGAGAGCGGGTCGCCGGAAGCGGAGGCGGCGCTCGTCGCGTGCAGGCACTACCACGTGGCGCAGTATGTCTTGGGGTGCGGCGGGCCCGTGCTGCCCACGAGCGAGGCGCAACGGGTCGAGGCCCGGTTCGTCCAAGTCTGCCTCCACCAGATGGCGTTGCCCGGCAGCGGAATGAACGCCGCCACCGTCGAACGGTGCGCGGAGGCGCTCAGCGCGTCCCCGTGCGAATTGAACTGGGGCTTGCCGGCCGAGTGCCGGTTCCAGGGGACGCTGCCCGGCGGGGCCGTGTGCAACGACAGCATCCAATGCCAGAGCGGCCGGTGCACCGGAACGGCCCTCGACGGCCCCGGGGGGCAAGTGGGGCCGTACGCCTGCGGCACGTGCGCTCCCGTCGCCGCCGTCGGTGAGGTCTGCGGTCAGGGAAACTTCTCTGCCGGCTGCGCCGGCAATGCGGCGTGCGTCGTCGAGCCGGGGATGGAGACCGCCGCCACGCCCACGTACGCGTGCACCGCCCTCGTCGCGGGGGACGTGGGCGCCGCGTGCGACGACCTGACCAAGACCTGCAAGACCGGCCTTTACTGCGCGACCCAAACGGGAACGTGCATCGCGCTCGGGAGCGCCGGCGCTCCGTGCGGCGAAGGGCCCGGTCGGGGGGCACCCGGTGGATGCGTCAAGCCCCTCTCGTGCGTCGGCCTTCCAGGGATGGCCACGTGCACTCAGGGTGCGCCCGGCTCCTTTTGCCTCAACGACCTCGACTGCCCCGCCGGATCCGGCTGCATTCCCGGGCCCTGCTCGACCACCGTGGCGCGCATCGGGTGCTCCGAGTCGGGCACGTGCGGGCCCGTGACGTGGGTCTC
>DATGJA010000476.1:0-7819 GCA_035295445.1 Polyangiaceae bacterium | reverse complement strand
AAGGCACGCTTATGTTCGCGCGCGCGGCGCGCCCATGCAAGGCACCGATCCGCTACCGTAAAGGCAAGACATTTCGGGGGTCGCACGGGATGGTCGAACCGTCGTCGATCAGGGCGGCCGGCGCGAGCTTCTCCGGGTCCACACCGTCGCGGACGCGCCGCACCTCGAGGTGCAGGTGGACGAGGTCGGGCGAGCCCGTGTCGCCCACGGTGCCCACGGCCGCGCCGGGGGCGAGGGGGGAACCGGCCCGGAGGCCTGATGCCGCCGAGTCTAGATGGCCAAATAGCATTACATATTCCCGTGATAGGCCGCTTTCATTGATGATATTTCGAGTCACAACGGTGAGCCCGAAGAGGTCTCCGACGAACAGCACCTCGGCGTCGCCCTGTTGGTGTTCGAGGGGCACCATCCGGATGGGCGTGCCCTTGGGCTGCGGCAGGTCGACCGCGCCGTGGCCGACGTAGCGCAGGCGGCGGCCGCGTCGCTGGAGTTCGTCCGGACGGTCGAGGTCGTAGCCGCTGACCACGCAGCCGTGGTCGCACGGGACCGGGTAGATGTACGCGTCGTAGTCCGGCGGGCGCTCGGGGCGTCGCGGGATCTGATCGTAGGTCACCCAGCGGCCGCGCCGATCGCGGTGGCCCCCCGGTGCGCTTTCGCTCTCGGGCGCGCCCTCGTCGCCGGTCGGCGGGCGAATGCAGGAGTCGCCGTCCGGCAGCTCGCCCGGAGGGCAGGTGGACGCGACGAGGGCGAACGGGGCCGCGCGGTGGGGGGGCGGCGCCGCCGCGTCCGATGGTCGTGCGGCCCGCGCGCCGGGCGACCCGGCGCCCAGGGACAGCGCGGCGACGGCCAGGACGGCCAGACTGGCTGCGAAGGAGCGCGTCACGGCAGAGACATAGTACGATGTCGGAGCACCCCATGGCTTCCCCCGACCTTGCCGGTGTCCTCCAGGCCCTCTTCGACGCGGAGCGGGCTGCTCGCTTGGCCCATGACGAGTTGGTCGCCGCCGATCCGGCACGGCTGTTGCCAGTCCTCGAGAAGGCGACGCGCGACGCGCTCTCCCTCGATGCGCGCAACGAAGACGAGAGCTCGCTGCGCCTGGTGCGCCTCGCGGCGGTGCTGGGCGAGATGCAAGGCCCGCAGGTCGTCGACCTCTTGATCGACGTCCTGGGAAGCGACGAGCCCGAGGCCCGTCACGCGGCAGGCGAGGCGCTGTCGGGCCTCGCCGTGGATCGCTTCAAGGAGGTCGCCCTCGGGATGGAGCGGGCGATCGAGCGTTTGGCACCCGACAGCCCCGCGCTGGCCGAGCTACCGTACCTGCTCGTGGGTGTCCCCGAGCCGGGTGTCGCCAAGCTGCTCGCGAAGTTCCTCGCGCATCGCAACGCCGACGCGGTGGCGTCCTCGATCGAAGCGGTCGTCGAGATCGGGGACCGATCGATGCTTTCGCTCCTCGATCCGCTCGCGAGCGACACGCGGCGGGTGGAGCTGGACGACGAAAGCGGGACGAACGGCGACGCGGCCATCGGCGAGCTGGTCGCCGAGGCCCGTGAGATCCTGCTCAAGGGGGCATCGGCATGAGCGCGCAGGCGTCCGGGCCCCATCGCCTTGCGTCCGCGGCGGCCGATGCGCCGCGCGGTCGCGTGCGCCTCGGGCCCGCCGACGCCGCCATCTTCGAGACGTTCGTGGTTCCTCGGTACATGGCCCTCTTCGGCGAGCTGGCGCTCGAGCTCCTCGTCGAGAGCGACGAGGCGCAGGTGGTCCACCTGCACTGCCGGACCGGATACCCCGATCGCGGGATCGCCATGAAGCTCCCGGGCGCTCACATCATCGGCGTCGACGGGTCGACGGCGGCGCTCGAGCTGGCGCGCGCCAAGGCCGCCACGATGCCGGAGATGGTGAGCGACTACCGACTGATGGAGGAGTTCCCGGTGCCGCTGCCGGAGGCCGCCTTCTCGCACGCGGTCACGTTGCATCCGCTCGCAGAGGCCGAGGATCGCGCCCAGCTCCTCGAGGAGCTGTCCCGGTTGCTCGCCCCCAACGGCCAGGTCTTGGTCGCGATGCCGCTTCGGGGCAGCTTCCAAGAGGTGGCGGACCTGCTGCGCGAGTACGCGCTCAAAGAGGACGACCCCGAGGTGGGCCGCGCCGCGGAGCAAGCGGCGCTGCGGCGGCCGACGGTCGAGACCTTCGCGGCAGAGTTCGAGGAGGCCGGGTTCGACTTCGTGGATGTCTCGCTCAGCCCCGCCACGCTGACCTTCAAGAGCGGGCGAGACTTCTTCGAGGATCCCGTGGCGCGACTCATCGTCTTGCCGGAGCTGCGCTTCGATTTGCAACTCGAGGATCCGGACGCAGCCCTCTCCTACGTTCGTGAGGCGATCGACAAATACTGGAGCGACGGCTCGTTCGAGCTGACGGTCAACGTCGGCTGCGCGACCGGCCGCAAGGTCTAGATCGAGCGGCTACGGGGTGGGGGCGCCGGCTTCGATCCAGTCGTGGAGGGCCTGCGCGAACTGCGTGAGCTGCGGCGTCCGCGCCTGGCCGAGCGGCATGCAGGCCCGTTCGTACCCGCCGTCGCACCAGACCTTGAGAAACGCGTAGCTGTTCAGGGGGTCGCCCGGCTTCACACGGAGCAGGTCCGGGCGCTCCGTGGACGGAACGCCGATGAGGTTCGAGAACTCGTCGCCCGCCGTGAGCACCAAATTGATGCCGGCGCCCGTGCCATGGCAGCCGTCCGTGCTCGAGCACGTGATGTCGATCTCGGCCTTCACCTCGGCGAGGGGCGTCAGGTCCAGCATGGCGTCGCCGCAGGCGAAGCAACCTGGGTCGCCCGAGTCGGCGGCACCCCCGTCAGCGAGGGGCGGGCCGCTCGACGAGCAGCCCGCGCAGAGCCACGCCGCGGCCGCGAGGCCCCACACCTGCTCGACGACACGGCCGGCGCGCACCGCGAAAGTGTACCGCTTTCGGACTCAGTCCGGTGCGTCGTCCGAACTTTCGCTTCGCTCGAGCTTGCGGGACTTGGTCGGGTGTTATGTAGTCCGAACTCTCGCTTCGCTCGAGCTTGCGGACTCAGTGGCAGTAGCCGTCGACGCAGGAGGCGCCGTTCGGACACGTGCGACCGGTCGCCGGGTCGCAGTCGCTGCCGAGGTTCGTCGCGCCCGCGCACACGGCGTACGTTCCCTTCGAGACCGTGACGTTCTTGCAGCTCGTCGTGCCGGCGTCGCCGCAGGAGCCGGCCTCGAAGTCGCAGGCCGGGTAGCAGTCGCCGTGGAGGCAGATGCTGTCCGGGTCGCATTGGTTGGCGAGCAGGCCCGTCTCGCCGTCGTTGAGACAGGCGAAGCGCGCCGACTGGTCGGGAATGCACCCGCCGTTGATGCAGACCTGGCCCGTCGGACACGCCGCGCCGGCGTCGCTCGAGCCGCAGGGCGCCGCGCAATGACCCTCGACGCAGACGGTGCCGCCCTGGCACTGGGTCGTCGACGTGCACGAGCTCGGGTTGATGCCGCAGACGTTGCGCGTGAAATCGCACGCGAAGCCCGTGGGACATGGCGCGCCCGCGGAGCAACGCGGTACGCAGAGGCCGTCCACGCAGGCCGCTCCGGCGACGGCGCATTGGGTCGTGTCCGAACAGAGGCTGCTGCGCGCGGTGCACTGGCCGTCGACGCAGCGGGAACCCGTGCCCGAGCACTGCGTGTCGGCGTTGCAGGGCACCGACGGAACCGCGGCCTCCACCACGTCGCCTGCGGCGTCGGAGATGACGTCCGGCGCGGCGTCGAGGCTCACCTCGATGAGGACGTCCGCGGCCGCCGGCGCGTCCGCCGCGACCGGCGCGTCCATCGTGATCGTGTTGGCGTCCTCCGGCGTCGCCGTCCCGCCGTCCGCGCTCGGGCTCTGCGGGACGCACTGGACGCTGCCGTTCGAGAGCTTGCACAGATAGCCGGCCGCGCACGAGCAGCCGGGGGCGGTCCCCGCGTCGGAGCCGTAGCCGGGGCTGCAGACCCCGGAGTTGTTGCAGGTGTAGCCGCCGCCGCAGTCCGCGGACGACCCGCACATCCACGGCACGCAGGCCCCGGAGAGGGACGGATCCGGGCAGTCGTAGCACTGCGACGAGTCGCACACGATGTAGTTGCCCGAGTCCGAGTAGACCGGACAGCCGCCGAGGATCGAGCCGGCGCCGAGGAGCACCACGCCAAGCAAGAGACGTTTCATGACTTCACCGCCGTTTGCTTCTGTTTACGTCCGTTCGTCCCTGGGCATCCCGCAACGGGGTCGCGCCGAACTTTAGCAACCTCGCACGGCCCGCGCACATGACGCGTACCCGAGCGTGATGAGCAACGGACATGCCTCGAGGGGACAACCCCGGCGTCGCCCCCGTTCGGCACGTCGCATCGGCCCCGAACTGCGGGCAAGGGGCGACGGAAGGAAGGCGGAGGGCCGGCGGCCGCGTCCGATGTGGACCTGCGTTCACAAGCGGAGTGTCGCCAGTGAGGGCCTGCGGCGCTCCCCTGGCCGTGCGGAGCGCGCTCGATGGGCCCGCCATCGTCGCCCCCTTCGAGCGCTGTTCGTCTCGCCGAAGAACCCGCGGGCGATCTGCCCCGGAGGACCCACATCGAGCGGGACGCGATGGAGGGTGCTCCCGCCGGACAATCGACATGATCCAAACACGCGTGTTACCGTGAGCCCTGTGCCAAAGCAGGCACCCGAGCCACCAAGCTTCGCCCGCCCGCGAGGCCGGCCGCGTGCGCCGGTGACCCCGGGTTCGCGCACGGCAATGTGATGTGTGTGTCCTGCTGCGCCGGCGGCGTGGCCGAAGAATCCGACCATGGACGTTCAGTGCGAGCGTTGCAAAAGCGAGTACGAGTTCGACGACGCTCTCGTCAGCGGTCGAGGAACGACCGTGCGATGCACCACGTGCGGCCACCAGTTCAAGGTGCGCCGCGCCCAGGGCGATCAGGACGGCGATCGGTGGATGGTGCGCACCACGGGGGGGCGGGAGCTCACGTTCCTCACGTTGCGCGAGCTGCAGCGCGCGATCCTCGCGAAGCAGGTGACGCGGCGCGACGCCCTCGTACGGGGACAGGGCCCCGGCCGACCGCTCGGAGAGATCGCCGAGCTTGAGCCCTTCTTCGAGGGCCGCACGTCGAGCCGCCCGCCGCCGATGGGGAACACGTCTCCCGGGAGCGTGGCCCGGGAGCTGCCCACGGGCCCGCTGACCTTTCCCAAGCGATCGGCCGCGTGGGAGGAGGAGAGGCCGGCGCCTCCACCGCCGAGGACACCGACGGCGATCGGCGTCGCGCCCCCGCCGCGCCGCAAGATCGACACGCTGCGCCCGCCCTTGACGGCCGGCGCGCCCCCGCCGCCGCCCCCGCCCATCCAACCGCAACGCGTCGTTCCCGTCACGCCGCCCGTCGCGTTCGAGCCGGAGCCCCCGTCCGAGGACCCGACGACCCTGCGCCCCCCGCCCATGCATGCGCCGGTGCCCCCGCCCGGAGCGCCGGCCGCGGCCTTCGATCCCGGCCCGCGGCGGCGATCGCTGGCGAGCGTCGACGACGAGGTGACCCGAGCGCGCGGATCGCTGCCGTCGGCCGGCGACTTCGGCGTGCCCAGGCCCCGAAGGGTGGGCGGTTGGATCGTGGCGGCCGTCCTGATGCTCGCGGTCGGGGTGGTGGGCTTCGCGGTCGCGAAGCCGTACCTCTTGGCAAGATCGACCGCGGTCGCCTCCCGCGTGGACCCCCGCGCCCAGGCCTTCATCGCCGCGGGGGAGAAGGCGCTCGTCGACGGCGATCTCGACGTCTCGCAGGAGGACTTCGACAAAGCGAGCGCGCTGGCGGAGCACGACCCGCGCGTGCTCCTCGACGAGGCCCACGTCGCCGCCGCGAAGGCCGACGTTCCGTGGCTCAAGCTCAGGTCGCTGCCGCCGGACGCGACCGAAGAGATTCGCGCGACGAAGGCTCAACTCGAAGAGCGCGTTGCGCGGGCCCGGCGGTCTGCCGACGAGGCGATCGCCGCGGCTCCGGACGACGCGGGGGCGATTCGCGCCCGGATCGACGCCTTGCGCCTCGCAGGGGCGCAGGAGGCGGCGCGCGGCTATGTCGGCAAAGTGATCGCTCAAGCGTCGCAGGCCGAGACGGCATACGTGCTGGCCGCGTTGGATCTCGCCGAGCCGGACCCCTTGTGGACGACCGTCATCGAGCGCCTGCGTCTCGCGGCGGCGGGCGAGGGGAACGCCGGACGCGCCCGGGCTGCGCTGGTCTACGCGCTCGCCAAGTCCGGCGACGCGATGGGCGCGAAGGCCGAGCTGGCCAAACTGGAGGGGCTGACGCGCCCGTATCCGCTCCTGCCGAATCTCCATGCCTTGGTGGACAGGACGGCGGCGCGACCTGTGGTCGCGGACGCGGGCGCGCCCGCCGTGGCGGTTCGCGCCGATTCGCCGCCGGTCGCGCCGGCCGCCGCGGCAGGCCCCGGTAACGGGTCGACGAGCGCCGCCGAACCGGCACCCGCCGAGTCGAAGGGCGGAATGGCGGCCGCGGCCGCGGCGCTCAAGAAGGGCGACTTCGAGAAAGCACGTCAGATCTACGAAGGGATCGTCGCGCGCAGCCCCGCTGATTCCGAGGCGCTCGCGGGGCTCGGGGACGTGGCTCGGCTGCAGGGCGATACCGCGAGCGCGATCGCCTCGTACAAGCGTGCCATCGGGGTAAACCCGTCCTATTTGCCGGCGCTGCTCGGGCTCGCGGACACCCAGTGGGCGGGCGGGAGCCACGCGACCGCCGCGAAGGCCTATGCCGACATTGTCGATCGGTTCCCGGAGGGGACCTACCCGTCGTACGTGAAGGGCCGCGCCGAGTCGGCGGCCGCCCCGCCAGCCCAACCCAAGGCGGCCGAGGCGCCGGTCAAGGCGCTGCCGACCGCCGCGACCGACGAGCTGTGAAGCGGCGGTGAACATCATGAGGACCCGTTCGACGGCGTGGGTCGCCGCGGCCTGCGCGATGGGCCTCGCCGCGTGCGAGGGGCGACCGCGCGTGGCCACGAGCCGGGTCGAGGACCGCGACACGGCGACCACCGGGCCCGCCATCGCTGTGCTGGACCTCTCCGACGGAATCCCGGAGGAGGCGCCGGCGGGCCTCCTCGGCCTTTCGCCCGCGGGGGCGTCGATGAACGGCCTCGTGCGCGCGGTCGAGCGGCTCGCGACGGACCGCGACGTTCGGGGAATCCTCGTGCGGCTCGGCTCCGCGTCGGTCGGGCTCGCGCGCGCCGGGGAGGCTGGCGCCTTGCTGGCGTCGCTCGGCGCGAAGGTCCCCGTCTTCTGTCACGCCGACGATTACAGCAACGCGACGCTGTACCTCGCCGCCCTCGGGTGCAAGCGCGTCTGGGTGTCTCCCGCGGCGAGCGTCGACGCCATCGGAATTGCCGCCCAGACCGTCTACTTTCACAAGCTCTTGGCGGACGAGCTCGGGGTCGACGTGGACTTCCTCCAGGTGGGCAAGTTCAAGGGGGCCGAGGAGCCGTTCACGCGGGACGGCCCCAGCCCCGAAGCGCGCGAGTCGCTCGAGGCGACGCTCGGCGACATGCGCGCTTCCTGGCTCGAGGGGATCCGCAGGGGCCGGCCGAACACGGGCGAGGACACCGCGGAGGACGGGCCCTACAGCGCGGCTGCCGCGAGGGACCATGGGCTGGTGGACGAGGTCGGTTACTTCGAGGAGGCGCGGGCCGCGCTCGAGGAAGCAACGGGCGCGGTCCGAGCCCGCGTCGTTCTCGGGCCCACGTCCACATCACCCGGCGGCGGGCTGAGCGACGTCCTCCGGACGCTCGCCGGCGAGTCGCTCGGCAG
>DATGJA010000475.1:0-14316 GCA_035295445.1 Polyangiaceae bacterium | reverse complement strand
CTCCGTCTTCTGGGTGATGCGGCCGGTCGCGTCGCGCACGAGCGTCTCCGTGTAGAGGGCGCTGCCACTATAGCTCGCGGTGTAGCTCTGGAGGAGGCCGTTGGCGTCGTAGGTGTAGGCGTCGGTGACGGAGCCGAGGGTAGTGCCCTTGAGCTGGCCGTTGCTCGTATCGAGCGTGAGGCTGAGGGCGCCGGCGCCGGTGAGCAGGCCGTCGTTGTCGTAGCCGAACGCCAGGGCCGTTCCGTTGACGGTCTGAGACGTCACGCGGAAGTTCTTGTCGAACCCGAGCGAAAGGGATCCGGCCACCGCACCGCCCCAGGTGACCCCGGTGCGCAGGAAACCGTCGTACGTGTACGCGGTGCTCTCGCCGCTTGGCGCGAGGAGCGAGGTGAGCTTGCCCGTGGACGCGCTGTAGCTCGGCGTCAGCGCGCCTTGCGGCACCGTCGTCGTCTGCAGGCGACCCGCGGAGTCGTACGCGTAGGCGACGTTGATGCCGTCGGGCCGGGCCAGCGCCGTGAGCTCGCGGTCGGCGTCGTAGGTGTACGCCGTGTTGGTCGCGCCGCTCGTGAGACTCGGCGGGACGTACGACGAGAGCAGGTCCACCGGCGTGAACGTGAAGTCGTGCACGTTGCCGCTGGGCAGAGTCACGCTCGTCGTGTTGCCGTCGGCGTCGTAGCCGGTCAAGAGCTGCCGCATGTCCTGGAGCGTCGTCTGCGTCGGGCGGCCCAGCGGGTCGTTGACGTACGAGATCACGTGGCTCAGCGGATCGGTCGTTGACGCGAGGTACCCCTGCGCGTCGTAGGTGGTCGTCCAGGTGCGCGAGCCCTGGGTCATCGACGACAGGCGCCCGTGGGCGTCGTAGGTCATCGACGTGGCGTTGATGTTCGGGACCGCGATGAGCGTCGGCCGTCCCGCGACGTCCACGGTCATCGTCGACGTTCGACCGACGGGGCTGGTGGTCGTCCATTGGCGCGAGCTCGCGTTGAAGACGCGCGTCCACGTGTTGCCGTTCAGGTTCGTCTGCTCGGTCAGCGTCGCCAGGTTGCCGCCCGAGAGCGTGTCCGTGCGCGTGACCGCCCGCGAGGAGGTCAGCCCCGAGGGCGTCTTGGTCACGACGGACGCGACAGGCGACAGCATCCCGAAGCGGGGATCGGGCGCGTCCGTCTCGGTCGTCGTCGTGCCGTCGGGAGAGGTCGTGGTGCCGACCGATGCCGGCGTGAACGAGTACGACGCGTGGGTCCCGTCCGGCAGCGTGTTCTGGCGGCCGTACACATCGGCCGACGATAGCGAGGTCCCGAGCGTCGACTGGTGTCCGAGCGCGCTCGTGACGGTGACTGTGGACGACTGATTGCTCTGGCTCACCAGCGTGAGCGTCGTCGATCCGCCGGCGGGGTCCTGATCTTCGATGAGCCGGCCTTGCGGGTCGTACGTGAACTGGTGAAGCCCGCCTCTCGCATCGGTGAGCGTCTGCAGGAGGCCCGTCGTGCTGTACGTGCACGACGTCTGCTGGCTGGCGGCGTCCGTGACCGTCGACAGGTAACCGTTGCCGTCGACGGCGAACGTCGTCTGCTCGCCGAACGGAGAAACGATGGAGGTCGGGTTGCCGCTCGCGTCGTGGTGGATCGTCGTCACGTCGCCGTTGACGTCCGTGACCGTCGCGAGCCTGCCGCTGCCATCGTACGTGAACGTGTAGAGAACGGCGTTCGTGAGCGCGTCCACGGTTTGCAAATGACGACCGTTGACGTCGAACTGGAAGATCCGCGCCCCGTCCTTGGACGCGAAGTTGTACGTCGCCGAGCTCAAGGCGAAGACCGCGAGACCGGGGGCGACGCTGCGAACGCGATTGTTCGAGTTGTCGCTGACATAGAGCGTCCCGTCGGCTGCCAGGGCCAGACCGAGTGGGCTGTACACCAACGCCGCGGCGGCCGGCCCATGGTCGCCGCCGTAACCAGGCGATGATCCGCCGGCGACGGTGTGAATCATCCCGTCCGCCGTGATCGCGCGAACCGCGGAGAGGCCGTCCCCGAAGTAGAGCGTATCGTCCTTCCCGACGGCCATGACGTTGGGACCCAGCAGGTTGGCAGCCGTTGCGGGACCGCCTTCGCCCGAGTACGGCACTCCGCTCTGGTTGCCCGTCCCCGCGAGGGCCCGAATGACGCCGTCCGGCCCCACCCGCCGGATGATATCGGCGTGCGGTTCGGTCACGAAGAAGCCTCCGTCCTTGGCAAACCGTGCCCAGACGGGGTTGTTGAGCGTGGCCGCCGTCGCCGGTCCTCCGTCGCCGGTCGCGCAGCAACCGGGGCCGTTGCCCGCCACCGTCGCGATGATTCCGTCGGGCGTGACCCTGCGCACGCGGTAGTTGCCGCTGTCGACGAAGAGCAGTGTCCCGTCCGGGCCGACGTCGAGGCCCCTGGGGCCGCTCAGCTTCGCTTGGGTCGCGGGGCCACCGTCGCCCGAGAAACCGCCGGTGCCGCTGCCCGCGACGGTCGTGATGATTCCCGTCGCGTCGACCTTTCGGATCCGCTGGTTGCCAAAGTCGCTGACGTAGAGGCTCCCGTCCGGGCCGATCGCGACATCGACGGGGGTGCTCAGTTTGCCCGACGTCGCGGGTCCGCCGTCGCCCGCGTATCCGTCGTTGTCCTTGCTCGCCGTGGAGCACTGCCCCGCGACCGTCGTGATGATCCCGGCGGGCGAGACCTTGCGAACGCATGACGACGACACCATGTACACCGACCCGTCGGCGCCGACCGTCACCCCCGCCGGGGTGACGACGGCGGAGGTGGCGGGGCCCCCTTCTCCAAGCGCCGCCTGGTTCGCGTTCTGATACGACACGCCTGTCCCCGCGATGGTCTGAATCACGCGCGGCAACACCGCCGGCGTCAAGTTCGTGCCGTCCCCGAACCGGATCAGGTGACCGATCGGGTCGTAGACGTGATGCACGCTCAAATCCCAGCCACCGAGGCCCTGCGGCCTCTCGTCCCAGACGGACAGGGCGCCCTTCCAGACGCTTTGCAGCGCCGTGTCCTCGAACCGAACCGGAACGTTGGTCAGCGTCGTACCGTAGTTCCCGAATCGGTCCGTCTGCCGGTAGTAAGGAGTGTAGATGTTGCTCAGCGTCACGGTCACCGGCTGCGATCCCTGAACCAACCGGCCATAGGCGTCCTGCCCATTCCACGTGAATACGGTGCTCTGATTGGGCAGCGCGGGGAACTGCTGTTCGAAGTGGTTGCCCGCGACATCCACCTTGAGCTCGATGCTCTTGACCGGTCCCGGCAACGAAGCGCCGCTCACCGTGATGGGCAGCGGGGTCGGCTGTCGGCCGATTTGCCTATCGCTCTCGTAGTGAAGGGCGTACGGGGTCCCCGCGACCGATAGGTCCTCTCCGAGCGCCTGCCTCTGGCAGTGGATGACCGAGCCAGGCTGGTCGTGGTTGCAGTTGCCGTCGGGCGGCGGAGGAGGGTTCGGCACGGGAGGCGGTCCGCCGTCGGGAACCCCGATCCCGGGGTTCAGGTCGGGCTCCGAGAAGTGCGCGATCGCCGCCCGCCAGAGCGACTGGCCCACGGAATAGAGGCCGGCGAGCTGCTGCTGCTCCGCCGCGGTGATCCCGAGCGCGGTCAGTGTGGCCGACGCGTCCGCAGCCCCGTCGCCGTCGACGTCGAGGTCCGCGGCGCCGCCCGTCACGCTGACGATCTTGAGAACGACGCCGCTCGCCGACGGCACCCAGGCGCCCTGCGCATGGTCGTAGAAGCCCACCGGGACGCTGAAGCCCACCGGGAAGCCCAGGAAGTTCTCCACGTACAGGGAAACGGGTTGCGAAAACGTGAGCTGCGTCGCGCCCGCGGCCAGCCCCTCATCCGTGTTCAGATCGACGGCGTACGTGTACGCGCTCGTCGGGGGGAGCGTGGCAGGCATCGCCGCGGGACCGTTGGCCCCCACGGTGAACTCGGTCGCCCGCACGTGAAGCGTCGTCAGCGGCTGCGTGCCGCCCCCCGGCAGCGTCATCGTCGCCTGCGTGCCCGGCGGGAACAGGACGGTCGCCTGCCGCGTACCGGAGCTGTCCGTGCTCGGGGTGCCGCGCGCGACCTGCATCGCGCTCGACGTGAGGTCGATCGCCGTCACCTGCGAGTCCGGCTGCAAGAGGGCGACGTCCGGCGCGGTGACGTAGTCTTGCCACGGCGCGGTCACCTGTCGCTGCGCGGGCAGGTACCCCGTCAGCGCATAGTTGAGCCGCAGCAGGCCGCCGCCGTTGACGCCCATGTTGTACGTCCCGTCGCTCTGCGTGAGCGTGCTGCCCAATTCGGGGTGACCCACGACCGTCACCGTCACCCCCGGCAGCGCCGACCCGCCCGCGCCGAGCACGCGCCCGCGCACCACGGCGGCGGTCTGCGGCACGATCGTCCCCGCGTCGACCCCGACCTGGACGGGATGGCTCCCCGTGTACAAGAAGGACGTCGTCGTCGCCACGTTGCTCGCCACGGTCCGATCCACGGGCGTCGGCTGGAGCCCTCCCCCGCCGCCACCCCCGCTCCCCCCCGACTTGAACCCCAGCATCTGCTGGATCCACGGGATCGGCGACCCGACGTCTCCGATCGCCGTCGCGATCGTGTAGCTGCCCGCCGTCGCCGCCGGCCCGTCCTCCAGCGTGTACCCGTTCCCCGTCACCCCGTCCCCCGTCTGCAATTCGAAGACGTACCCGTCGGGCGGATACACGAAGTACCCGGCCGCCACGGCGGCCACGAGCAGCTCGTTGTCCTGGCTCGTCGTCACGGGCCCCGTCGTGGCCATCAAGCTCGACCCGGTCGCCGACGTCGCGACGTCCAGGGGACTGGTCGGGTCGAGACCGCTGTACTCGAGCGCCCGGACCTCGACGAAGCTCGACGCCCCGCTCATCGTGACGGTCACCGTGTTCGACGCCGAGGCCGCGACGTTCTTCGCGTAGTACATCGACTGCGACCCCATCCCGCTCAGGAACGTGGGCCCCGCCGCCAGCGCGTACGCGTTGCCCGCGCTGTCCGTCAGCGACGTCACCGTGTTCGTCGAGTCGGCCCAGTTGACCGTCACGACGTTCAGGTCGCCCCCGGTCTGCGCCGCCGAGAACGTGGCGCTCGCCGCCGCCGTCGTCTGCGTCGAGGTCCCGCCGAAGTTGCCCTGCACGAAGCCCGGCCCCGACGCCGCCGTCCGCAACGCGACGGCCTGCATGATCCAGGGGCCGCCCGTCCCCCAGTTTCCGTCCTCGAGCGGCCCGCTGGCGCTGTAGCTGCCGGCGGTCGGCGCCGCCTCCTCTTCGACGACGTCCGCGATGTACGTGAGCAGCCGGGTCGTCAAGCCCGCGCCGGGGCCCGCCGCCGAGCTGTAGTACGCCCCCGTGTAGTTGGCCGCGACGAGGATGTCGTTCGGCTGCGTCGTCGTCAGCGGCCCGACCGTGCTCGTGTCCCCCGCGCCCGACGCCACGGCCGCCGTGTCGATCGGGTTGTTCGGGTCGAGGCCCCCGTACTCCAGAATCCGAAGGTCCATGACGTTCGCGGGCTGGTCGAAGCTCACCGTCACCGTGTTCGCGTTCGCCGCCGACGGGGCGATGTTCTTCGCGACGTAGATCGACTGCGTCGCCGACGGCGAGAACGGCCCCCAGTTGCCCGCCACCGTCGTCGGACCGACGGCGAGCTGGTAGCGGTTGCCCGCCGAGTCGACGACCGACGTCACCGACGCCCCGTCGCTCCAGCCGATGATGACGAGGTTCACGTCGCCGAGCGTCTGCGCCGAATCGAACGTCGCCGACACGCTGCCGGGCGCGCCCCACGCGCTCTGCACGGGCGACGTCGTCAGCGCCGCCGCGGTCTTGCCCGTCCGCTCCTGCGCCGCGGGCTTGTGACCCGACGACGGCGAGCACGCCGCGGCCGCCGCCACGCACAGTGCGGCGACGCACGTTCGAAAGACGGCGCCCCACGGTGACGCACGATCTCCCCTCGCCCCGATCGCGACCCGCGTTCCCTTCGTGTCCATGCGCGCTGACCTCCGCCCGCGCGCTTGCGCAACCTTCGCGCCAGCTCTGCCGCACGTGATTTCAAGCGGATGGACCTTGGGTGCGACAGGCCCGGGCTGTCGCACCCCTGTCGCACCCCTGTCGCACCTGTCGCAATCGATCGGTCGAAGAAGACCTTATCCCAATGCTTTCCAATGATTGGGGCGGTCGCAAACCCCTGTCGCAACCGATCGATAGGCGCGTTCGCGCTCATCGACGCTCGCGAGGGCGATCCACCCCCCAACCTCCTCATTATTCCGGAGGGGAAACAGTTAACTGTTTCCCGCCGCGCTCCGTAAACCGAAACGTCCGGGCCCACCTGCAGCCACGTGCACGAGACGGTAGGCCCCCACCTAGGAGAGCCGACACCGCCGCCGTTTCCTCGCGGTCGCGGTCCCTGTACGGACAAGCCTCGATATCCCGCGTTCCCTCGTCCTCATTCTGTGGTGAACTAACGTTGGGAGAGTCTTCTATGGTCGCCCCTCTTGCAACGGTATCGGATGAGCAAACACTGGTGGGTCTCGGGAGCGATCGGCTGCGCGCCCTCTGCCAATCGATCGGATTCGACCCCCGAGCGCCCGTCGCGCTCTTCGAGCGCATGGTCTCGCCCTGGGGCTACAGACCTCGCTCGATGCCGCCCGGTTGGCCGTCCGAGGTCGGCGACGATCACACGCCGTTCGAGTTCTCGCTCGCCGTCGGGGCAACCCCCGAGCTTCGGGTCATGGTCGAACCCCTTGCCGACGTCCCGTCCCTGCGGTCGAACGCGTCGGCGGCCCTCGGGCTCCTCGACTCGCTCAGCCAGGACTTCGACGTCGACCTCGGGCGACTCCGGCGCATCTCGGATCTTTTCCTCCCCTCGATGCCGCGCGGGACGTTCGCCCTCTGGGTCGCTGCGGAGTTCGGCGCCGGCAAGACCCCCCACTTCAAGGCGTACCTCAATCCCTTCGCGCAAGGGACCGATCTCGCGCCCGGCCTCATCGAAGAGGCGCTCATGCGCCTCGGCTTCACGAACACGTGGCCGTTCATCGCGCGCGTCCTCACGAAGCGGGGGCACGACCTCGACGAGCTCATGTACCTGTCGCTCGACTTGTCCCGCTCGGGCCAGTCACGCGTGAAGGTCTACGCGCGGCACCGGCGCTGCACGGTGGCCGAGCTCGAGGCCACCGCCGCCGGGTCGCCCTCGTATCAGGTGGGGGACGTGACGCGCTTTCTGCAGACGGTGGCGCCGGACCGCGCCGTCTTCGACGGTCGCGCGCCGTTCACCTGCTACGCGTTCGTTCAAGAGACGGCGGAGCGCCCGGCTGCCGTGACGACGCACTTTCCGATCAACGGATACGCCAAGGACGACGACGTCGTTCGGAGCCGCGTCATCGCGTACCTCGAGCAGATGGGGTTGCCCACCCAGGCGTATCAATCGGCGCTGGCAGCCTTCGCGAATCGACCGCTCGAGGCGGGAATTGGCATTCAGAGCTATGTGTCGATTCGACGGCACCACGGCAAGCCGCGGCTGACGGTGTATCTGCCCGTCGAGGCGTACCACCCTGGGACCGTGGCCAAGCCGCCGCTCACGGTGCCGCCGAGCGGGGTTCGCGAGAGCGCGAAGTCCTTCGATCGCTCGAGCGCGGCGCAAGATCCGCTGTTCCGCCGGCTCGCACGCGAGCCCGCCCAGCCGGCCCACATGCGGACCCTGCTGCTCAACTACCGCCTCAGTTGGACGGACATGGATCGGCGAATCCGGAATCTCGCCTCGCGTATCGAGAATCCCGCCATGCGAGAACTTGCGACGCAATGCCTCGAACCCGCGGCAGCCGCCCCGGCTTCGCCTTCCGAGTCTTGCGACGCGCCCTCGGGGCTCGAGCCTGGGCTGACCTTCGCGGCGCGTCTCGACGTTCTGCTGCGCGATGGAGACCCGTGCGAGGGCTTCGGCACGCTCATCGCGGCTGGGCTCCTGAATGATCAGGTCCTCACGTTCGTCGAAGAGCAAGTGGCGCGGTGCGACGAGCCGGCGGTCGCCTCCTTCTCGAACCTACTTCCACGACGCGTTGCGGCGGGTCGCGGTCGAAGGCTCCTGGCGCAAGTGGAGCAAGACCTTCCCGACGAAACGCTCTACCCCGTGTGGCGCGGAACGCGTGCCTTTTGGCGCGCCGCGCGCTCGTTCCTCGCGGACCTCTACGCGCTCTGTTACGGCGACGCCGCTCTCTGAGCCGCGGCCTTATTCCAGACGCTCGTCGTCGGCGCCGTCGGTGCTCCGCGCCCGTAGCCTATCGCCCGGTTTTCGCCGGACGATGGCCCGACGGAAGAACGGAATGAAAGCCCAACGGACGAAAGTGTGTCGAGGCACGTAGATGCGGGTGGCTAGAGGAGGAGGCGGGAAAAGGCGCGAGAAATCGCGAAAAAACGCGCCTACGTTTCCGAAAAATGCGTTGCCGTCCCCATTAAGTAGGTATAGCAATTTACTACTCTGGGCCCTTGTATGCCCAGCGTCACCTGGGGAGGCACCAAAAGATGATCGCCCGTCGTCACTTCGTGGCCGGACTCGGAGCCGCCGTCGTGCTGGGGTTCAGCCCGACCAAGCGCACCTGGATCAGCAGCGCGGAGGCTGCGTCCTCCCCATTCGACCACGTGCCGCATCTCGACGGCGTCTTGCTCACCGACCCGACGTCGCTCGCCGCCGACGCCGTCGACGTCGGGAACATCGTCCACAACACACCCATGGCTGTCCTCCGCCCGGGCTCCGTCGAGGACATCGCGAAGATGATCCGGTTCTCGCGTCGGCTCGGAATCAAGGTGGCGGCGCGCGGGCAAGGGCACACGACGATGGGGCAGTCGCAGGTCCTCGGCGGGCTGGTCATCGAGATGAGCACCCTCAACAAGATTCACTCCTTCAGCGCGCAGGGCGCGGACGTCGACGCCGGCGTTCAATGGAAGGATCTCCTTCAAACCACGATTCCGCAGGGCCTTGTACCGCCGGTTCTTACCGGGTTCACGGCGCTCTCCATCGGGGGCACGCTCTCGGTCGGAGGCATCTCGTCCACCAACGGGCTCGGTGCGCAGGTCGACCACGCCCGAGAGCTCGAGGTCGTGACCGGCACGGGCGAGATAAAGCGTTGCTCGGCGTTCCACAACTCGGACCTCTTCGAGGCGGCGCTCGCGGGCCTCGGGCAGTGCGGCATCATCACACGGGCGACGGTCGATCTGATGCCCGCGCCCTCGATGGCTCGGGTGTTCGCCATCAACTACACGGACGGCGCCCAGTTCTTCGCCGATCTACGAATCCTCCTCGACCGTGGCGAGTTCAACGACGTATTCAACCTGGGCGGGCCCAACCCGAGCGGCGGATTCGTTTATCAGCTCAACGCCGTCAAGTTCTTCGAGCCGTCCTCGCCGCCCGACGGCAACCAGCTGCTGCGCGGCCTCAGCGTGAGCCCGTCCGCCGCTTCGTTCCAGGACGCGCCCTACGAGGCGTACGTCCTTCGCGTCGACGCGGTGATCGACATCTTCAAGCAGCTGGGCCTCTGGGACGGCGTGCTGCACCCCTGGTTCGACGCGTTCCTACCGAACCGCACGGTGGAGCCCTACGTGACCGAAGTGACGGCGTCGCTCACCCCGGACGACGTGGGGCAGACCGGATTCTTGCTCCTGTTTCCCCAAAAACGATCGAGGCTCACGCGCAAGTTCTTCCGTGTACCCGAGTCGGACGATTGGGTGTTCCTCTTCGACATCCTGACCGCAGCGAACGTCCCCGGGCCCAACCCGGCGTTCCAGGCGCAGATGCTCGCGCGAAACCGGACGCTCTTCGACAAGGCGCGACGGCTCGGTGGAACGCGTTATCCTATCGGGAGCATCGAGTTCTCCAAGTTGGATTGGGTGCTCCAATACGGCGAGAGCTTCCCCGAGTTCGCCGCGCTCAAGGCCCGCTTCGATCCCGACAACATCCTCACCCCGGGACCTGGCATCTTCTGAGGGTCGAAAGGCCGTTTGCGCGTGCGGGCGACCCGCCACTAGCGCCTGAACTCGCCGGCCCTGGAGCTCCTGGTCAAGCCGGACGATATCGTCTAGTCAATACTCAACTCATTTCGATACGACGAAGGCGCATGCGGAAATCGGAGCGCCCCTCCGGTGGTCTCGTTGGCGACGTGCAGTGGCTTTTTTTTACGAGCCCCATCCCGCGACGTCGAAGCGATCTCAGTCGGCCTCAAAGAGGCGATCAAGGGCGACTACTTCGTGCACCTGACGCGCCTCTCCTCACCCGACTCGAGCTGATCGTCCAAGCCCATGTATGTGCAGCCCTGGGCATGGCGGGGAGAGCTCCCACGGCCCAGACTTCCGCCCACGCGGCGGGGCGGCTAGCGGCGCGGGAAACTCTTGACGCAGCCATAAAATGCCAGCATCATGCCAAGCTATGCGGGTAGGCTCTGACGGCAGGTCGACTTCGCTGGGCGCCCGCGCGCAATAGGCCATGGGCTGCCGTTTTCGGCCTTGTGCGGTTGGCAAGTACTTTTCCTGACAAGTCTCGGTGCGTGGATGAGAGCCGAAGCCGCTGACCCGTCGATTCGTGGATCCTTCATCATGACGGGGAAAGCCTGGATCATCAAAACGTACGGGAAAGAACTCTTCGAACGGGCAATCGGCACTCTTCCGCGGGAAGATCAGGCAATGTTTCGAATGGAGCTCGTTGGCACCTCTTGGTATCCCATTCGAGATTGGACGCGCGTCCTCGACGCGGTTCGAGCTGAAGTCCGAGCGGCGACCGGGGAGGATGCCAAGACGTTCGACCGTCGCCTCATGTTCGAGTCGATCGGCACGACCATGAATTCGGTGTTCCGCATCGCCTTCGCGCTGCTCTCGCCAATGATGGCCGTTGCCAAAGTCACACCATACTTTCAAAAGGTGTACAGTCACGGATTATACGCCGTCGTCGAAAATGAGCCGGGACGATGTCGCGTCCGTCTTAGTGAAGTTCCCCATGCCATGGCGGACGAGGTGCTTCGGGCCTTTCCTCTTGCGACGTCGTGGGTGCTGGACATCGCGGGGCAAGATGTAACGAAAATGTCCTGCACGCGAAAGACGGAAGGGTTGACGTCTACGTTCGAGGTCGCCGCCATATATGAGCCAAAGCGAAAGCGTTGAGCATCCGACCGAAGTCCCTGCCCACGCCCCCCCCTTACCTGGCTCACGTACCATCATTGTGCCTGTAGGATCTCAGAGGGGTGACGCCAATGGAAACGAACGACGCGAGCGAGATTGTGAGGCGCTACGAGCAGGTAGATCTGATTACCCACCACCCGTTCCTGAAGAAATTGCGGTCCGAGCCGGTCAATATGTACCACCTCTGGAAGTTGCTCGCCAACTTCCAGATCTCGATCTCGAAGACGTTTGCGCAGCGACTCGCGCTCATTGCATCACGTATCGACGACCCGTACGTCCGCTACATCGTCACCGAGCTTTTGTACGATGAAATGGGAAGCGGGAAGGTCGAAGATGCCCATGTCATCTTGTTTTCTAACATGATGAACGCAATGTCCCAATGGAAGTCGACCGAGCCCCAATCGTGGGTCCTGGCACCGGGAACAAAATTCAATGCGGCAATGGACCGGACGTACGGTTCTTCCGATCTGAACGAGTGCCTTGGCGCAATTGTTTCCGGCGAAATCTACGGAAAGCAGTTCGACCGTTTCCTCGGTGACGAGATCCGAAGGCAGAACGGGCTCGACTTGTCGAACTTCAAATGGGTCACTCTTCACGAAACTCTCGAGGAGACCCATGCGGATGAGTCAGCAAATCTCGCAAAATTGATGCCTGCGGATGCCATTGACGCCGTAGCGCGTGGCGCGCACGGTCTAGCGCAGGCTGCCTGGCAGTTCCTCACCGATGTCGGCGACGTTTGCTATAACCGTGCACCCGAGGGACTGAGCTGACCTCGATAACGTAACACGGCTAAAGGGCGACGCAGCGGGGCCTGCTCTTCTCGGAGAGCGATGATCCCCTCGAACGGGGCGCCGTCATCGCGCGTCGGTAGACGTGAGAAGATGTCCGGTCCCGACCTTCTTTCTTGCCGTAGCAGAGCACGGAGACCTCGCCCAGAGGGCGCCGGCGGTCGATGCACTCCATGCGGGGGCATCGTCCGCCGCGACGCGAGAGAGCTTCGGCCCGCTTTGGGCGGCCTTCTTGTCGATGCATGAATCCGTGAAAACGGGACGTTGCCGCTGCTCCGCGCGGACGCTGGGCTTGCCGTTCGACGGTTGACTGCGCGAACGCAAGCGCTCATCGTTGTCCGTGCGGGAGGCGGGGATGAGAGCGGAAGCGGCTGAGCCCTCCATTCGAGGTACGTATGTCAACACCTCGAAAGCCTGGATCATCAAGGCGTATGGGGCCGATGTACTCGACAGCGCCTTGACCTGGATCCCGCCCGATCAGCGGGCCGTCTTTCGCTCGGATCTCATCAGCCTCGGGTGGTACCCGCTCAGGTACTGGACGCGGATCCTCGACGGCGTTCGCGCCGAGGTGCAAAAGAGGACAGGCGAGGACGGGCCCACCTTCGACCGGCGGAATGTCCACGAGTCGATCGGCCGCGCTATGCAGACGATCTATCGAGTGGCCTTCCGTCTCCTGTCACCGACGACCATCGTCGCGCGGGTCAGTCCGTATTTCCAGGGCGTGTACAGCCACGGGGAGTACGACGTCCTGGAGAACGAGCTCGGGCGCTGTGTGTTGAGGTTTCGCAACCTGCCCGTCGAGATGCTGCCGGAGCTTGAGCGGAGCTTTCCCCTTGCCGCCAGATGGATGTTCGATATCGCTGGCCAAGAGGTAACGCATCACGTGTTTAGGTCTGACGTCGCCGGATGCGTCTTCTCCTGCGACCTGACCGTGGGATACGCGCCGAAGACCCGTCACGCGTGGCCGGCCCCGCCGCGACCTCGGACGGTCAATGATGCGCACGCCGCGCCGCGGTCGGAACCGGAGGGATCGAATCGCGTCGCACAAGCGGCTTCCGCCGAGGGCCAATTCCGCGTGGGCGAATACGAGATCGTGAGGCCCATCGGCGAGGGAGCCAGTTCGGTCGTCTACGAAGCAGTCCAGGCGGGAGGACGGCGCGTGGCGCTGAAGGTCCTGCGCCTGCCGCCCGGCGCCGGAGGCATTTCCGCGGCTCGGTTCGTGCGCGAGGCGCGCGCCGCGGCGAGCGTCCGGCACCCGCACATCGTCGACGTCCTCGGCTATGGTCACGCCGCGGGCACGGCCTTCCTCGCCCTGGAGCTCCTGGCGGGCGATACGCTCGCGTCGCTCCTCCGAGAGACCCGGAGACTTTCGCCGGAACGCGCGCTCCCGCTGCTGCTGCCGATCCTGTCCGCGGTGGAAGCGCTCCACGCGGCGGGCATCGTCCACCGGGACATCAAACCGGCCAACATCCTGCTCGCGTCCCCCGACGTGGCCAAGCTGTCGGACTTCGGGGTATCCCGCCCGGGCGACGACTCCCCCACGCTGACGCGGTCGCACGACGTGCTCGGAACCCCAGCCTACATGGCGCCCGAGCTCGTCCTCTTCGCCGCGAGCGTGGCCGACGAGCGGAGCGACCAGTACTCGCTCGGCGTGACGCTCTACGAGTGCGTGACCGGCCGGCGGCCGTTCGTCCGGTCGTCCACTTACGAGACGATGCAGGCGGTCATTCGAGGAAACGTGGTCCCTCCCTCGCTCGCCGAGCCATCGCTCCCGCCGGCGCTCGACGAGCCGATTCTCCGCGCGATGCGACCGGACCCCGAAGAGCGCTTTGCTTCGGTTTCTGACTTCGCGGAGGCGCTGCGCGCGATCGACGGAGCGAGAGAACGAACCTCGACTCCGCCCCCGCGCACGTCGCAGGTCGTGCCTCGGGCCGGCGCGGTCGGCGTGGCCCGCCGGAAGTGACCCCGTGCGGCGCGCACTCGAATGCAGCGCCGTCGCCGCGCACCTGTGCTAGGCGTACGATTCTCGACCAAGAGACGTAGAATCGGCGCGGCACGCGGTGCGTGCCACATCGCTCTCCGGGGGTCAGCTTGCAAACGTTCCGCGCTCCGGGGGGAGTCCGCGTAGGCCCGTACGAGCTCGTACGGCCGCTCGGCAGCGGTGCGACGTCGGTCGTCTACGAGGCGGTCGATCCGTCCGGACGGCGTGTCGCGCTCAAGCTTTTCCACCTCGTGCCGGACGCCGAGCGCAACCATACGGCGCGCTTCCTGCGAGAAGCGCAGGCGGCCCAAACCGTCCGGCACCCGAACATCGTCGAGATCTTCGACTTCGGCGAGTCGGACGGCGCGGCGTTCCTCGTC
>DATGJA010000474.1:0-8919 GCA_035295445.1 Polyangiaceae bacterium | reverse complement strand
CGGCGGTTCTCGGCGTGACCGGCGGGCGAGAGGCGGACCTCACGCTGTCGTGCGTGAACGTCCTCGGCGCCGAAATGGCGGCCATCCTCGCCACGCGCGACCGCGGCGCGGTGTGCTTCTTCGCCATGTCCACGAGCTTCACGGCGGCGGCGCTGGGCGCCGAAGGGGTCGGCAAGGACGTGGACCTGTACATCGGCAACGGGTACGCGACGGGCCATGCGGAGCACACGCTCGGCCTCCTCCGCGACGAGCCGCTCGTTCGTGCGCTGTTCGAAAAGCGATACGGCTAGGGCTGTCGGACACCCCCCTAGAACGGGAGCATGGGCATGCAGGACGGCGCCAGCGTGTCGAAGGCGCTGAAGCCGTGGACCGAGCACGCCTGCACGAAGATCGAGTGAGGCGGAGAGTCGCTCGAGCACTGCTGGGGAATGCAGCGGCCCGAGCCGCCGTCCCCACCGAGCGGGCAGCACTCGTCGTCGGTGCGACAGATCTGCGTGGGGCACGCCGCCTTGCACGTCGCGGAGCCCGCCACGGCGACGGAGGGGAAATCCTGGCAGCAGATGCCGCCCAGGGCGCAGTCCGCCCTTTCGTCGCAATCGAGGCGGAATCCCCCGCACGTCGAGTTCGGGGGTTTGCAAACTTCGCGCACGCCTCCGTCGGCGGGAGTCACGCAACAGAAGTATCCGTGGCTCACGTCGCACGGTGCGCCGTTGCACGTCACGGATCCGGGAGTGCTCGGCGGCTGGCCCGCGTCGGGTGCGGGTGAGGCGGCATCGAGCGGGGGTGTCGTCGACGCGTCTCCGCCTGGAGGCGTCCCCGCTTCGCCGGGCGGACTCGAACCACCCTCGCCCGCCGGGCCGGATGCATCGTCCATCGGCGGCATCTTCATCGCAGAGTCGGGGGCCATCTTCATTCCGGAGTCCGGGAACGACTTCTGCGCTGCGTCGTCGGAGGCGTCCACGGTCGCCGCCGCGGCGGCGACGCCGTTGCCGGTGCCAGAAGGGTCGGGTGCCGCGCTGCAGCCGGTGAAGGCGAACGGCGCGAGCGCGGTGAGAGGCAACAGCCACGCGGACGTGGCGACGTTCCTGGTCATCGAAGACCCTCCTCCCCCAGTCGAAAACGCTAGCGCACGAGAGAGAGACCGTTTCCTAAAAACGCCTTTGCGCACACGTGAATACGCACAATTTGTCGTCTTGTTCGGCAGGCGTCCGGCCATTGGGCTTCAGGCTCCCAATGTGCCCACATTCCCATCTGCTACGCTTTCGCGCGATGCGCGGAGGTTGGCTCGCCGTCGCGCTCCCCGTCATCGGCGCCCTCGTCGCGTCGTGCGGCCCGGGGCCTGGGGGCCCGATCGCGGCGTCCTTCGGCTTTGCGGGCGCTGGCCCCATGGACGCTGGCCCGTGCGCGGACGGCAAGCCGTTTCCGGGCTGCGCGTGCTTCGCCGGGGAGAAGTTTGCCTGCCCCAGCGGCGAGACGCTCACCTGTCCTCCGGGCGAGACGTGGGGCATCGGCTGCGGCGGCGAGCCCTTTTACGACGCGACGGTCGACGCGTTCCCAGGCGACGACGCGCCGCCGGACGACGCGCCCGTCGAGGATTCCCCCGGGGCCGACGCGCCGGCGATCGCGGATGGGCCCCGAGACGCCCCCGCCGACGCCCCGATTCGCTGCGTTCCCCCGGATGCCGACGGTGGGTCGTGCGCCGCGGGCGCCGCGCTCGACCCGGCCGGGTGCTGCCGATCGGCGTCGTTGCCCTGCGTGTATCCGCTGCCCCAGGATTCGGGCGCGTGTGCGCCGGGCTCGCTCCTGTCGGAGACGGCGTGCATCCTCGACGGCTTGCGCAAGTGCGCCCCCTGCGCGTCGATCCTCGTGCGCACGGACAGCGGCATCGAAGAGCTCTCGCTCGTCTCCGACGCGGGCACGTGCCCCTCGACCTTCGTCCCCAACAACGGCTGCTGCGCGCCTCCGTCCTGGGTCGACGGGGGCGAGACTACTCGCCCTTGAGCCACCCGTACGCTTGGGCGTACTCGCGCAGGACGGGCGTCTCGAGCGAGACAGGAGGGCAGAACTCGGCCACCCGCTTGCGCGTCCACCACGCGCCGTCCGCAAGCGAATCCGAGAATCGATAGAGCCAAATCCCGGCGCGAATCCAGCGCGGCGGGGCGCGCGGGAACGGGTCCTCGGCCAGCAAGGACTTGGGCGAGGCGTCCCCCTCGAGGAGCTGCCACACGAGGTGCACAAGCCAGGGGTCGTCGTCCATCGTCTCGCCCCGAGGCACGTCGACGCCGACGAACCACATCTGCCAATCGAGGCGGTAGTGATACGGCGAGATGAGGCACGGGCGGCGCTTCACGTCGCCGGGCATGCATGGGAGCTCGTACTCGGACCACGTCGAGTGCTCGCTGGGGACGTCGTCGGCCGTCCCCTCGAGGATCACCTCATATCGTTGCGCATCGACGTCTCCGAACGCGCCGTACGTATTGACGAGGTCGAGGGGGTCGAACGAGTTGTTCATCTGCTGACTGCACGACAAGAGGTTCATGATCGGCGCGACGCTCAGGACGGCGACGGCGATGCCGTACGCGCGCGTCACCCGCTCGTGAACGCGGCCCGTCGGCAGCCCCGCGAACCGCTCGAGCGCGCCGCCCCGCCGCGAGCGCGGGAGAAGGCGCGCGAACGCCGTGTCGTCGAAGCAAGCGAGCGCCGGAACGATCGTCAACCAGTTGAGGAACGACAGGTTGCCGCCCACGACGAGAAAGAGCTGAAAGGCCACGAGCAGGACGCCGGCCGCGTGCCGGGAGCGCCGGAAACCGAGCGCGAACCAGGGGACCACGAGCTCGACGAAGTGATTGAGCAGGACGCCGGCGGCGTGAAACCAGTGCGGCGCGTGATGCAACCACCATGCAATCGGGTTCGGGTTGGGCTGCGTCTCGTAGAAGAAGTCGAGGCACGTCAGGTTCCTCCAGCACGGGTCGTTCCTCAGCTTGATGAGCGCCGCGCCCACCATGATGCGGAGAACGAGCCACCGGAAGAGCCAGATGACGACCTTCGGCGCCGCCGTCGCCGGGAAGGGTCGAACGCTCCTCGCGGGGCAGAGGAGCGCGGCGAGCAGGCCGGTCTCGAGGAGCTGCGTCTCCCATCCGTATCCGTAGAAGACCTGCCCGACGTGGACGAACGACATGTAGATCGCCCAGAGGGCGACCTGGACGATTGCGTTGGTGACCCCCGCGAGGACCGCCGCCGAAAGCGCCAGTCCGAGCCAGCACGCCGCCCGCATCGCGCTGTCCGACGACCCGAACCAGAACAGGCTGGGCAAATGCCAGTACGCGGCCGCGCCGAGGCGCCCGTGCAAGAAGGGAAGGAACCTGGCGACCGGCAGCAATCCCTTGGACCCGAGGAGCGGATCGAGCTGCATCGCGAGCACCGCGAAGGCGACGAGGTACACGAACCCCACCAGCCGCAAGATCGCGAAGCGCGTGAGCTCGTAGGTCGAGCGGTCGCTCAAGAGACGTTGCCACCACGCGGTTCGAAATCGGGACAGGTCTTCGTCCGCGGCGGCCGTCATCGACGCGATGGTACGATGGGCACCGTGATACGTACCCTTCGTCGTCCTCACGCGTGCCGGTGGGGCGTGCCCGTCGTGGACCGCGTCGACACGGCCATCTTCGCGCGGACGTACTTCGTCCACTGCATGAGCTGCGAGTATTGCCACGATTCCTGCTGCCGGTACGGGGCGGACATCGACGCCCAGAACGTGGCGCGGGTGGAGGCCCACGCCGCGGGGCTCGAGCGCTTCACCGGCGTCGCGCGCGAGCGGTGGTGGACGGGCGTCTGGACGGAGGATCGGGAGTTTCCGGGCGGGCGGCAGACGCGGACCCACGTCGAGGAGGGGGCGTGCGTCTTCCGGAGCCGCACCGCGCGCGGCTGTATGCTGCACTCGTACGCCGTCGAGGAGGGGATCGACTACCACCTGCTCAAACCAATGGTGAGCGCACTCTTTCCAGTCACGTTTGACGACGGGCTCCTCCACCCGTCGACCGAGATCGTGGATCGGTCCCTCCAGTGCATCGACGACGGGCCCACGCTCTACCGCGGGGTACGGGACGAAATCGGGTGGTACTTCGGGCCCGAGCTCGTGGCCGAGCTCGACGCCATCGAGGCTGGCTCGGCACTTGCCGAAAACGCTCGGTCAAAGTAGATACGGGTCGTTGTCCGCACGCTCGACCGGAGCGAGAGTCCGGACAACTCACCCAAAAGGCCCCCCATGGCACGCGTCACCGTCGAAGACTGCCTCGAGCGCGAGGAGAACCGTTTCGCCTTGGTCGTCCTGGCCTCGCAGAGAACGCGCCTTTTGATGAAAGGCGGCACGGCCCTCATCCACTCGAAGAACAAGCCTGCCGTCACTGCGCTCCGCGAAATCGCCGCGGGCCGGGTCCGCTACGACCGCCCGAGCCACGACGCCGTCAGCGAGTACATCGAGGAGCTCAACAAGCGCGAGTTCGGTTGAGGTGACTCGCGACCGCGAGCTCGAGGCGGGCTCGCTCGCGCACTACGAAGATCCGGCCTACTACACGGCGACGTACGCGCGCCGCATCGACGACGTCGCCTATTACGTCGCGCTGGCGGGCAAGGCGCGAGGGCCGGTGCTCGAGTACGGCATCGGCAATGGGCGCGTCGCACTGCCGATCGCGAGGCATGGGGTGGAGGTGGTGGGCGTCGACCATTCGAGGCCCATGCTCGCCGACCTACGGGACCGACTTGCGAAGGAACCAGCGAGCGTTCGGTCGCGCGTCAGCGCGGTGCGGGGGGACATGCGGCGCGTTCGGTTGGGGCGCCGGTTCCCGCTCGTCCTCGCGACGTTCAACACGGCGTTACATCTTTACACGAGGCAGGATGTCGAGGGGTTCTTCGCGCGCGTGCGCGAGCACCTCGCCCCCCGCGGGCGATTCGTCGCCGACCTCTCCGTCCCGTCCGTCGCCGAGCTCGCGCGCGACCCGTCGCGGCCCTTCCACGCACCCCGATTCTTGCACCCGACGGCGCAGGTCCGGGTCAAGAACCGCGAGCGCTTCGACTACGATCCGATCCGGCAGGTGCTCTTCGTCTCGATGGAGTTCGAGCCCGTGGACGACCCCTCCGGTGGCTGGATGACGCCGCTCGCCCACCGCCAGTTCTTTCCGCGCGAGTGGGAGGCGCTGTTGCACTACGGAGGTTTCGACGTCGAGCAGGTCCACGGCGACTTCGCGGGGGGGCCGCTCACGGCCGACAGCGACGTCATGGTGTGGCACGCGCGCAGGAGACGGCGGTGACCACCATCGCCGACCGCATCGCGGGCGTTCGCGCGCGCATCGAACAGGCGGCTCGCGAAGCGGGACGGGACGCGGCGGGGGTGAAGCTCGTCGCCGTGTCCAAGACGAAGTCTGTGGACGCCGTGCGCGAGGCGTACGCAGCCGGGCAGCGCCTCTTCGGCGAGAACTACGCGCAGGAGCTCGCGGCCAAGGCCGAGGCGCTCTCCGATCTGCACGGGATCGAGTGGCATTTCATCGGTCACCTCCAGACCAACAAGGCCAAGCTCGTCGCTGCCCGCGCGGCGGTCGTCCATACGGTGGACTCCGCCGCCCTCGCGCGCGAGCTCGGGAAACGCGCCGCCCGCGACCGCACGCGGCCGTTGCCGGTGCTCGTCGAGGTCAAGCTCGGCGGCGAACCGCAGAAGTCCGGGGCGACGCCGAGCGAGATCGACGAGGTCCTCGCCGAGATCGCCCGCCAGCCTTCGCTGGCCGCCCAGGGCCTGATGACGCTCCCCCCCGCCGGCGACCCGCGCGCCGCGCGATCGGTCTTCGAGGCGCTCGTCTCCTTGCGGAACCTCCACGGGGGCCCAGCGGCGCTTCCGGAGCTCTCCATGGGGATGAGTCAGGACCTCGAGGCGGCCGTGGCCACCGGGGCGACCTACGTGCGCGTGGGCTCGGCCATCTTCGGCGAACGGTGAGGGCGCATGGACAAGCCTCGCTCCACCGTCGCCAACCGAGTTCTCGCGTCCTTCGCGATCACCGTGCTTGCCTTCGCGGCCACGCTCGGCTGGGGCATCGTCGGGCAGCGTCGAGCGGCCGACGACAGCGTCGAGCTCGGGCGCGGGTACGTTCCGGTCGCGATGCGCCTCGCCCAGCTTCGCGCGACGCAGACCACGCTCTCGACGCTGGTCGACGGGATCCCCGACGAGCGCGAGCCCGGGTCGATCCGGGTCCTCTTGCAGACGCTCGCGGGTGCCCGCAGGACGATGTTCGTCGAGACGCGCACGGCCCTCTCGCAGACCTTGCCGGCCGTGGGGAGCGAAACGACTCGCGTCCTCGCCCGCCAGCTCCAAGGGGAGCTCGACGCGGTCGAGTCGATGCTCGAGGTCGATCCGGCGCTCTTCGACCGCCTCTTCGCGGCGATCGGCAGCGGCGACTCCGACGGTGTCAACCGGGCCATCGTGTCGCTCGGCGCGGTCGAGCACGACGCCGACCGGCGGCTGCGCATCCTCGCGGGGCGTCTCGGAGCGTCGATCGACGAGCTGTCTTCGGCGGCGCGCGACCGCGAGCTCAGGTCGATCTGGGCGCTGGCGGTGCTGGCTGCGCTGACGCTCGCCGTGGGGTTGCTCGTGTCGTTCCACGTCCGCCGGCTCCTCGCGCCGCTGGCTCGCGTCACCCAGCGCGCGCAAGCCGTCGCGCGCGGCGACTTGACGGCGCGCGAGGTCGTCCCCTCGGACGACGAGATCGGCCAGCTCGAGGCAGCCTTCGAGAAGATGGTCGCCGGCGTCTCCCGGGCGCAGGCGCTGGCCTTGTCCAACGAACGGCTCGCCGCGATCGGCAAGATGGCCGCGCACGTGACCCACGAGATCCGGAACCCCCTCTCCGCCATGGGCCTCAACGTCGAGATGCTCGAGGAGGAGCTGGCGAGGGACGATGGATCCCGCCGGTCCGAGGTGAGGAACCTGCTCGCGGCGATCGCGCGCGAGGTGCAGCGACTCGAGCACCTGAGCGAGGAATACCTGCGCGTCGCGCGCCTGCCCCAGCCGAACATGGAGGCCGGGGACGTCGCCTCGGCCGTTCGCGACATTGTCGAGTTCGCCCGGCGCGAGATCGAGAACGCCGGGTGCAGCGTTTCGCTCGACCTGGGGCCCAACCTGCCCGCGTCCTCGTTCGACGAAGCCCAGCTGCGCCAGGCCCTCCTGAACCTGCTTCGCAACGCGCGCGAGGCGATGCCGTCGGGCGGCCCGATCGACGTGCGCGTCCGGGCGGAGGGGATGAGCGTCGTCGTCGATGTCGCCGACCGCGGGGGTGGCATCCCGGAGGCGATCCGGCCTCGCGTGTTCGATCCGTTCTTCTCCACCAAGGGCGAGGGCACCGGTCTGGGCTTGGCGATCACGCGCCACATCGTCGAGGCACACGGCGGATCCGTCCGATGCGAATCCCGTCCCGGCGGCGGGACGATGTTCCGAATCGCGCTGCCCATCGCTCCCGCCGCGCTCGTCGGCCCTTCGCCTTCGCCGGCGTGACCCGTCCGCCGCGCGGCTGGCGACCGTGCTAAGACCCGCTCCCCATGCCCCGTCCGGACGGCCGCGCGCTCGACGCACTTCGCCCTGTCGAGATTCACCCGAACTTCCATCGACCCTCGGAGGGCTCGGTCCTCTACCGCGCCGGGGGAACCGTCGTTCTTTGCACGGCGTCGGTGGACGACAAGGTGCCGCCGTTCCTCGAGGGCAAAGGGCAAGGGTGGTTGACGGCCGAGTACCAGATGCACCCGCGCGCGAACGCCCGCCGCCAGGATCGCGACGGACGGGGGCGCGCGCCGAGCGGGCGCACGCAAGAGATCCAGCGCCTGGTCGGGCGGGCCCTTCGTGCCGCGGTGGACCTTCGCGCCCTCGGCACGCGGACCATCACAGTCGACTGCGACGTGCTCGAGGCGGACGGCGGGACACGGACAGCCTCTGTCACCGGGGGGTTCGTGGCGCTGGCGCTCGCGCTGGCGAAGGTCCGCGCGCGCGCGCTGCGCGAGCCGGTGGCGGCCACGAGCGTCGGCCACCTCGACGAGACGGGTCTCGCGCTCGACCTCTGCTACGTCGAAGACTCCCGGGCTAGGGTCGATCTGAACGTGGTGGCGACGGCGAGCGGGAAGATCGTCGAGGTGCAGGGGACCGCCGAGGGCGAACCCGTCGAGCGCGCCCAGGTGGACGCCATGGTCGATCTCGCGCTCGTGGGAACCGGCCGGCTCGCGATGTTCCAGCGCGACGTACTCGCACGGGCTGGGGTCGATCTCGCCGCGCTCACCACGGATTAGCTCATGGTCGACCCTCATCGGGACACGATCGTCGTCGCGACGACCAGCCGGGGGAAGCTCGAGGAGCTCCGGGCGATGCTCGCGGATCTCCCCGTCGAGGTGGTCTCTTCTGCCGAGGCGCTCAAGCACCCGCCCGTGGTGGCGGAGGATGGGGCGACCTTCGCCGACAACGCGGTCAAGAAGGCGCAGGCGATCGCGCGCGCGACGTTGATGCTCACGGTCGCGGACGACTCGGGCCTCGAGGTCGACGCGCTCGACGGTCGCCCCGGCGTCCGCAGCGCCCGATTCGCGCACGATCGCGCGACGGACGCGGAGAACAACGCGGCGCTCGTCGCCGCGCTCGAGAGGCTGGGCGATCCGGCGGCCCAATCCGCGTCGGGCCAGCGCTTCCCCGCGCGATTTCGCTGCGTGCTCGCGCTCGTCGACCCGTTCACGCAAGGGGGGGCGGCGCAGGTGGTCGAGGGCGTCTGCGAGGGAGCCATCACGCTGGCGGCGCGTGGCTCCGGGGGCTTCGGCTACGACCCGCTCTTCGTCGTCGCGGGTGGCGATCGCACCGTGGCGGAATTGACCGAAGAGGAGAAGAACCGCGTGAGCCACCGCGCGCGTGCG
>DATGJA010000473.1:0-5450 GCA_035295445.1 Polyangiaceae bacterium | reverse complement strand
GGGGCACCTGCTCCTGAAAGGACTCCCAGGTCTTCTGAGCGGCCGCCGTCAGCAGGGCGCCGAGGACGGCGTTGCTCGCCGGCCACGGGCGCGAGATGACCGACGACAGGGTGGCTCGCAAGTCGATGACGGTGTTCGAGTGGTCCGCGGCGAGGGCGGCGAGCGCCCCGTACGGAATGCAGGTCACGGCGTCTCCCGAGAGCGTCAGCGCGTGAAGCTCGGTGGTCGCCGCCGCACAGACGTCGAGGCCGTCGCCCCGGGCGTCGACCATCACCCGCTGGAGGGACTCGACGACCGACGGGGAGGCGTAGTCTCGCAGCGCGAGGCGCGTGAGCTCAGCGTGCTCGGGGAAGTACCATGCGCGCGCGGGCGACCCGCCCAGCAGGACGGCGAGCCCCGCGGCCGCCGCGATTCGTTGCTTGAAGGACATGCGATGGAAGCGTCCCCTTCGTGTCCGGAAGCCGGCGAGTGGACCACGCCGAAAGTCGGGAATCAACCGGCTCTCTCGTAGTCATTTCTTCGAGGACGCTTCCGAATCGGGATTTTGTACCCTCGGAGTCGATGGTCCACGCGCCCCGCCCTCCTCGCGACGCCGCTTGCATCGCCTCCGGGCCTTCCCCTCCGGAGCCATGACCGGACAGGCGCTGCGCATGGTGGAGCGAAAAGGAGGTTATCGCCCACGAGCGCCGTCGGGTCGCTCGATGTCGCCACGGGAGGTTCTGGGGCAACGGCTACGCCACGATCGTCTTCGGAAACGACGGATCGGTCCGTCAGGTGCTGGTGGATCCGCCCTATTCGATGACCGTGACCGGGAAGTGCGTCGCCGACGCGCTGCGCACCGCGCACGTGCGATCGTTCGCGGGCCGCTTCGGCTACTACCGGTTTCGCTTCTATATTGCGCCGGGCTGAGACCCGTCCGCACGCTCGACCGCCCGCTTCCCTGCCGAGCTACGCTGCGTGTCACCGTGCGCGACGCGACCACCGATCGCCGATGGGCCCTCGTGGTCGCGATCCTGGGCTCGAGCATGGCCTTCCTCGACGGGACGGTGGTCAACGTCGCCCTTCCCGTGATGCAGCGTGAGCTGGCGATCGCGGTCGACCGTGTCCAGTGGATCGTCGAGGCGTACGCGCTCTTGCTCGCCTCGCTGGTGCTCGTCGGGGGAGCGCTCGGCGACCGATACGGCCGAAAGCGTGTTTTCCTCCTCGGGGTCGCGCTCTTCGCGATCTCGTCCGCCGCGTGCGGCCTCGCGCCGGACGCCGCGACCCTCATCGTCGCCCGCGCGGCGCAAGGGACGGGCGCCGCCCTCCTCGTGCCGGGGAGCCTCGCGCTCATCACCGGGGCGTACGACGAAGACGGCCGGGGCAAGGCGATCGGGACGTGGTCGGCGTTCAGCGCCATCACGTCCGCCGTGGGACCGGTCGCGGGGGGATGGGTGGTCGAGCACGCGTCTTGGCGGTGGCTCTTCTTCTTCAATGCGCCGCTCGCCGCGGTCGTCGCCGCGATCGCGTGGCGGCGGGTGGCCGAGATGCGCGACGAGACCGCCCCGGCGCACCTCGACTGGCCCGGAGCCGCGCTCGCCGTCTCGGGCCTGGGGGTCGTGACGTTCGCGCTCGTCGACTCCGGGCGCGTGCGCGGGACCTCCCTCGTCGGCGGGCTCCTCGCGGTGGGCGCGGCCACCCTGATCGCGTTCGTCGTCGTGGAAGCGAGGAGCCGCGGGCCGATGGTCCCGCTCGCCTTGTTCCGGTCGCGAACCTTCACGGGCGCCAACCTGCTCACGCTCCTGCTTTACGCGGGTCTCGGGGGGGCGTTCTTCTTCGTGCCCTTCGACCTCATCCAGGTGCAGGGCTACTCGCCCACCGCCGCCGGGGCAGCGCTGCTTCCGTTCGTCCTCATTCTTTCGGCGATGAGCCGGTGGACGGGCGGCCTCGCGGCCCGGCTCGGGTCCCGGATGCTGCTCGTCGCGGGGCCGCTCGTCGCCGCCGGAGGCTTCGCGCTGCTCGCGGTACCCGGAACCGGAGGCACGTACTGGGCGACGTTCTTCCCGGCGATCGTGGTCCTCGGGTTGGGAATGGGGATCACGGTCGCCCCGCTGACGGCGACGGTGATGGGCGCCGTCGATCCCCGCCACGCCGGGGTGGCGTCGGGCATCAACAACGCCGTCGCGCGGGCGGCCGGGTTGCTCGCGATCGCGGCGCTGGGCGTCGTTCTGATCGCGCGCTTCGATGCCGCCCTCGACCGGGAGCTCGCGTCGATGGCGCTCGCGCAGGACGTCCTCGCCCTCGTGCAAGAGCAGAGGAGCAAGCTCGCCGCGGCCGACGTGCCCGCGGCCCTGCACGGCGCCTTCGTCGGAGCCTACTTGGTCGGCTTTCGGACTGTCATGATCGCGTCGGCGGTCCTGGCGTCGCTCGGCGCCGCGTGCGCCTTCCTTCTGGTCGAGCGCTCGACGCCCTGACGGGTTCTCTCGTCCGATCTCCTCGCGGACTAGCGTTTCTTCGCCCGAGCAGCCGCCCCACCCCGGAGCGCGCCGCGGACGAAACGCTCGAAGTCGGGCTTGAGCAGGTCCTGCGGACACCAGATCGGGTACGTGATGGCGTGGATGCCGAAGTAGACGGCCCGATGGTGGACGTCGCAGAGGACCCACAGGTTGTCCGGGCTGTGATCGACCCACGCCTCGATCTCGGCGCCGGTCATCGTGCGCCCGTACATCGCCTCGGCAGGATGACGGTGCGCGAGGTGCGGTCGCAGGATCTTGTTGAACTTCCCCGCGTCGATGGCGTTGGCCAGCGCCCACTCGATGACGTGATGGTGCGTCTCGAGCTGCGCGGCGCCGTAAGGGTTGTCGGCGCGCTTCTTCAGGGTCGAATTCTTTACCCCGCAGACGAGGCACGGCAGGTCCTTGGCGACGACGAGGTCGTGATGGACCTTCTTGTAGGCGGGCGTCTCGCGTCGCTTGTCGTGCACGGGATAGAAGGCCACCTCTTGGAGATCGCGCGCCGAGACGTTGAGCTTCGCGACCTTCGCCTTGAGCTTGAGGGCCTTCTTGAAGTTCGCGAGCTGGTCGGCGAGCCGCCGCTTCATTCCCGTGTCCTGGGCCGGCGCGGGCCGCGCCGCCTTCTTTTTCTTCGTTGCCATGACATCCTATGGTCCAACGTTTCGATGCCTTCCGCCAAGTCGAACCCGCAGGCCATCTCGGCCAGGACGCTGGCCCACTACGAGGCGCACGCGAGTGACTTCTGGGAGGGGACGAAAGATCACGACGTGACGCAGAACTACGCCGCGTTCCTCGGCGCCATGACGGGCGCGCCGCCGCTCGCGATCCTGGACTTCGGCTGTGGGCCCGGACGCGATCTCGCCCATTTTCGCTCGCTCGGGCACGAGGCCGTTGGCCTCGACGGGTGCGCCGCCTTCTGCGCGATGGCGCGCCGGTACTCCGGCTGCGACGTGCTCCAGCAGGACTTCCTTGCACTGTCGCTGCCGGACCGGCGCTTCGACGGCGTCTTCGCGAACGCGTCGCTCTTCCACGTTCCGAGCGCGGACCTGCCGCGCGTGCTGGGCGCTCTGCATGCCTCGCTCAAGCCTCGCGGGGTGCTCTTCAGCTCGAACCCGCGCGGCCACAACGACGAGGGCTGGCAGGGAGACCGCTACGGCCGCTACTGGGACCTGGGCGCGTGGCGCGCCGTCGTCTCGGCCGCCGGGTTCGACGAGCTCGGGCACTACTACCGGCCGGCAGGCAGCCCTCCCGAGGAGCAACGATGGCTCGCCACCGTCTGGCGCGCGCGCGGCGCTATGCCGTGACCGTGACCCGCAGGAAGGTCGCCGGGATCGAGGTGACGTCCCGCTTGCCGGTCGTATTGTGGCGCTCGAACAGGTCGTCGAGCTCTTTGGCCAGCTCCTCCTGGCGCCCGTCCTTCTCCGCGGCCTCGAATGCGTTCATCGTCGGCCCGTAGTACTTGCGGAACGTTGCGCGCGATATCGACGCCCAGGACGTCCGCTGCTCCCTACTTGTCGACAAAAACTAGGGACAGCCCCTAGTCCGCAGGCTCAAGCGATGCGAGACAGCGGGCGCGCGCCGAATCCACCCTGTGGCATCCTCTGCCCCGTGTGCCTCATCGCCTTCGCCCAGGGAACAGGCGAGAACCTTCTCGTCTTGGCTGCGAACCGGGACGAAGACCACGCGCGTCCGACGCTGGCGGCGGGTCCTTGGACGGACGCGCCGGACGTCTTCGGGGGCCGCGACGCGCGCGACGGGGGGACGTGGCTCGGCGTCGCGCGCGCCGGGCGCCTCGCAGCGGTGACGAACGTGCGGGGCGGACTCGCAGGGAAGGCCGCACGCTCGCGCGGCGCGCTTTGCCGCGACTTCCTGATCGGCGACGAGGACGCCGCGTCGTATGGACGGCGGGTCGTCGCCGAGCGCGCGATCTATGCCGACTTCAACCTGCTCGTATGCGACGGGCGCAGCTTGTTCTACGTGAACCGATCCTCGGACACGGCCGTTCGCGTCGCTCCGGGCGTCCACGGGCTGAGCAACGCCGCGCTCGACGTGCCGTGGCCGAAGGTCGAGCGATCGACGGCGGCGCTGCGCCGGGCCCTCGACGGCCCGCCGGAGGCGCTGGGTCCTGAGCTCTTCGCCATGCTCGCCGACCGGAGCTCGGCCCCGAACGACGATCTGCCGGACACCGGACTGTCGCGCGAGCTGGAGCGCGACCTCGCGCCGATCTTCATCGCGTCGGCGGTCTACGGGACGCGAAGCTCGACGGTGATCCTGTGGCGCAAGGACGGCACCTTGTCGTTCGAAGAGCGCTCCTTCGGACCGAACGGTGTGCCGACCGGCGCGGTCCGCCGGGAGCTCGACGTGCCACGCGTCCCCTCGAAGTAAAGCCGAGCCTCGGCGTCGCTCATCGCGCCGTGCGTGCGTGAACCTGCCCAGGCCGCCAAGATCGCCCAAGCCACCCGGCGAGTTCGGCCTACACTGCACGCGTGCCTTCGAGCGATGATCGCGGGCGCGTCCGGTTCTGGCAACCCGAGACGCCGTCGGTGACGGGCATGCTGCGGGTCGAGCACGAGGACCGCGCGCGGATCACGTACGCCGAGCACTTCACGGTCGTCGTCGTCTACGAGGGTGCCTTCGACGGGTGGTACCGAGGGGGGGTGCGCACCCACGTCGCGGGGTCGCTCAAGCTCAAGGAGCCCGGCGAGGTCCACCGCGACCTGCGGGTCCACGCGGCCTTTACGCTGCAGGGCGCCGGCTTCGCGCCGGAGCTCGTGGCCGCCGCCGCCGACGCGATGGGCCTGCGCGGGACCCTCCATTTCAAGGCTCCGAGCTTCGCCCCGGGCGAGCGTGCCACGCGGCTCGCGTTCGCCATGCACGACGCGCTCGTCCGCAGGGGAGCGACCGAGATCGAGCGCGCGTCGCTGGTCGCCGAGACGCTGAGCGAGGTCGTCTGCACCG
>DATGJA010000472.1:0-4009 GCA_035295445.1 Polyangiaceae bacterium | reverse complement strand
TGCCCGCGCCTTCATCTGCGATGTCCCTCCGGCGTACCCGCCCGACTCGTTGGTGTGTCCCTAGTCCGCTCTCGCTGCGGACTACCGTTGCTCGATCGCGAAGATCCCCTTGTTTGCACCTGCCTCGACCGGCGTGGCCCCGTACACGGCGAGCGCGCCGCCGCACGCGCCGCCGCGCGTGGCGATCAGGGGGCTGCCCGCGTAAGTCGCCGTGGCGATGACCTGCGGCGCGCCGAAGGTCGCCGTCGCGCCGTCGAAGCGCACGAGGTCGATGGTGGACGTGTCCGACCAGACGAAGAGCGCGTTGCCCGCCGAGTCGAACACGGGCTGGATGAGCTGGTCGCCGACGTTCGACGCGAGCGTGACGGGGGATCCCCACGCGCCGGCTTTGTAGTGGTTGGCGTGCAGGAAAGGGCCCTCGAACCAGATGGCGATCGCGTTGCCCGCCGCGTCCATCCCGATGCGGGGCGAGTCGTCGGCGCTCTGCTCGTTCTTCGAGTCGCTGATGTCTTGCGGCGCGCTCCAGCCCCCCGCCCTCGTGAAGCGCGAGGACCAGACACCATGTCCGTCGAATCGATTCCAGATGGCGATCGCGTTGCCCTGCGCGTCGACGGCGACGCGTGGCGTCGTCTGGTAACCCGAGATGGCCGTCGAGCAGCCGGCGCATACATCGACGAATGCGGGCGCGCCCCAGGTGTTCGTCGCGGCGTCGTAGTGAGCGGCTTGGACCGCCTCCGCGCCGCCGGACTTCGTGCTGCTCACGGACCAGACGGCGACGGCATCCCCGGCCGGGTCGACCGCCACGTGCGGGGTCTCGGAGTCCAGCGTGGTCTGGCTCGTCCCGGGGATGGCCTGACCGTTGGCCGAGAGAAGCGCGGCCGGGCCCCAGCCTCCGGCCGCGCCGTAGCGGCGTGCGTAGACCTGCGGGTCATAGTTGGGCGCCTGCGCGTCGACGTCTTGGACCCCCTCGGCCCATACCGCGATCGCGTTGCCGTTGGGATCGATCGCGACCTGGGGACCGCTCTGCCCGTTCCCCACGCCCCTCACGCCGGGAGGTCCGACGCCCGCGTCCGCGGGCAGGGCGTTGATCACGACGGGTCCGTCCCACCCCTGGCCCGGGGTGAAGTGACTCGCCTGGAGTTGTATGGGCACGAGGTTGAAATGCATCGGCCAGACGGCGACCCCGGTGCCGTTGTCGCTGACGGCGAGCTGCGGCGGGATCTCGATCATGTTGGGGTCGAGGCCCATTGCGGGGTGGTCCTCGTTGCTGAGCGCCGTCGGCGCTTGCCACGCACCCCCCGCCGGCCGTGAGCTCGCCCAGATCGCGTAGACCTGTTGATTCGTCTGCTGCTCCCATACGACGACCGCGTTGCCGAGGCGGTCGACGCCGAGCTCTGGCTGACTGATGTAATCGTTTTTCGCGATGAGGACGGGAGGTGCCGCGTCCCAGCTCGTGCCGACGGCCCCGTCGCATCCCGGTCCGGTGCCGCTCGCGGCGTCGGAGGCGCCCTGGTCCGACGCGGCCTGATCGGCTGCGGCGCCGTCGACCGACCCCGCCTTGCCGTCCGCCCCCCCGCCCGCGTCCGATCCGATGGTGCCGTCGGCCTGCCCGTCGGCACCGCCCGCGTCCGCGGCCGAACCGCCCTCTCCGGCGTTCGAATCGGCCGAGCCCGACGCCCCTCCGCCGTCGGCGCCCGCATTCGACTGCGACGATCCGCACCCGACCGCCGCGGCTCCCGCGAGCACTGCGAGCACACGAAGACACTGGAGGCCGCGCATTGACCTCTCAGACGTTAGGCCATGATCTCGAATTCAATCCATCCCGAAAGAGGGAATCATCGTGCGTCCGACATGAGAGGACCCTCCCACACCCGCTCAAACGAGCGTTCGATTCCGCCCATTCGTGCGCATTGGGCCTAGGGCTTGTCTCGTTTGTTCACCGTCCCGTCGGCGAACTTGTTCGCCTCCGTGCCAAGGCCCATCCAGTACACGGCGGTCGCGTCCACCGCGATTCCCGTCGCGGGAGACGAAGCGCTTGCCAGCACCTCGACCGGGCCGCCCGCCTTCGGCACGCGCGCGATCGTCCCGTCCTTCGCCGAGGTGTGTGACGCGAAGTACACGTTCGTATCGTCGAGCGCGAGGTCGTCGACGGGGCCCGTGGCCGTCGCGAGCACCTTCGCGGGGCCCCCCGCCTTGGGCACGCTCACGACGTCGGCGCCCGCTTGCCAGTATGCGTTCTGGTCGTCGATCTGCACGTTCGCTGCGTGAGCCGAGCCGGCGACGAGGACGCGGGGCGCGCCGCCCTTCTTCGCGACGGCGACGATCGTCCCGTCCGCGAATTGCTTTCCCTCGGTGCCCGCGCATGACACGTACACGCTCTGATCGTCGACCGCGACGGCGTCGGCGCCGGCTTGACCGGCGAGCACCTGCGTCGACGGACCGCCCGCCTTCGGGGCCCGGACGATGGCGCCGCCCGACACCCAGTAGACGCTCTGGCCGTCGAGCGCGGGTCCCGACAGCCGGCCTGTCGAGCTCGATGCGAGGAGCGTCGGCTTGTCGGCGTTCTTGGGCAGGCGCATGAGGGCACTCTGCCGAAACGCACCCATGTCGAGATCGGTCGCCCAATAAATGTCACCGCCCTGCACGGCGAGAGTGGACCCCGACGCGAGCGCGCGACCGCCGGTGTTGTAGAGGGTCATCGTGAGGCCGCCGCGCTTCGGCGCGCGGGATACCTCGCCCGCGACCTCGTCGATCCAATAGAGCCCGGTGTCGTCGACCGCGAAGGCCGCCGAGGCGTGGACGTTTCGGATGAGAATCGTGACCGCCGACCCAGAGGCGTCCGGTGCGCCGTCTGGACCGCCGTCGCCTTCCAGCGCGAGGCCCCCGTCATCGAGAGGCATTTGCTCGCCGAGGCCGAGGACGGGGGGGACGGGACCTTCAGGCGCGGGCGCCGGCGGAGGACGCGCTGCGCCGCACGCGGTCAAGCCGCACCCCGAGATGAGCCCGATGAGACCGAGAGTTGCTCGCATGGCCGCCGCCTTCCGCACGGCGCAATGTACCTCGCGTTGTGTTTATGCAAATCCTGCATGGGGGCGCCCAAAGGTGCCGTCGGACGGACGCGGCTTTCCTCCGCCGGGTGCAGGAGCACTTCGGAGGAGGGCTCTTCGAGGCGAGCTCGAGCGGTCGGCTCTCGACGCGTGGGCTCCTCGTCGAGCAGTCGGTGCGCGCCGCGATGCCCGAGCTCTTGCAGGCGCGCGATCCCCCGGCGGTCGCTCGCCCGGTGCTGCGGATCGGGTTTGTGCGTGCGGCCCGGCCGCTCGTCGAGAAGGCGCTGCGCGGTCATGCCGGGCCACAGAACGAGCCCGACTTCGACGTGCGCCTTCGAGAGCTCGCCCCCGAGGCGCAGGCCCGCGCGCTCGACCGACGAGAGCTCGACATCGCGTGCCCGGCGAGTGGATCGTCCGCCCGGACGAGGTCGACTGAGGCCGCGCCGCGACCGCGAGCTATGCTCTTACGGTGGCCCCTGCTTCGCCGCGCGACCTCTCTGCCTCGGTCTTCGCCCGCCGCGACGAGTTCATGAGGGGCGTGTCGGCCTGGTACCGCGGCGAAGCCCATCTCGCCGCGACCAACGCCTTTTCGATCGGGATCCTCTGGCTCGCCCTGCGCGGCGTGAGCCACCCCACGTGGGGCGACTTGGCGCTATCCCCGGTCGCGTTCGTCTTCGCGAACTATTTCGAGTGGCGCATTCACCGCGGACCTCTGCACCACCGGACCCGCGCGGCGATCCTCTACGAGCGGCACACGCTGCTGCACCATGCGGCCTTCCGGGACGACGCGATGGCGGTGCGCGGCGCGCGCGAGCTTCGGATGGTCCTCTTCCCGTGGCCGGCCGTCTTCGGCGCGGCCCTCATCGACTTTCCCTTGCTCGTCGTCATCGGGTGGCTCGTGTCGCCCAACGCCGGCCGCATCTTCTTCGGTGTCGCGTTCGGGTACTACCTGCTCTACGAGT
>DATGJA010000471.1:0-14564 GCA_035295445.1 Polyangiaceae bacterium | reverse complement strand
GCGCGCGGGCGCTCTCGCCCCCCGCGCCGTCGAGGATCCGGTACGCGCCCCGGCACACGACCGGACACCCGTCGACGATCGACGGAAAGTCCCAGAGATACCCCGTCAGTCCCGGCGGGCCGAGGTCGAAGCGAATGGTGTCGCGAGGCGGGTCCCCCGTCACGCCCTCGGTGTCCACCTCCACGGCCTGGGCTCGCAGCCGCCCGCGCGCGAAGCCGGCCGTCCGCCGGACGACCCCCGCGACCCCGTCGGCCCCGACGACGGCGCGGGCGTCGATCGTCTCACCCCCCGCGATCCGCACCCGCGCGCCATCCGCGCCCTGGGAGACGGCCTCCACGGGGGTGCCGTCGCGCACCTCGATCCCGCGACGCCTCGCCTCGTCCGCGAGCGCGCGGTCGAACTCGATGCGGCGAACGATGATGCCCGCGTCGGGCTCGCGCAGCGAGACGCTGCCCGCCGGCAGGCGCAGCTCGACGGCGTGCACTGCAACGAACGGCACCGACGGACGAGCTCCGACCGCGTCGAGCAACCGCAGCGCGCGCCCGCCGATGGCGCCGGCGCAGTACTTGTCGCGCGGGTAGCGCTCCTTCTCGAGCACCGAGATGCGCGGTGCGAGCGCCGGATCCGCGTGGGCGGCGTAGAGCGCCGTGACGATCCCGGCGGGACCGCCGCCGACGATGACCAGGTCGCGCTCGGCCATGAGCGGCTATCGTGCTTGAGCACGGAAGTACCGACAAGGGAGAGGGATGCCAAACGCGGCGGCAGACCGAGGTGGGTACGGCGACGGTTCTTCGATCCCGCCCGGCGCGACGAGATCGATGTTCTCGTAGATCTCGGCCAGAGGCACCGGTGTCTCAGAACTGCTTCTGGGCGTTGAGGTCGATGATCCCGATCCACTGCGTGTATTTGCCGCCCGCGTCCTGCTGGGCGGTCGGAATGGCCACGCCCATGCCGTTCGGGCCCGACTCGAGCGTGCTCTTGCCCGTGTTGTCGCGATCGAGGAACTGAAGGTGCGTGTACGAGGCGGAGAAGTAAAAGCTGTTGAAGAGATAGAAACGTCCCCCGAGCGCGATGCCGACGTTGTTCCCGTCCATCGTCGCCGCGTCGATCGTCGCGTCGGGCGTCGCCCCGGTCTCGTAGCCGAGACCGCCGAAGAGCTCGATCTCCGGCTTTACCCAGTAACTGCCGCCCGCGCGAACGCCGTACGTGTCGTTCCAGTTGCGCGGGATGTTCGTCGCGACGTTTCCACCGGAAGCGTCGCTGCCGTTCGCGTGGACGAGGCACGGGTGCTGGACGAGGCTACCGTCCGGGTTCTTCGTCTCGTAGGCGACGCACTGCGACTTCATGACGCTCCAGCGCGTGAAGTCACCGAAGACGCGCAGCTCGAGCGTGTCGTTTACCCGCCACTTGGCGCCGCCGCGGACGATGTCCGGAAGGGCTTGCGTGAACGTCGCAGGGGTGGATTGAGGCGGCGGATTGGGCGTCTGCTGCGTCGCGACGGCCGTGATGGAGAAGCTGCCGGTCAACGTTTGCTGTCCCAGCGCGGGCTGTGCCTGATACGAGGCGCCGAGCCAGAAGTGGTTCGGCACGGCCTCGAACATCGCGCCGACACCGAAGCTGCCGTTGACCCCGGACGCGTCGAGCGACGCCCGGCCCTCGCTCGTGGTGTCCGGCAGGCCATTGCCGTACGGGTTCTTGGCTTGCGTGAGGTCCACCTGGGAGATAACGAGGTTTCCGCTCGCGCCGATGCTCAGAGGTCCGAGGCGGTACGCCGCCCCGACGGTCGCGTAGATGAACGTGAGCGAGGCGTTGATGATGTCCCACCGCTGGACGCCGTCCTTCGCGTCCGGGTAAATCTCATTCTGCATCGCCGTCAGGGACTTGTTCCTGTCCCAGCTGACCCGGCCGCCGAACGGGACGAAGAGCCCGGCGCCGAGCGCGAGGTTGCCGATCTTCGCCGTCGCGCCGAGAGCGGGGCCGCCGAAGACGTTGAACAGACTGGCCGTCCCGCTGTTGCCGACCTCCTTGTCGGGCTGGTCGGAGAGACCGAGCGGTGGCGCCTGGTGCGTCCAGGTCGCGTGCCGGAACGCGATCTGCCCGTCGAGGAAGAGGTTGATCCCCTCGCTGAAGCCGATCGCGCCCGGGTTGTAGTAGAGCGCCGTCGGATTCGTATCGATCGGCGTGCCGTGCTCACCGCCGAAGCGGGCGCTGGCAAAACCGGCGCCTTCGGCGCGACCGCCCACGAGTGCACTCGAAAGAACGACTGCCGCTGCGACGACGCTTCGTCCCACTCTCATCTGGCTCCTGGCCCGTGCGGGTGTGACGGGTTACCAAAAGTCAACCGTGCCCCGCAAGAGCGGGCGGATCGATCTGCACACTTCCGCCGCTCCTCCGCCGCCGCGTGGCCGAATCCAGCTTCCTTTTCTTCGTGGGAAGGTGCCGACTTACGGGAGCGCGGCTCGCGCGTCCGCGCACGTCGCGGTGTTGCTGATCTGCTTGAGGGTGAACGTCCCCATGACGGGGTTCGAGGGACTGATGGCCGAAGGGCTCGACGCCATCTCGGTCCCCTTCACCGTGTACTTCGTGCGGTTCGCGTCGAGGAAGCTCGCCTGCGCGCTCGTGCAGTTGCCCGCCGGCGCGGAGGACGACGCCGTCGCGTGGCAGCCGACGACGTGGTTGTCGAAGAGCGTAATCGTCGCCGTGCCCGAGCCCTGCTGGCAATCGGTCGTGCGCATACCGCTCAGCGCGATCTCCTGCCGAAGCGCGATGTAGACCTTGTCCGCGGCCGGCTGCTTGAGCGCCTGCCCGCCCAAGCTGAGCGCCGTGGGCGGCAGGAAGTACGGGCTCGTCGAGTTCGGCGTGACCGTGATGCCGGGTTGCATGTCCCCGTCGTCGTCCTGGAGGTCCGACGCGGCGAAGCTTCCGGTCGAGTTGCAACTCGACGCGCTCATCGCGCAGTCGGGCGGCCAGGCCGTCGCCTCCATCATGTACTTGCTGCCTGGGGCGAGCCCGAGGCCGCCGAGCGTCTTCGTCTCGGTGATCGTGTCGCCCGGACCCCAGCCCGACTGCGTCCCGTTCGTCATGAACGTGCGCGTGATCGCGTCGAAGGTCGCCGGCAGGATGGCCAGCTGGATCTTGGGGTTCATGACGCTGCCGGCGCCGACCGCGAGCGACCCCGCCGTGTTGAGCGTCAAGTCGGGAAGCGTCGTGCCGCACGAGCGCGTCGAGCCCATGTACATCGTGCTCCCCATCGGGAGATTGAGCGTCGTCAGGAACCAGATGTAGATATCGCCCTCGCCCGAATTGCCGGCCGTGCTCGATGGCCAGCCGACGGGGATCGTCACTTTGACGGCCACCACACCCATGGTCTGCGTCGGACAGCCGCCGTCCGAGGTCGGCTGAGGCCCGCCGCTGTCCACCGGGCCCGTGCTGCCCGTCGACGCACCGGTCGATGACCCCGTCGTCGACCCGCTGGTGCTCGATCCCGTGCTCGACCCGGTGGTGCCGCTTCCCGTGCTGCTGCCGGTGGTGCCGCTGCCCGTCGAGCTGCCGGTGGTGCCGCTCCCGGTCGTCGAGCCGCCGCCGCTGCCTGTGCTGCTGCCCGATCCGCCGTCGTCCGCGACGGTGTTCCCGCTGCTGCTGCACGCGATCCCCGACACCGCCGCAGCCACTCCAACCCCCCCTACCAAGAACGCCAAACCCGGCCTAAGCCTCTGGATCATATTACTGTTCTCCCACTTGCGGTCAGCGTGGCTCGAAAGATCCGGGAGCCCAGCGCGACTGCAGCGTGGCGTGCTACCTCGATTCGTAATCGTCGGCAACGTTCTTTATGAAATGGCCGCCGTCTCTAGAACGTCTTGTAGGTTGAAACGATCGTACCGAGAACGGCCGTCACAAACGCGATCGCCGCCGCCGCTACGAATGCCACATGGGCCGCCCGCCTGAGCGCCGAGCGTACGTGTCCTTGGGCTCGCAGCGACCCCGCGTAGCCTGCGCCGCCGGCCCATCCGAACAGGATCGCCCCGAAGGCGAGGTGTTCTTTTCGCTCGAAGAGGTAACCAATCGTCGGTGCCTGTGCGAACAGGGGCGCCCGTAACGATTCCCTGTACGCGGGGTACATCGCGACGCCGAACGCCCCGGCGAGCGTGAGAAACGCGACCGCCAAGGCCACCGAGAGCGTGGCGCGACGAGCCCCCCCATCCCGACTCGGCCGCAAGAGGATGGCCGGATGGGTGACCGCGGCGGCGGCGAGCCAGCCGAGGTGCCCGTGGACGTGCTCCCACAGGCGCAACGGGTCGAACGCCGGTGGTACCTGCATCGCAGATGCATCCTAAGCGCAGCCCGAGCCGGTTGCGTGGCGCGCCGGCATCCCTCGTGAAAGGGGGCGGGTCGGTGCCGGGCAACACGAGGCTTTGGCGGTTCTCTGCGGTGCAAATAGGTCGGTTGAGCGCGCCCGGGTGGGGCCCCATGCCCCGGTCGGCAAAAGCGAGGACGGGATGACGGACGAAGGCATCAGCAAACCGGCAACGACCGCAGCCGCCGCGGCGGCATCGCCCGCCCACATCCTGCTCTTCGAGGACGACGACACGCTCGCGTCCCTCCTCGCCCGAGTCCTCCGGAACGAGGGCTACCAGGTCGATGTGCTCGACAACGCCGACGCGACGCCCGCGGCGTCGCGCCTGACGCGTTACGACGTCGTCCTCAGCGACATTCACCTCGCCAACGACACGAGCGGCCACGATGTCCTACGGCGGGTCCGTGAGTCGAGCGGGGCGACGCCCGTCATCCTGATGACCGCGTACGCCGACATCGAGGGGGCGATGAACGCCGTGGGCGAAGGCGCGTACGACTACCTCGCGAAGCCGATCGAGCCGACGGAGCTGAAGAGGATGGTCTCGGAGGCCATCGGCCGGCGCAAGCTCGCCCTCGGCGCGGCCGAGCCGCCGCAGCGCTCGGGGTCGCAGCCGGTCGCGCAGATCGTGGGCACGACGCCGGCCATGCTCTCGGTCTACAAGACGGTCGCGCACGTCGCGCCCACGACGGCGACGGTGCTCATCGTCGGCGAGAGCGGGACCGGCAAGGAGCTCGTCGCCCGCGCGATCCACGCCAAGAGCCCGCGGGCGACCAAGCCTTTTGTCGCGATCAACTGCGGCGCCCTCCCCGAGTCGATCCTCGAGAGCGAGCTTTTCGGGCACGAGCGTGGCTCCTTCACCGGGGCGAGCGCCACCAAGCGCGGCCTCTTCGAAGAGGCCAAGGGCGGGACGCTCTTCCTCGACGAGATCGGCGAGATTGGCCCCAAGATGCAGGTTCAGCTGCTCCGCGTCCTGCAGGAGGGGGAGATCCGCCGCGTCGGTGCGGCCGAGACGATCAAGGTCGACGTGCGCGTCGTCGCAGCGACCAACCGAGACCTGAAGAACGAGGTCGCCACGGGCCGCTTCCGCGAGGACCTCCTCTTCCGCCTTCAGGTGGTCACCGTGCGGGTGCCGCCCCTGCGGGAGCGGCGCGGGGACATCGCGCTCCTCATCCGTCACTTCATCGCGCGTCACTCGGACCGCCTCGGGCGCGCGGCGCCCCACGTCGCGCCCGAGGTCTTCGAGATCCTCCAAGGCTACGACTTCCCAGGGAACGTGCGCGAGCTTTCGCACATCATCGAGCGTGCGATGCTCCTCGCGCGCGAGGGGGTCGTGACGGGGAGCGACCTGCCGGCGGAAGTCACCCGCGCGTGGTCGGATCGCGGCCAGTCGACCGCCGGCGCCATGGGGTCGCTCGCCGACGATTGGCCGACGCTCGCCGTCCTCGAGCGGCGGTACATCGACCGCGTCCTGTCGCGCACAGGGGGCAACAAGACCCGCGCCGCCGAGGTGCTCGGGATCGACCGGCGGACCCTCAACCGCATGTTCGCGCGCGAACGCGCCGGGGACCACGCGAGCGCCATGTCCGACGAGGAGCTCGACGCGCTGTCGCACGAGCACGACGAGGAAGAAAAGCACTAATCTCCTGGGCTTGCGACAAACCTGAAAGCCGTGGGGAAGCGCCCGGCAGGCCCGGATGGCCTGCAGGAACCGGCCCGGCGTGGTACGCGACGGGGTGTGGTCGCTCGGCAAGAGTGTCAAAGGGTCATCGCACCACTGCCGGCAAACCTCGTGCAGGTGCCGATGGCGAAACAACAGAGGAATTTCAGCTGCGGAGCCGCCGCCACGCTGAACATCCTCCGCTACTGGTGCGTCGAGGGCTTCGCCCGTGCCGAGGAGAGCTCGCTCTACGACGCGCTGCGGACAACGCAGGCGCGAGGAACGGAGCCCGAGGCGATCGCCGCGTTTTTGGGCGCGCAGGGCCTCGAGGCGTCGTACCGAAACGAGGACATCGCCGTGGCGGATCTCGAGCGCGCCGTCGACGCGCACGAACCCCCGATCGTGGACCTGCAGGCGTGGAGCGACCATCCCGCGCCTTGGAGCGAGACCTGGGACGCGGGGCACTACGTGGTCATGGTGGGGTACGACGCGGAACGGCTCTTCTTTGGCGACCCGGGCAACCTCACCCCCGGGGCGTACGCATTCCTCGGACGCGCCGAGATGGAGGACCGCTGGCACGACCTCGCCGGCGACAACGACGCGCCGGTGCGGCGGATGGCCGTCTTCGTCCGCGGCACCCGACGCTGGACCCCGCCCGAGCCTCCGCCGGCCCACGCCACCGGGCTCGGATGAGCGGCGCGTCTCCTGCGCTTCTCGCCGGCGTGCGCGGGCAGCCGACGGCCGTCGAGACGTTGCGCCGCGGGCTCGCCGCGGGGCGCGTTCACCACGCGTACCTCTTCGACGGCCCGAACGGCGTCGGCAAGGAACGAGCGGCCTTCGGTCTCGCCCAAGCGCTCGTCTGCGAGCGACGGAGTCAGGGAAGCGCGGACGCCTGCGGCGAGTGTCGGGCATGTGCCCGCGCCGTGCCCCGCCCGGGCGAGGGGACGCCGCTCCACCCGGACGTGGTGGTCCTCGAGCGGGGTCTGTACGACCCGGCCGCGATCGGCCGGCGCTCGCCCGAGACGCAGGACATCAGCATCGACCAAGTCCGGACGCTCGTGCTCGCGCGCGCCGCCTTTTCCCCGCACGAGGGTCGCGCGAAGGTCTTCGTCGTACGGCGCGCCGAGGAGCTCAGCCTGCCGGCGGCCAACGCGCTCCTCAAGACTCTCGAGGAGCCGGGCGCGCGAACCCACTTCGTCCTTCTCACCGCGGTCGCCGACTCGCTGCTTCCGACGATCTTGTCTCGCGTCCAGCGGATCCGCTTCGGCGCGCTTCCCGACGACGTCGTGGCTGCCCTGCTCGTCGAGCGCGGCACCGACGCCGCGCAGGCGACCGAGCTCGCGCGCCTGGCGGGGGGGAGCATGGCCATGGCCCTCGTCCTCGCGGACCCGGAGGCGAGCGCACGCCGCGAGGAGTTCGTCTCGCGGGCCCTCGGGGCGCTCGAGGCGACCGACATCGGCGCGGCGCTCGAGCTGGCCGAGGAGGCCAAGAAGGTCGCGCGCGACGTGCTGCTCGTGCAAATGGAGACGCTCGCGGTGGCGCTGGCGGCGCGCGCGCGGGCCGGCCCCTCCGAGCGCGCGGCGGACGTGGCGGCCGCGCGCCATTCGATCGCCCTCGCGGCGATGCAGCAGGTCGACGCGAACGCCTCGGCGCAGCTCGCGGTCGAGGCGATGCTCCTCAAGATGCGCGACGCGTGAGTGTCTGGGCGGCAAGGGCCGTCGATTCGCTTGAAAGCGCGCGGGAATCGCACGTCGTCGCGCGTACGTCGCTGTACCTCGCGATGGGAACGCGCGTCATCGCGCTTACGCCGCTCTACCGCGCGATGGGAACGCGCGTCATCGTGCTTACGCTGCTCTACTGCGCGATGGGAACGCGCGTCTTGCCTGTGGCTCACAGCACCTCGAACACCGAGATGACGACGCTCTTCGCGCGGCGCTCTCCGCGGGCGACGGCGAGCAGGCTGTTGTACCGCGCCAGGCGCGCGCTCGCGGTGGTCAGGCGGATCGCGGTGCGAAAGTAGTACTCGCCCGGCGAGACGATTTCGCCGCGCTCGATGCGCGCGAGGACCTCGGGCGCCGCGGCGCGAAGGCCCTCGCTGTGCACCTCGATCGCCTCGCCCGCGTCGGTCTCGAGCAGGTAGTGCGCGCGGATCTCGAGGACGCCGTCGGGGCGGACCTCTTGCCAGTCGGCGCCGCCCGGGAGGATCCGCCCGCGCGCCTCCGGCCCCTCGAACGTGCCCGCAAGGATGGCCACCATCCGGACGTGGCCGCGCGGCGTCCGTCCGACCGAGACGATGGGCCCGAGCGATGCCTCGATCGTCACGAGGGGCGCGAGCGCAAGCGGATCAGTAGGCGGCATGGCGCAGGGAAGGGCGATCGTTGAGCTCGTCGACCGAGAAGCCGCAGAGCCGTTTGTACTTCTCCGAAATGGCGCGAAGCTCCTCCCGCGAAACGACGTCTTCGACGCGGGCGAACCCGTCCGGCGCCCGCTGCTCCACGAGCGTCATGCACTCCTCGGGGCCCTGCTTGCGGTTCGCCAGCACGATGGCCGAGGTCGCCGGACGACGGATCTCCTCGTAGACACCGAGGGCGACCGACGGGTCCGAGCGCGAGCGCAGGCACCCGGCGAGCACGCACGCGTCGAGGATGGCCTGCGACGCCCCGTTCGATCCGATCGGGTACATCGGATGCGCGGCGTCGCCGAGGAGCGTCACGCGATCGTGCCCCCACCGAGCGAGCGGGTCGCGGTCGACCATGGGGTACACGTACACGGCCTCGGCGCGACGGACGAGGTCCGGCACGTCCAGCCAGTCGAAGCGCCAGCCGTCGAAGGCGGGCAGGAAGTCGTCGAGCCGTCCGGCGCGGTTCCAGTCCTCGGGCTCGACGGGGTGGCTCGCCGGGTAGTGAATCTCGGCCACCCAGTTGATGGCCGCGCCCGCGCGGACGGAGGCGTCGATCGGGTACGCGACGAACTTCTGCTTCGCGTGCCCCGCCATGATCATCGACCGGCCGTCGAGGAAGGGAGCGCCGGACGTGACGCCCCGCCACATCAGCGCGCCGTTCCACGCGGGGCGCCCCTCCTCCGGGTTCAGACGAGCGCGCACGGTCGAGTGGATCCCGTCGCAGCCGACGAGCACGTCGCCCTCCGCCGCGCCGAGGGGCGAGCCGTTCGAGCGGTCGACGAAGCGACAGCGCACGCCGTCCCGCGTCCCCTCGAACGCCTCGAGGTGATGGCCCAGGTGCACGCGGTCCGCGCCGAGGCGATCGCGGACGACGCGGTAGAGGAGCATGTGCAAGCGTCCGCGATGGATGGAGATCTGCGGCCAGCGGTATCCGGCCTGGATGCCGCGCGGTTCGCCCCAGATGCGGTGCCCGCGCTTCGAGTAGTAGACGAGCTGAGAGGGCATGACGCCGTCGGCCGCGAGCGCCGATTCGAGGCCGAGCTCGTAGAGCTCGCGCACCGCGTGGGGCAAGAGGTTGATGCCGACGCCCAGCGGACGAAGCTCGCGGACGGACTCGTAGACGTCCACGTCGAAGCCGGCCTCGTGCAGGCTCAGCGCCGCCGCGAGCCCGCCGATGCCGCCTCCGACGATCAGGGCCCTCACGAGGACCTCATTGAGGATCAAATAGTTTGAACCACCAACGAAGGCAACACCTGCCCGCGGCTGGCTCGTCTTGCGTTCGCACGAGGGACACCCGCCCAGGGCGGCCGTGCTAAAGCCCGTCCCCGCGCGCACCCCAGGGAGGCCGTCCGCATGTCGCTCGTCGCTCAGTCCGAAATCACCGTCGCCGGCCCGGTCGCCGCCGTGTTCGAGCGTTTCATCCACTTTCCCGGCTGGAAGGACTGGATGCCCCGGTCCTTTCGGCCCGTGCGCGGGCCCTCGAGGCCTCTGAAGGAAGGGGACCGCATCGTCGTGTCGATCGCGGGGCTCCCGTCGCGGCTTCACGTCGAGAAGGTCGACCGAGCCCGCGAGGTCTGCTGGTCGGGGGGCCTCGGACCGATCGTCCACGCGCGGCACTCGTTCGTCTTCGAGGCGGACGGCGAGGACAAGACGCGGATCCGGTCGGTCGAGCCTTGGACCGGTGCGGCGATACGGGTCGGACCGGTGGCGCGCTTCATCGAGCACAGGGCCACGGCGATCGGCGAGCAGCAGCTACGAGGGTTCGCGCGCTCGTTCACGGCCGAGTGAGCGTGAGGGCCGCGAACACGGCCGAGCGGATCTGTTCTCGGCGCTCGAGCGACAGGCCGGCGCCGCTGAACTCGACGAGGTCGAAGCGGTTGTAGGCCCGGCCGTCGGCCGTGCGCACGAGGGACCGGACGATCTGCGCGCCCTGCTGAAAGACTTCGAGGGCGATCGTGAGCAGGACGCCCGGGCGATCGGCGGCCTCGACCACGAGCACGGCCGCGGCGTCCCCGTCGCCGCCCTCGACGCGGACGATGACGCGCGCATCGACCGCGTCGGGTAAGGCCACGGATCGCTGGGCGATCTCCTCGGCCGAGATGTTCCCCGACAGGATGGCGTTGAGGACCTCGCCGATGGAGACGACCTCCTCGGCTCCGATGTCGGCGCGGTCCTCTGGGCTCGCGCGTCGCACCCATAGGAAATCGACGGCCTCGACCTCCCCGTCCGGGAGCGTGCGCGAGAAGACGAGGGCCGTGATGACGTCGAGCCGGTGCGACACGAGGGCCGCCGCGATCGCAGAGAGCAGGCCGGGACGGTCCGTCGCGACGACGCAGAGGGCCGCGCTCGCGTCGGTCAGTGGCTTCCACACCTCGGCGTGCGCGGCACGCCCGCCCCGTCGGAACGCGACGCCCGCGTGGCGCCGCATCGAACGCGGGTCGAAGAGCACCCGGTAGTTGGCGGGCATCGACGCGTAGAAGGCCTCGACGAACGCGAGGGAGACGTCGCTCGACGGGTCGGACCCCGGGGAGGCCCACTCGACTTCCGGGCGCCAGGCCATCCCGAAAGGATCCGCCCGCGCCGGAGCGGCGCGGTGTCCGCGGTGTTTCCGGCGGCGTTCTTACGTGCGGATGAAGAACGCTCTAGCGAATGGCGGAGAGGTGCACGACGAACCATTCGCCGCGCCACGAGATGAGCGATTTGACGTCGAAGGACCGCGGGCCATCGTCTCCCGCGAACCGAAGCTTGGAGCCGAAGACGCGAAAGTAGCCAATCTTATTGTACTCCTCACCCGGCTCGACCCAGCGGGCGCGAGCGTCGGGCACCGCCAGCGCCACGAAGCGGGCGGCCGCCGCGTCGCCGAGCTTCGCGTGGAGCTCGTGGATGTCGTGGCGGTAGGCCGCGACGAGGCGGTGGTTCCAGTCTGCTGCCGGGTCCGCCACGTCCTTGACCTGAGCGTAGGCGCCGAGCGGGAAGAAGAAGGGCATGGCGAGGGACGGATCGTCGTTGACGATGGCCGCCCAGAGGCCGGCGACCCGCGCGTCGAAGGCGGATCCGGAGGCGCTCGGCGCGTCGTGGGTCTGCGGAAGGAGCGAGCTGTCGGGCCGGGGCGGGGCCGCGACGGCTTCGGCGGACGCGGGCGGCGCCGCCGGGAGGGGCGCGGCGGGGAGGGTCGTCAGGCTCGGCGGCGACGCGCTCGCAGCGACGGCGTCGGGCGTAGAGCTCCAGGGAGGTGCCGCCACCGAGGGGTCCCCGCTCGGCGCGGGGGGCTCGCCGGGCCTGCAGGCGAGCAGGAAGATCAGCGGGGCGCAGGCGATCGAGCGCACGGCGGACCTTCCGCCATTAGCAGTCCGCCCGTCGGCCGCCACCCTTCCGTCGTTGACGATTGAGGCTGCCCTCGACGAAGCTACGCGGCGCTCAAGGAGACTCGCATGCGCATCCTTCGAAGTTTTGCCACAGTGGGGTTGCTTTTTGTGGTCGTGGGGGCCTGCAAGAAGCAGGACGACACCCAGCCGTCCAACGTCGCGCCGACCGGGTCGGCCTACCCCGGCTATCCGCCGCAGGGCTACGGCCAGTACCCGCAGCAGCCGCAGCAGCCGGGGTACGGCCAGCAGCCGGCGCCCGGATACGGGCAATACCCGCAGCAGCCGCAGCCGATGCCGCCCGCGCAGCCGATGCCCGGCCCCGCGCCGACCGCGGCGCCGCCCGCCGGCGGGCAGATGGCCGTTCCCGGACCTGTGGCCTTCACCTGCACCAACGACGTGCCCTGCGGCACGCACCACTGCAACACGCAGTACGGCAAGTGCGCGTTCCCGTGTCAGTCCGCCGTCGACTGCATCACGCCGAACCAGTGCGTGATGGGCCTCTGCGTGCCCCAGATGCCCGGCGCGACGCCGGCGCATTAGAGAGAAATCTCAGTAGTTCGTCGTGACGAAGTCCGTCTTGCCGCTCGGGGGCCAGCGCAGGCCCCGGACGGCGCGATCGATGCACCCGGCGATGCCGCCGTTCGGCGGCGTCGTCGCGACGGTGACGCCGATGGGAACGCCCATGCGAACGGCGACGCGAACCTGCACCTTCATGTCGTCCGGTGCGCCGCACGAGGGGATGAAGCCGGCGTGGCGGAGCGGGCCCGCGAGCTGGGCGTTCGTCAAGTCCGGCGCGCCTGCGGCCTCGCCCATCACGACCGACTCGTTGTTGCTGTTGAGGACCGCCTCGTAGCTTTGCCCGCCGGCGTATCCCCCGCCGCCGCCGTGCCCCGCGGCCGCCGCGCGCTTCTTGCCCTTGATGTCGCCCTCGATCTCGATGGTGCCGGCTCGGTCCTTCGATACGACGACGGTGTCGCTTCGGGTCCCGCGGTGCTGGCGATACCAGACGGCCAGCACCCCGCCCAGGGCCACGACGACGCTCACGGCGAGGATCGTCTTGGCGATGCCGCTCTTCTTGTCTGCGTCGGCCGCGCGTACGACGGCCCGGTCCTCGGCCCGCTTGTCGCGCAGGCGCTGCGCCTGTTCGGCGAAGGGCGCGAACTCCTCCCATTCGCCAAGGGGCAGCTGCTGCCCGCTGATCTCGTCGCGCAGCCCGTCGTCCGCGTTGAACGCGTGCGACGCGATCTGCTGCAAGAGCTCGACGGCCGAGAAGGGGCCGTGGTCCATCATGTCCTTGTTGACCACGTAGCGGGGGCGCGGGTCGCTCTCGAGACGGGCCTTCAGCGCCGCGAGCTTTGCGGTGGGGTCCTCGACACTGCGTCGGCTCGACGCCACGGCGGTCCGGTCGATGATCGGGGCGGCGAAGGGGTCTCCGCTGGGCGGGGGCCGCTGCGACCCGGGTACGGCGGCGACGCCGTTCGACGCGGGATACCGCGACGCGATCTCCGAAGGGGGGAGCATCGAAAGGCGGACGTCCACCTCGAGCTCCGCGCTCGCGTCGAGGGCGCCGGCGCTGACGGCGGGGGGGTGCATGCTGCGCTGCGGCGCGATGCCGTAGAGGGCGCTCGCGAGCGCGCCCAGGTCCGCGGGGCGGTGCGCCCGGTCCCCGATGATCGCCTTGCCGACGAGGATCTCGAAGGACTCGGGCACCGTCGGATCGATGTCCCGGGGGCGCTTCATCGCCGGCCCGATGTGGAGCCCGGTCACCATCTCGTAGAGCATGGCGCCGACGGAATAGACGCTCGCACAGGCGTCCCCCGGCTGGGGCGAGCGCTGCAGCTCGGGTGCCAGGCAGTGGCGGTCGAACGGGTGGCTCGGCGCGTTCGCGATACGCGGTTCGACCCGGGCGATGCCGTCGGCCCCCGGCGCGATGGCCGAGGGATGGACGAAGAGGCGCTCCCCGCGGGCATGGCGCTCCTGCAAGTCGAGGCAGACCGGAACGAGTACGGCGGTCGCTTCCGCGAGCGACATCCGGCGTCCCTCCGCGCGTCGCGCGTCAAGCAGGGCCCTCAAGGTCATCGATGAATCCGCGCGCACCGCCGGCGGCTCGGGTGCTCTGGGCAAAGCCATGGTCGTCGCTCAGAATACGGCACTGGCGCGCCGGTCCTCAATGGCTCGGGCCACGGATCCGCGGGTGAAGGTAGGATAGACGACCCCCCAACTGCCCATGCGCGGCCACGAGTCAGCCGCTTCTTGAGCCACCTTTCGCGAGCTCTGCGACCACCGTTCGCCCACCGACGACCTCCCCGGTCAGTGCAGTGACCGCGCGTTCGAACAGATCTTTACGCAAACGCACGAAGGTCATGCGGTCTCGGACCCGCACATCGCTCACGCCGGCCGCGTCGATCCCGCGATCGGACAGGAGTTTGTAGACGTCCTCTGGCCCGAGCCCCTCGCGCCGTCCAACATTGATGAACAATTGCACGGCGGTGTCGTCGTTCGAACGCTCGCGTTCGCGAGCGCCCGGACCGGGCGCATCGGGAAGCGGGTCCGACACCGCGAATCCCGGCAATCGAGTCGGTTCCAGCGTGCGCTCTGCCGCGCGACTTGAACCGGAAAGGATGGGCTCCTCGTCGTCCGCCTCCGGGGGGGGTCGCCAACGCGTGTACGACGATACGGGCTCTCGCGCGGAGCCCCGACCCCGACCTCGGGCCTCGCGGTCGCCGCCACCCGCGTCGCGGCTCGGGCGAGGCTCGCGCCGTTCGGTGCGCTCGGCGCGCGCCGGAC